>CAMAZB010000189.1 GCA_945862785.1 uncultured Clostridia bacterium | reverse complement strand
CCGCGCACACCCTTCCTTCCCGTTTTCCTACATTTCCGGGTTTATCGACAGCCTGAGGCCCCGGGCAAACGCCCGGGGCCGTACTTTACTGCACAAGTTGACGTAATATATTTTCTGTAAATTCACTCAACCGTTCTTCGATCCCTGGCAGCTCCACCGCCGTGCCCGCGTCGTTGGCGGTTTCCAACAAACAGAAATTCGGCGGCAGCCAGAAGCCCTTATTCATGTTCAGAGCGGATACCACCTGTCTTGCCACAATGTCCCCGCCGGAGTAGCCGGAGACCACGATGGCGAACACCGCCTTGTCGGTGAAGGGCGTGGTGCGGTACAGGGCTGTCAGGCGGTTGATGGCCGCCGTCAGGTTGGCGGAGAGGGCGTCGTTGTAGTTGGGGCAAAGGAGCACCACTGCGTCTGACTCCCGGATGGCGGGGTAGACCTCCTGGACCATGACGCCGCCGTAGAAGCAGTCGCCTTTCTCGCCGAAGTGGAGACACATGGTGTAGGGACACCCGGCGCAGTCCTCCAACGTGCCGTTCCGCAGACCGATTTCCGTGATTTCGCAAACTTTTCCCAACCGCTCCCGGCAGCGGCTCCACAGGGCCAGGGTGTTGGAGGTCCTGTGGTTGGAGGCGTGGAGCACCAGCAGTTTCGGCTGATGGCGCTTCGGCGGGGCGAAGCCCAGTACCCGGTCCGTGAGGTCGGCGGCGGCCAGGCGATAGGCTTCTTCCGAAGAGCAGCCCGCGTTTTTCGCTTGGACGGTGAAATTCCGCAGGTCCCCGGTGGCCTCCACCAGGGGACGGCCCGGAAAGGCGCAGCCTGCCCTGCTGGCGGAGAGCACCAGTTCCCGTCCTACGGCTTTTGTGTACAGGTCGCCGGGACCATCTACCAACACCCCGCCCACGCTGCCGTCCAGGCAGCCGGGGTGGGTGCGGAGGTACGCCAGCAGGTCATAGTACCCGTGGTTCACGCCGCTCTCGTCCAGAGGAACGGCGAACAGGACGCGCTGGTTTTCCAGTGACCCGTCCATACGGGGCCGCACTCTGGCGGGATGGCCCCGCAGAGCATGCTCCAGTGTCAGGGCATACCGCTCTGAGGCGGTATCGCCGGGGCAGACAACGGTCAATCGCCGGGTCATGGCGGACCTCCTTTCAAACGATGGCTTTCAGCAGGGCTTCCGTCTCCTGCAAGCGGGCGAACAGAGTGTCCGGCAGGGGGAGGGTTTCCATCTCAAGACCCTGGGGGGTAAAGCGGTTTTTCACACCGAACCATACGTCCCCAAGAGGAATGGAGGAGCAGTGCCAGTCTCCTCGCAGGGTCAGCAGAAGCTGCATGGCGCCGGAGGACACGGCGGGGGCCACATAGGGCTTGAAGCCCAGGCCCCGGATGCGGAGATTTGCGGTCTCAACCAGCTCCGTCAGCTCCCGGGACAGGGAGTCGTCGTAGTGGTCGATGGAGTTGGCGATGACCAGTCCCCGGCCATGGGGGCCGAAGGAACGGCCCTCGGTGAGGAAATCGACGAACCGGGGGTCTTGCTTGGCATAATAAGCGGCGCGGGCGTTCATCACCCCCAGGCCGAAGCCCTGCACCTGCTCCGGCAGGAGGCCCCGGTGGTCCAGAGTGCCGTCGGACGCGGTGTTGGAGGCCAGCCACGCCGTCTTGCACAGCGGGTCCACTGGGTCGGACAGGACCATGAACAATCCGCTGAACCGGGCCTCCCGGGCCTGCTTCGCGAACTGCTCTACCAAAGGGCGGTTGGCGGCGAACTGGGCCATGCGGACATCTTGCACGCCGCTGCCCACCGCTGGGATGGCTTTCGTGGCGGCGAAGATGAACACGTCGCAGTCAAAAAGCTGGTTTTCCGATATTGCCTCTACTTCCGGTAAACTATTGTAGTCCCAGGGCCAGGCGATCTGGCTCATCTCCGCGGTCCAGCGGGACACGGTGTTTTCGTTCAGGTCCCGGATACCGATGGCGGAGATACAGCCGCCGCCCAGCAGTTTCAGGGCGGTGAGCAGGGTGCCGCCCACGTCGCCTACCGCCAGAAGGTGCACCCGCTTTTTTCCGGGCTTCGGGGCGGTAAAGGCCAGGGCGTCCGCCCACCGGGGATGGTGGAGATCAACCGCCGTCAACGGGTGATCCAGGGCGGGAGCATTTCCCGCGTCCAGCCAGCGGACGCCCGCCGGTTCCGTCAGGTGGTGGGACCAGGTGGCGCGGAATGCCGCCGGTCCGCCGTCCCGCTCTGTCAGAAACAGGGAGGGTGTGCCGGACGCGGTCTGGGGAAAGGGCAGATCCGGCAGATAGGATGCGGCGGACAGACCGTCAAGTTCGTAAAAATACATGGGAGATACCCCCTTTTTTACAATTATACCATCGAAAGCGGTGGTTTGAAAGGGCATTTGGAAACTGAGACGAAAATCGACATTTTTGCGGTTTCTTCGTCTGTCTTCGGGAAAAACTATGCCCGGAGGTGACCAACTATAAGAAGTCAAGGGGAAATTGAAAAATTTTCATCTGGTCA
>CAMAZB010000188.1 GCA_945862785.1 uncultured Clostridia bacterium | reverse complement strand
GGTGGATGGCTGGGCCAATTCTGAAACCCATCTGCGGAATATCCTCAATGACCGCTTATCTTCCATCGGCGTGGGCATTGCCAAAGGCGTCAACGCCAGCGGAGAGGAAGGCTGGTACTGCGTTGAACTTTTCCTTTACAACGGCTATTTGATTTCATGGGTGGACGAACCCATCATGTAAAACGAAATTCCCATACTTCTAAAGCAGGTCGTTCTACACGGCCTGCTTTTTTGATTTCAATTTGTAGAAAGGAACCCAATATATGAGGACATTGAAAAAGCGCATTGTTTCCATGCTGCTGGTTTTGGTGACATTGCTCACCATCTTGCCGACCTCGGCATTTGCAGCGACCTCCACCGGCACCGGCATTACGCCGACCACAGACCCCAACCGCTGGACCACCCGGCTGACTTCCACCGGCCAGCCCTACTCCTACCGTCCGCCTATGGCTGCGGGCAAACAGCTTTACTGTATGGACCTGGGCTATTCCTATCGGTATGGTACGGCCAGCTTTCTTAACAGCTACTCCTACACCAGCGCCACTGGCGCGGATGCCGACGCCCTGTGGGAAAAGGCTGTCGCCAAGACCGGCCTGGGCGAGATGGATGCCATCACCAAGGAAAACGTCAAATGGATGATGTCCTATATTGCGGATTACACTGGTGAAATTCCCGGCAGCCTGTTCATGGCCTTGCAGACCTACATCTGGGACAACCAGAGCGACAAATCCGCAGGCGGCGATACCTCTGGCGACATTGACGCAGGCGGCTTTGCCAATGCGGACACCTACGAAACGTATGTAGGCTACTATAACTGGATGCTGGAGCAAAAAGCCAAAGAGGATGCCGAGCTTCAGGCTCAGGTGGAACAGTACGCCGCCGAGGGCAAGCAGGCGTCTATCGTGGAGGATACGTCCAGCAAGTGGGCCGTTCTTGCTATCTCTGGTGTATCCGGCCGCCAGAGCTTCTTTGCCTATCACGCAACGCGCAAGGTCGTGACGGACGATAAGCCGGAAGGCGGTGACAATCCGCCCCCTCCCGTTGCCGGTGATGGCGACATCACGTTCAAAAAAGTGATTGCCGGAACTACCCGTGGCCTGGATGGTGCTGTCTACAATATCTACCGGGACGGCCAGATCGTCGGCAGTGACGTGACTTCTGGCGGCGGTATCATTGAGGTCAACGATGTGACCAAGGGCCTGTGGACGTTTGTGGAGGTGGAGGCCCCGGAGGGCTATGCCCTGGACCCCACGCCCCACAGCGTCTATGTGGATGTGACCGATGGCAATAAGCAGTACACTGTCTCTGCCAGCAACAGCCCTCTGCCCAGCCTGAAAATCACCAAGGCAGACGCCCAGACCTTTGCCAAGGTCAAGGCCACCTTTCTTGTGGAATCCCTGACCGGCAGCTACTCCACCACCGTTACCGTGGATGGTGAAAAGACATTGCCCGACCTCCAGCCCGGCGTCTACCGGATTACCGAACAGTCGGTCGAGGAGCCTTACATCAAGACCGGAACCCACCAGGACATCGCCCTGCTGGCCGGAGCTGGGACGGTGGAGGCTGCCTTCACCAACTACCAGAAGCCCGGCCTTGAGATTTTGAAGAAAAACATCGCCACGGGCGACCCCATTGCCCATGTGACCTACAAAATCGAGCAGATCGACGGCGGTTACAGCACCTCCGCCACCACCGACAGCAAGGGCCGCATCTTCCTTGAAAACATCCCCGTGGGCAGTTATAAAGTCACGGAGGTCAATGTACCCTCCGATGTGATCCTCTGCGACATTCCGCAAACCATCGCCCTCGGCCCTGGCGAGACCAGGACGGTGACGTTTTTCAATGCAGTCAAGCCTTCGCTGAAAATCATCAAGCGGTGCGAGATCACGAAGGACCCCATCCCCAACACCAAGTTCCATATCTGGTGGGGTTCCGACAACACCACGACCGGCACATTCGATGACCTGGGCAGTTTCTATACCGATGAAAACGGCGAGATTATCTTTACGGGTGACGCCCTCAACAGCGGCTGGTATAAAGTGACGGAGGAAACTCCAGCGGCAGGCTTTGCGCCTGCGGATGAACCGACCCAGGAGTTCTATCTGGCAGGAAACGAAAGCGCGGTCAAGATCTGGGAAAACCGACCTCTCAGTGCATTGGTGGTGTTCAAGTATGATGCCAAGACTGGGGCGGCTCTTCAGGGAGCGGAGTTCCTGGTGCGATACCTGGGCGGCACCTCCGGCACCGGCGGTACGGTCATTGGCACCCACACCACTTCGGAAAACGGTGCCTTTGTTGTTACGGGCTTAAAGGCTGGCACCTATATCGTCGAGGAAACGAAAGCCAGTCCCTATTACTCTATCGACACCCCGCCTCAGACGGTCCTCCTGACCGGCAAGGACCAGGACGTTGTGACGCTGCGGTTCAGCAATCAGCCCTATGGTTCCGTCCTCATCAAGAAGCTGGCGGACGATGCCAACAAGACGCCGCTGGAAGGGGCCACTTTCCTTGTCACCGACGATAAGGGAACCTTCATCGGTACTTCCAACGGCGAGTTCACCACGGATAAATCCGGCTCCATCCAGCTTCCCAAGG
>CAMAZB010000187.1 GCA_945862785.1 uncultured Clostridia bacterium | reverse complement strand
GACGGACCAGAATGAAGCAGGAGGAGACGATCTTGCTGCCGGGCTTGGTCTTGATAATCTGCAGGGCGGGACGGACAGTGTCGGCGGTGGAATAGGTGGCGCCGCCCAGCAGAGCGTCGGCGTAGCCCATCTTCACCAGCATGGTGCCAAAGTAGTTGGCCTGCATCAGAGCGTCGCGGCACTGCTCCTCGGTCATTTTGCCTTTGCGGAGCTCCACCATGGTGGCGACCATCTTGTCCATGTCCTCAAAGGTGGCGGGATCGATGATGATGGCGCCGCGGATGTTGAAGCCGATATCCTCGGCGACCTTCTGGATCTCCTCGGGGTTGCCGACCAGGACGGGGGTCAGGAAGGTACCGGACAGCAAGCGGGCGGAAGCCTCCAGGATGCGGGGGTCAGTGCCCTCGGTGAACACGATCTTGCGGGGATGAGCCTTCAGCTTTTTGATCAGAAACTCAAACATGTTGTTTTCCTCCAGATAATTTCGCGGTTTTTCGCATGATTATACCGTTTTTATTATACACGACTGAAACGAGGGGTCAATTAAAAAATAAAAATATCAGCACAAAAATTCACAGTCCTGTCACCATTTCTTCCGTCAAATGTGCAAAACTGGCAAAGTGTTTTCCGCATTCTGCGAAAACACTCGTAAAATACCTGGAAATGTCAACTTTTTGACAAGGAAAAAGGGTTGACGGCTCTTGAAAAAAGCGGTATGATAGCAAATGGTAACAAATTGTAACTTTTCTATTTTGCCGCCTGATGAGAACAGCGGTATGCATACAGGAGAACTATGAGTCAGGATTTGAAGAAAAAACAGAGTACGGCCCGAAGGGGGAAGGCGCCCCAGGCTCCTGCACGGAGCAAAACCCGGGCGGCCATCTCCGACTGGGATGAGCCTGCCGCGGAAGAGCGGGCAACGCGGACGGCGTCCGGCACTCTGTCCGACTGGATTTTCCAAATGCGGAGAAAGACCCGGCGCATTCAGCGGCGGTGGCACCACATCGTCCGGGAAGTGCGGAAGCACAACTTTCCGGAATCTGAGCGGGCACCGATCCTGCTGGTGCTGTTTGCCTGGAATATGCTGCCCATGCTGGGCAGCCTCCTGCGGGAAAAGACCTGGGGCCGACGCAAGCAGATGTTCCACGCCATGGAGCGCCTTTTGGCGAAGATCGAACAGCACAGGCTTCACCCGGCTATGTTTTTGGGAATCGGCTGCACTTCGGCTGTGGTCATTGCGGTTTGTTCCGTGTATACCATCGGTACCACCGTCAGCTATGACGGCGAGGTCATCGGCGCGGTGGAGTCCCAGTCCACGGCGGAGAAGGCCCGGTCCCGCCTGGAGACCATCACCGCCCGGACTTTGGGAGAGAGCTTTACCATTGACGACTCCCTGATCCAGTATTCCTCTGGACTTCTGAAACGGCAGGATGTGATGGACGGAGAGACCTTTGAGGAGGATCTGTCCGAGGAGATCGGTCTGGTGACACCGGCCTATTGCCTGTATGTGGACGGCGAGCGCATCGGCGCCACGCCTTATGAGGGCGCCCTGGAAGAACTGATGGACCAGATGAAAAGCGCCGCTACCAATGAGGATACCATCTCCTGCGAATTCGCGGAGAATGTGGAGGTCAAGGAGGAGTACGTCCCCACCAATGAGATCATGAACCTGGGCTACCTGGCGGAGACACTGTACAGCACCAAGACCGCTGAGGTGACCTACGAGGTCAAAAAGGGCGACACCTGGTCAGAGATCGCCGAGAAGCACGGTCTGACCAGCCAGGAACTGAAGGCTCTGAACCCCGGCTATGATATCAACAAGCTGCAGATCGGCGAAGTGCTGACCCTGTCTGCCTCCGTCCCCTATCTGACCATGACCGTGGTGCAGCGGGAACGGTATGTGGACGAGGTGATGTACGACATCGAATATACCGATACCGCAAACCTGTATAAGGGCGATTACAAGGTCACCTCTCCCGGCCAGTACGGCGCCGCCGATGTGTTGGCGACGGTCACCTACGTCAACGGTGAGGAGACGGAGCGCACGGTACTGTCCTCCGTGATGCTGCGGGAGCCTGTGACGGAACAGCAGCTCCGGGGCACAAAGGAGCGGCCCACCTGGCATCCCACCGGTACCTTCCGCTGGCCTGTTTCCGGCCGTGTCACCTCCCGTTTCGGCGGGCGGAAGTCCCCCGGCGGCATCGGCTCCACCAACCACAAGGGCATTGATATCGCGGCGCCCAGAGGCACACCGGTCTACGCGGCGGATGGCGGCACCGTCACCTATGCCGGCTGGATGAGCGGCTACGGCTATCTGGTTCGCATCAATCACGGCAACGGCTACGAGACCTACTACGGCCACAACAGCAGCCTGACGGTATCCGTGGGCCAGCACGTCTACAAGGGCCAGCAGATCGCCCGGGTAGGCTCCACCGGAAACTCCACCGGCAACCACTGCCACTTTGAGGTCCGCTATAACGGCGTGGCGAAGAATCCCTTGAATTATCTGTAAAACGCAAATGTCCCGGAGCGCAGGCTCCGGGACATTCCAGCTTGTCGAAAAAGCCTTTTCGACAAGCTGCTTAAGATTTCAGAACTTTCAAAAAGTTCTGAAATCTATT
>CAMAZB010000186.1 GCA_945862785.1 uncultured Clostridia bacterium | reverse complement strand
CACCTCCAAAATGAGATCGCACCGGCCCGCGGGGTCCAGGGCGTCAAAATATCGTTGTTCTAAAGGAATCCAGCGGGTGAAGAACCGTTCTCCCACCTCGGGGCCGTTCCGGGCCAGGATGCGGGAACGCTGCACCTCCGGCGGGATTTTGAGAAATGCGGTCAAATCGTAGCTGTCGGCCAGCAGGGGATGCATACTGTACGCCCCCTCCACGATATTCAGCGCCTTGGGCGCGATCGTGGTTGGCGCGGCAAGTGTCTGCGTCTGACAGTCATAGCGGCGGAAAGTGACCGTTTTTCCCGCTTTCAGCGGGCTCAGCACTTCTTCATAGAACCGCTCCCGGTCCACATTGCCGCCCGGCTCCGCCAGCCGCTCCGCTGTCCGCTGTTCCGGGCGGAGGAAGAAATCGTCCATGTGGAACACATTACAGTCATACACCCGGGCCAGCAGAGACGCCAGGGTGGTCTTGCCGCTGGCGCTGCCGCCGTCAATAGCCACCAGCAACCGGGAATTTTCCGCCAAATGGCGGTCCATAGATGCCAGTAAGGGGATGGCCCAGGCGTATTCCCGCCGTACCACCCGGTAGGCCGGGATGTAGGCGGTGCGAAACTCCGGGGAGTGGTGGCAAGCAGGGAACCCGGCCTTGCGCCAGTCCTCCACCGCGGCAGATGTTTCTTCATAGGAAAAGGGCAGCCGTCCCTCCGCCGCCAGAGCCAGCAGGCCCGTCAGCTTCCCCTCCAGCACGTCTACCGTGCCGTGGGGCGTTTCCGCCGACAGGGCGAACAGCCGGAACAGTGTCTCCGCCGTCAGGCCCGTTTTCGCCAGCAGGCCCAGATGAACCCGGCAGAATCCTCCGTCCAACGGTTCGATTTCCGAGCAGGCCGCCTTGGGCAGCTCCTCCCGGAGGTAAGTCAGTCCCGCCGTCTCATCAGCAATAAAGTGGCCACAACCGAACACACTCTGGTACAGGGCTTTTAGCAGGTCCTGTGGCCGGAGGGCCGGATACCGGGTACACTGGTCCAGCAGGAATTCTTTTGTCTTATCCGCCACAGCCGCCGCCCCCTCTCACGTGAGCCATCATACCATTCTTTTGTCCTCCAAGGCAAGGGCCGCCGCTAAAAAAACCGACAAACTCCTGAAAATCCAACGGTTTCAGCGGACTTCTTTCCTTTTTTTTCCTTTTCAAAAGTTCTCGACAAATTCAGACAGGATATCCCCTAAATTTTGTGTATGATAAGCATGACCCTTCCATATCTTGTACCCATTCAGAAAGGATAGTACCAACATGAAGACCATTTCCAAAGAATATCTGCTGCTGTTTAATGCTGTCACCGACACGGAGGAGAGCCTGCGTCAATTACGCGAGAAACTGGTCGCCGTCCAACAGCAGGCAGAGGAGCTGTTTTTGGAGGAGACAGACCCTGCCAAATCCCGAAAAACCATATGACCGCAAAGCCCCCGCCGGCGGGGGCAGCTGATAGGCGCGCCTTTTCGGCAGACCGTCGGCCTTCCGCCTCGTCAGCTGGCGGCATCTCCGCGGAAATTCCGGTGAAAAGTGTTGCTTTTACCTGTGACAACCCCGAGTAAGCGTGGTATGCTGAAAAAAATAACACAGGAGGTAACCATGCTGCACATCGGATGTCACCTGTCCTCCTCCAAAGGCTTTGCCGCCATGGGGCGGCAGGCGCTGGAGCTGGGGGCGGATACCTTTCAGTTTTTTACCCGGAATCCCCGGGGGAGCAAGGCCAAGGACCTGGACCCCGCCGACGCGGCGGCCCTGGTGGCCCTGATGGAGGAGCACCGCTTCGCCCCCATCATTGCCCACGCACCCTACACCCTGAACCTCTGCGGTGCGGAGGAGAAAAACCGTCTCTTTGCCCGTGAAACCATGGCCGACGACCTGCGGCGCATGGAATTCGTCCCCGGCCAGTATTACAACTTCCATCCCGGCAGCCATGTAGGGCAGGGGATGGAGGCTGGCATCGCCTATATTGCGGAGGGCCTGAACGCCATTCTGGCCCCCGATCAAACCACCACTGTCCTGTTGGAAACCATGGCGGGCAAGGGCAGTGAGGTAGGCGGCCGGTTCGAGGAGCTGCGGGAAATTCTCGACCGGGTGGAGCTCCAGGGCAAAATGGGCGTATGCCTGGACACCTGCCATGTCTCCGACGGCGGCTACGACATCATTCACGACCTGGACGGCGTGCTGACGGAGTTTGACAGGATCATCGGTCTCAAGCGCCTGAAAGCCATCCACCTCAACGACAGCAAGAACCCCACCGGTGCCCGCAAGGACCGCCACGAGCGCATTGGCGAGGGCTGCATCGGCCTGGAGGCCCTGACCCGGGTAGTCTGCCACCCGGCGCTGAAAAACCTGCCCTTCTGCCTGGAAACCCCCAACGAGCTGCCGGGATATGCCCGGGAGATCGCCCTCATGCGGGAGCAGGCGGAGATGTGACCCATCCGCCCGGTGTTTTCCCGTTTACGCAGAAAACCGGCGGCAGATTTTTGACAGTCTTTGTGCCGCTCCGTCTTCGGGCCTCTTCGGTCTCAAAAATATCTTTGGACAAGTCCCGCTCAGGCTGTCGATAAACCCGGAAATGTAGGAAAACGGGAAGGAAGGGTGTGCGC
>CAMAZB010000185.1 GCA_945862785.1 uncultured Clostridia bacterium | reverse complement strand
TCCCCCTATTGAAGACTTTTCTAATTCCTTGTCTTCCATAGGGGGAGCATATCATGTTGCCGGGGCGCTTATTCGTCACTCCATGTAGGGCTTGCAGTCGTAGCCGTTATACTGCTTCTTCAGCTTCACCAGCGGGGAACCATCGGGCTGCTCCGCCTTTTCCGGAATACGGTACTCCGTGCGGCTCCGCTCCAGCTGAGCCAGATAGTGGGCGTATTCCGCCTCTACAAATTTTACCGCCTCGTCGTGGGGCAGGTCATCCTTCAGCAGAAAGTGGATGGTCTGCGCCAGGCAGGCCGCTTTGATGCGTTTCACGGGCTCATCTCCTCATTTAAGATTCTTTCATTTTAACGGTTTTGGGGTTGTTTCGTAAGGAAAATTTCCGGGCATTTTTATAAACTTTGTGTATATATTTCTTGCAGAAAATTGTGTATTTTTCTATATACAGTTACTTTTTGAGATTCTTCTATTTCTTGCTCCGGCGGACGTATCGACATTTTTCGCACCGTCTGCTATACTGGGTCTATCAACACAAAGGGGAATCCCTATGGAACGAGATTTTTTGCCCATTTCCCGGGCGGACATGAAGCGCCGGGGCTGGGAACAGTGTGATTTTGTATACGTCATCGGCGACGCCTACGTGGACCACCCCACTTTCGGCCACGCCATCATCTCCCGGGTGCTGGAGGACGCCGGCTACAAGGTGGGCATCATCTCCCAGCCGGACTGGAAGGACCCCGAGAGCATCCTGGCTCTGGGGGAACCGCGCCTGGCCTTCCTGGTGATGAGTGGCAACATGGACTCCATGGTGAACCACTACTCCGTGTCCAAACGCCGCCGCAAGACGGACGCCTTCACCCCCGGCGGTGTGATTGGAAAGCGGCCGGACCACGCCGCCGTGGTGTACTGCAACCTCATTCGCCGCACCTTCCCCCACAAGCCCATTGTGGTGGGCGGCATTGAGGCCAGCCTCCGCCGCCTGGCCCACTACGACTACTGGTCCGACTCCCTGAAACGCTCCCTGCTGCTGGACTCCCAGGCGGACCTACTGCTTTACGGCATGGGCGAGCGAAGCATCGTGGAGATGGCGGAGGCCCTGGACAGCGGCCTGGACATCTCCGATATCACCTATATCCGGGGCTCCGTCTACAAGACCCGGAGCCTGGAGAGCGTCTACGACGCCCTGACGCTGCCTTCCTATGAGGCTCTGTGCGCCGACCGCCGAACCTACGCCGAGAGTTTTTACAAGCAATACTGCAATACCGACCCCTTCATTGCCAAGCGCCTGGTGGAGCCTTATGAAAAAGAGCGGTGCTGGGTGGTCCAGAACCCGCCCCAGGAGCCTTTGACCACCAAGGAGATGGACCACGTTTACGCCCTGCCCTATATGCGGACATACCATCCCTCCTACGAAAAGGCTGGCGGCGTCCCCGCCATTGAGGAGGTCAAGTTCAGTCTGACCTCCAACCGGGGCTGCTTTGGCGGCTGCTCCTTCTGCGCCCTGACCTTCCACCAAGGCCGCATCGTCCAGACCCGGAGCCACGAGGCCATTATTGAGGAAGCCAAGCAGGTCATTGCCGACCCGGATTTCAAGGGTTACATCCACGACGTGGGCGGCCCCACCGCCAACTTCCGCCACCCCAGCTGCCAGAAACAGCTGACAAAAGGTGTCTGCCCCAACCGCCAGTGCCTGTTCCCCACGCCCTGCAAGAATTTGCAGGTGGACCACCGGGACTATCTGGAGCTGCTGCGGAAGCTCCGGGCGCTGCCGGGGGTGAAAAAGGTGTTCATCCGCAGCGGCATCCGGTTTGACTATCTGCTGTGCGACAAGGACGACACTTTCTTAAAGGAACTGGTGAAATACCACATCTCCGGCCAGTTGAAAGTGGCGCCGGAACACGTGGCGGACCCGGTGCTGAAGATGATGGGCAAGCCGCCCAATGCCGTCTATCAGAAGTTCATCGCCAAGTACCAGCGGCTCAACGAGAAGCTGGGGATGAAGCAGTTTGTGGTTCCCTATCTGATGAGCAGCCATCCCGGCTCCACGCTGAAAGAGGCCGTCAAGCTGGCGGAGTATCTGCGGGACCTGGGCTATATGCCGGAGCAGGTGCAAGACTTCTACCCCACCCCCTCCACCATCTCCACGGTCATGTACTATACCGGCCTGGACCCCCGTACCATGGAGCCGGTATATGTCCCTACCAACCCCCATGAGAAGGCCATGCAGCGGGCCCTCATCCAGTACCGGGACCCGAAGAATTACGCCCTCGTCCGGGAGGCCCTGGAAAAGGCGGGGCGGCAGGACCTGATCGGCTTTGGGAAAGAGTGTCTCATCCGTCCCTATCCGCCGAAGAAGGACACCCTCGGCGGCAAGCCTGCCGGAAAAGAGCCCGGCAAAAAAGGTAACCCTGTCCGGGATCCGTCCCGCAAAGGCGGCATTGCACAAAAGGGCAGGCCCGGCCGGGAAGCACCCCCGAAAAGCGGTCATCCAACCCAAAAGGGCAGATCCACGCCGCACCGCGGCCACACCGCAGCGGCGGACCGTTCCCACCGGAAAAATCGCTGAAACTAAAAGAAAACGCCCTGACGTGTAAATTTCGGGTTATAAAGTCCACTTGCACGGAGTTTCCGGTCCATCGTCAC
>CAMAZB010000184.1 GCA_945862785.1 uncultured Clostridia bacterium | reverse complement strand
GCGTGCGGAACGTGGTGGAGAACCAGGTGGACTTCACCAACAGCCGCAACCTCATTATCGCGGCCGTCATCCTGGTGTGCGGCCTGGGCTTTACCGGTGGCCTGACCTTCCAGGTGGGCGGTGCCTCCATCACCCTGACCTCCCTGGCCATCGCCGCCATCGCCGGCATCATCCTCAACGCCATTCTGCCCGGCAACGACTTCAACTTCGGCGAGGATACCAACTCCAAGGCCTCCGGCAACCTGGGTCACTATTGATCTGACAGCGAGAACAAAAACGGCCCCTGTGCAAAGACACAGGGGCCGTTTTCTGCTCCGAACCGGGCCGGCGGCATGGAACCGGCAGCGGCGGTTTTGGAAGTTTATGCAGAAACGGAGAAAATTCGGTTGACTTTTGTGAAAACTTTTGTATAATAAAGAAATAAAGCATGATAGAGGTGCGGACATCAAGAGTAGTCTTTTGCCATTCAGACAGGCAGCGGGAAGGACAAAAGGGATCTCCGCCGAGGTTTCGCAGCTTTCTGCCTGGAGAGCACGGAGCCGGTCTGTGGAAGAATATTCCACAGATTGTCGTTCCGAAAGGAACGGAGCGCTGTCGTGGATTCATACGGAAAGAGTTGGTATGAAGTCATGGCGGCTGTCATGACTTCATTTTTTATAGGAGAGGAAACTTTATGAGAAACATGAAGCGACGGCTGCCGCCCTTGTTGGCGGTGGTACTGCTGTTGTGCAGCGCCTTGACCGTCACCGCCTTCGCGGCGGATGATCCCACCGAAGAGACCGGCACCAAGATGATCGAGTGCTCCGACTGCGGGGCGGTTGGCATTGTCCTCACAGACGAGGGGACTGCTGCCACCTGCGAGACCTGCGGCGGCACCGGCTATGTGGAATCCCCCAGCCGGTTCTTCAACACTTTCTGGTCCCTGCTGCCTCCCATCATTGCCATCGCCCTGGCCCTGCTCACCAAGGAAGTGTATAGCTCCTTGTTCATCGGTATTCTGGTGGGCGGTCTGCTGTATTCCAACTTTGCCTTTGAGGGAACCATTCTGCATGTGTTCAACGACGGCATCGTGGCTTCCGTCACGGATAGCTACAACATGGGCATCCTGATTTTCTTGGTCATTCTGGGCGCCATGGTGTGCCTGATGAACAAGGCCGGTGGTTCCGCCGCGTTCGGCCGCTGGGCCAAGGTCCACATCAAGACCCGGGTGGGCGCGCAGCTGGCCTCTATCCTGCTGGGCTGCCTGATTTTCATTGACGATTACTTCAACTGCCTGACCGTGGGCAGCGTTATGCGGCCCATCACCGATAAGCACAATATCTCCCGTGCCAAGCTGGCTTATGTGATCGACGCCACCGCCGCCCCCATCTGCATCATCGCTCCCATTTCCTCCTGGGCGGCTGCCGTGGCTGGTTTCGCCGAGGATGGTCAGGGCTTTACCCTGTTCCTGCGGGCCATTCCCTATAACTACTACGCGCTGCTGACCATCGTCATGATGGTGGGCCTGGTGGTTATGAAAGCCGACTTCGGCCCCATGGCGAAGTTCGAGAAGAACGCTATTGAAAAAGGCGACCTGTTCTCCGGCCCGAACCCTTATGCCTCTGCTGAGGAAGAAGTGCCCGAAGACAAGGGCCGGGTGCTGGACCTGGTGCTGCCCGTGGTGATGCTGGTGGTGTTCTGCGTCATCGGTATGATCTATTCCGGCGGTTTCTTCGAGGGTGAGGACTTTATCACCGCCTTCTCCAATTCCGACGCATCTGTGGGCCTGATGCTGGGTTCCGCCTTTGCCCTGGTGTTCGCCTTCATCTATTTCCTGATCCGGCGCTCCATGAGCTTCAAGGAGATGATGAGTTGCATCCCCGAGGGCTTCAAAGCCATGGTGCCCGCCATCCTGATTCTGACTTTCGCCTGGAGCCTGAAGGGCATGACCGATTCTCTGGGCGCCAAGTACTTCGTCCGGGACTTCGTCCGCTCCACCGCCACCGGCGTCCAGATGCTGCTGCCTGTGATCGTATTCGTGATCGGCTGCCTGCTGGCCTTCGCCACCGGCACCTCCTGGGGCACCTTTGGTATTCTGATCCCCATCGTTCAAAATGTGTTCTCCATGGATAACCCCATGGCCATCATTTGCATCTCCGCCTGCATGGCCGGCGCTGTCTGCGGCGACCACTGCTCTCCCATCTCCGATACTACCATCATGGCTTCTGCCGGCGCCCAGTGCGACCATGTGAACCATGTGTCCACGCAGTTGCCCTATGCCATCACCTGCGCGGCGGTCTCCGGCGTTACTTACCTGATTGCCGGTATGCTGGTGCATCTGGGTGCTCCCGGCATCTTGGGCCTGCCCATCGGCATCGTTCTGATGCTGTCTACTCTGGCCGTCATCAAGCATCGCCATGGTGGAAAGACCGCATAAAAACCTTATATCAATAAAAACCGCCTGGCCGAATTGATATGCTCCCCCTGTAGAAGACAAAGAATTAGGAAAGTCTTCTATAGGGGGAGTTGTCATGTCCAGACGAAGTAATCACAGTGCAGAAGAAAAGCTAAGGAACCTCTGATTTAATCCACACTACCATTAAGGCTCCGGATGAGAAATAATAACACCATCAAAGCAATGGTGGTGTATGGCGATGAAGAAACAGGAAACATTTACGGATA
>CAMAZB010000183.1 GCA_945862785.1 uncultured Clostridia bacterium | reverse complement strand
GCGGCCAGACCGGCATTCACGCCGTGCCGGCGCGCATACCGTTCTGACCGCCATGACTTTCGGCAAACAAGGGATTCAGGCCAGAATCCGCCCTGCTTTCCAGCGCCATTCTTGACTTTGTCGAAAAACGCTTACACAAAATTTTACGCCCGGCCGAGGACGGGGCTAATCGCCACTCCTACTCGATTTTTACTCCATACTGATGATATAGTAGTAAACGGGCTGACCACCGGAGAGGACGGCTACCTCCGCGTCGGGGCAGCGATCCGCGAACACCTGGGCGGCCTTCTGGGCCTCCTCCTCGGAGACGTCCTCGCCGAAGTAGAGGGAGATGAAGCCGGCGGAGCGCTCCACGGCATCCGCAGCCAGCTTTTCCAGCAGCACATCCAGAGAACTGTCCGTGCCGAAGAGCTTGCCCTCCTCCAGGGCCAGGTAGTCACCCTCCTTGATGTCAAAGCCGTCGAAATCGGAGTTCCGGGCGGCGTAGGTGATCTGGGCGGTGGTGACGGTGGAGAGACTCGCGTTCATGGCGTCGGCGATGCTGTCGGCATCGGGGGCCTCGAAATCCACGTTCATCATGGCGGTGATGCCCTGGGGGACCGTCTTGGTGGGGATGACCACCACATGCTTTTCCGTCAGGGCGTCGCACTGCTGGGCGGCCATGATGATGTTGCCATTGTTGGGCAGGACGAACACGGTCTCGGCGGGGATCTTCTCCACACCCTCCAGGATGCTTTCGGTGGAGGGATTCATGGTCTGCCCGCCGGATACCACGCCATCGGCGCCCAGGTCACGGAAGACGGCGGCAAGGCCGTCGCCGGCGCACACCGCCAGGAAGCCGTAGGGCTTCTCCGGCGCGGCGGGAGCGGCGGGCGCTTCCAGCTCGGCCTCCACGGCGTCCAGATCGTCGGTGCTCTGTGCCTGCCGTCCGGCAGCCAGATCCTCCGCCTGGGTCCGCATATTCTCAATCTTCGCCAACTCCAGTGTGCCGTACTTCTGGGCCTCGGTCAAGGCGGCACCGGGAATGTCGGTATGGACGTGGACCTTGAAGGCGTCGTCGTCCTCGCCGATGACCAGGCTGTCGCCGATACTGTTCAGGTAGGCCCGGAAGGACTCCAGAGACTTGTCAACCGTCTTGCGGACAATGAACACGGTGTCAAAAGTAAAGGTGATGTCCTCCTCGGACAGGGCGGCGAAGTCCGCCTTGTCCTGGGTCTGGGCGTCCTCGGTCACCTCAGGCATGAGCTCGCCCCGCAGCTCGGCCAGCATACCCTCCAGAATCAGGAGGTAGCCCTTGCCGCCGGCGTCCACAACGCCCGCCTTTTTCAGTACGGGGTTCATATCTGTGGTCTGGGCCAGAGCGTCCCACCCCTCCTTCAGGGCTTCCTCCAGCACCTTTTCAATATCGGTCTCGCCCTCGGCCACGGTATCCACGGCCCGCTTGGCGGCCAGGCGGGACACGGTCAGGACGGTGCCCTCGGCGGGCTTCATAACGGCTTTATAGGCGGCGGAGACGCCTTCCTGCATGGCGGCGGCAAAGGCCGCGGCACCAGCGGTTTCCATGCCCTTCAGCCCCTTGGACAGGCCGCGGAACAGCAGGGACAGAATCACGCCGGAGTTGCCCCGGGCGCCCCGCAGCAGGGCGGAGGCGGTGACGGAGGCGGCCTTGTCCACGGTGGCGGGCTCGGATTTCCGCAGCTCGGTGACGGCGGTGCCGATGGTCATGGACATATTGGTGCCGGTGTCACCGTCGGGCACGGGAAACACGTTCAGGTCGTTGATGGCCTGTTTCTGCGCGGTGATGGCGGCGGCGCCGTGAAGCACCATCCGCTTGAACAGCGCGCCGGTAATCAGTTCGTTCATCTGTTTTAGCTCCTCCTCACAGGGTCATGGAATCGACGCAGACATCCACGGCCTGCACGGGCACGCCGGTGTTCTTGGTGACCACATAGCGGACCTCGCTCATAATGGAGCGGCACACCGCGGGGATGTTGACACCGTTTTCCACAATGATGTGGAGTTCGATGGAAATGGAGTTGTCGTCGTGATATGTGATGCTGACACCCTTGCTCATGGCCTCCCGGCGCAAAAGATGCACCAGGCCGTCGGTCATGGAGCGGTAGGCCATGCCTTTGACGCCGAAGCAGTTGGTGGCAGCCATGCCCGTGATGTTGGAAAACACGGCGCTGCTGACGGAGATCTCACCCTGATCAGACTTGAATTGAATCATGAGAACGTCCTTTCTTTCCTTGATTGACGAGGGCGCGGTCAGTCCGCTGCCCATGGGAACGTACTTTTAGAAGTTTATTATATACGATTCTTTTATAAAGTACAAGTATAAAAATACCTTGTTCAAATCAGGGGGGATTGCGGAAAAAAGCGTTGTAGTGGACAGGACAAATGTGATACAATAAACAACAGCAAAATATTGCCAAGCCACTTTTCGGAAAAGGATGAGAAGATGAAACGACGGATCTCAGCGCTGCTGGCGGCGCTGGTACTTTTATGTTCCCTCTGCGTGATCCCGGCGGATGCCGCGCCTCCCGCAAATACAGCCACGATCCTGTTTACCCACGACCTCCATTCCCACTTCCTGCCCCAGCCGGCGGAGGACGGCGGCGAATCCGGCGGCTACGCCCGCCTGAAAACTGCCATTGACCGGGAGAGAGAAAAGTGCCCCGACGCCCTGCTGCTGGATGGCGGCGACTTCTCCATCGGCTCCCTGGTTCAGACCCTCTACACCACCCAGGCAGCCGAACTGCGGACCATGGGCGCC
>CAMAZB010000182.1 GCA_945862785.1 uncultured Clostridia bacterium | reverse complement strand
AAAGTTCTGAAATCTTAAGCAGCTTGTCGAAAAGACTTTTTCGACAAGCTGCGGCCCCGGGCAAACGCCCGGGGCCTTGTCTTATCCAAAATGGGAAGCGTTTCCCTGCTTGATGTCCACACGGGCCACCTCGTTTCCGGCACTGTCATGTCCAATGGCAATGGGCCAGGGCGGGGAACATGTTTCGTTGTCCCATTCGCCGCTATCCCGCAAAAGGAAGTACCGCCGCCCCTCCTTTTCCAGAAAATCCTCCGTAGTCAGGCAGCGTATCTCGCGGTAGAGCGGTGCCTGGGCCGCCTCGTTCCACTCCTGGGACCGGAGGCTGATTTCTACCGTCTCAATGGCCGGGTCATCCACCCTGCCGAAAAAATACATAATCCTGCCATCGTCCCGGCTCATATAAGAGCGCCCCGCATACAGCGGCGCCTCCTCCGAGCAGTCCAAAGCCACGCTGAAGCCTGCAAACCAGCCATAGACGCTCAGGTAGGTACTGCCGAACAGGGTAGTCTCGTCATTCTCCGTCAGATACACCAGATGAGTCTTGTGAATCTCCGGTGCCCAGTCCCGGGTAACCACGGAGGTGTGTCGGGCGCCCTCCCGCTCCTCCAGCTGCCAGATGGCCTGGATGGGCAGCAGCAATCCGATATGCATAAAAAAGTTCACGCAGAAAACGGCAGCCGCCGCGATGGCGGAGCGCTGTAACGCCGTTCGCTTTCTGGACGGAAGATGCGTCCGCTTTGTCTCATCTTTCATGGCGCATCCTCCCCTGTCAGCGGCACCCGGACGGATGCATATTCTCCAAAGCGGTCATAGGTCAATGTCACATGGGTATCTCCCGGTTCAATGTCAATATACTTGACCTTATAATCAGCGCCCCAGTTACTTTTTCCCCTGGCACCATGGTTCCCCCATTCCGGTTGATTTCCCCGCTGGTCCGTCAGCTCCACATTCGGCAGCAAAAGCTCAGACACGATGCCACCGGGGATGTGGTCGTAAGCGCACATGGCCACCTCCGCCACAAGCTGCCCATCCCTGTTTCCCGTCGCCACACGGTAAATCCGCAGAATGTCGTTGCCAACAGGCACCCGGATGTCCACCTCCTGCCGATTCTCCTCAGGAAAATCACTTGCAACCGCGTCCGTGACGATGCGGGCCTCCAGGCTCCATCAGAGGTGAGACAATATCCCGAACCCAAATACAGCCATCACACACATCATAGCCGTCAGCACCAGGGCCACACGCCCCAGCACCAGCCACCGCAGGGGATACTGCTTATCCAACTCCTTCCCCACTTCCACCGGGTCGCCCATGAAGGACATAGCCCGCTCCTCCGCCAATTCCGGGGAATAGCCCAGGTCCAGCAAGTCACAGATGTGATCCTCGATATGTCCGTCGATCTCGTCCCGGATGGCCGCCCGCTCGCCGGGCGTCACCCGCCGCAGGTTCGCCAGAACCTGCTCCACATAGGTCTGCCTGTCCATATCACGCCAGGTTCAGCCCCGCGCTGCTCCGCAGCACGGCGTTGACGGCGCCGGAATAGGCCTCCCAGGCTTTCTCCTCGGTCTTCAGCGCCGCGCCGCCCTTCCGGGTCAGGTGGTAGTATTTCCGCACCCGGCCCGTGGGGGCCTCCTGCTGGTAGGCCTCCACATATCCGTCCTTCTCCAGCCCATGGAGGACAGGGTACAGCGTCCCCTCCTTCATTTCAAAGGTGCGGTTGGACCGCCGCCCCAGCTCCACGATCATCTGGTAACCGTACATATCCTCGCCTGACAACAGGGACAGCACCAGCAGTTTCGTGTGATCGATGCTCTTCTTTTTCATGGCAGCCTCCTCATACCTAGATTTTCTATGCTTATTATACATAGAATTACTATGTATGTCAAGCAAAAAGCCACAGGCCTTCCGGCCCGTGGCTCCCATGCTCTATTGAACCGCCCCCAACACGCGGTGTCCATTCTGATTCAGATGAGGTGTCAGCTTCTCATAGGAAATGGTAAACTCCTGGGGCCCGGCGGCGTAGCAGGCCAGCTCATAGGGTGAAAACGCCACCGTCATGCCCGATTCGTCAAAGGAGACGGCGTAGCTGCTCCAATCCGCGATAACAGTCTCATACTCCTCCCAGAACATCTCCGTGGGTGCCATGTCCGCTTCCGCCGACCGGCTGCAAGCCTGTACGGTCAGTTCCTCCGCCACGTAGTCCTGAAGGGCGGTACCGTCTGACAAGGCCTTGGCGTCAAAAAACTCCCCGGTATCCAGGTCAAAGTTCCAGCCCAGGAGATATGTATTAGAGTGAGCGCCGCCGGTATAACTGTAATACGTCCCGGCCACACTGACCAGCTGCTCCGTCTGGTAGACAGTGCAGTCCAGTTCCAAAGAATAGGGCATCCACTGGGCATCCCACTCCCGGTTCAGCTCCAGATTCTCTTTGGCGCCGGCCACAAACTCCGGAAATTCCTCCGCAGCGGCCCACTTGTCAAACTTCTCATTGAAGGCCGCCGCGGTCTCCAGCGCCTTCTGCTCTGCCGCATTCTCCGCCGCGGTCACCTCCGTGCCGTCCTCCCGGCACACCGACAACACCGGCAGTGTGAACCGATACTCCGCCAGGAGCGTCCCATCCTCCGCCAACGCGCTGTCCGTCCACTCCCTGGTCTCCACGGTAAAGTGTACCGGTTCCGGGGCAGGGGCCACAGTCGGAGGCGGCGCTTGTTTGACATCCAGCATGGAAGTCTGCGCGCAGGCTGTCAGGATCAGCGTCAGCAGCAGGGCCATCAGCTTTATCATGGGTCG
>CAMAZB010000181.1 GCA_945862785.1 uncultured Clostridia bacterium | reverse complement strand
TCGCTGTTTACCAGCGTATCCAGCAGGTCGTCGTAGGTGCTTTCCTGCTCCATACGGTACTCGGTCAGGGGCAGGTTATAGCGGCGCTCTACCTTCAGGCCGTTGTTCAGGGTGTAAATGAAGCGGATGTAGGTTTCGGTCACGGTGGTGTCGTCGCTGACCACGGTATACCGCCGGTCACTGTCTTCATAGGTCCGGACGTAATCCTGGTCGGCCACGATGGCCTTGTGGAGAGAACGCACCTGCTCCAGCAGAGCGTCGTCCTCGCCGGGATACAGTGTATACGTATTCTCCGCGGCATAGAACTCCACATTTTCCACCTGGCCGGCCTCCGGCACCCGGCGGGAGATGCCCAGCAGGTCGAACCGCAGGACGCAGCACAGAGCGACGCAGCCCGCGGCTACCAGGACCAGCCCCTTCCAGCTTCCCCGGAACACCCGGAGGGATTTGGCCAGGAGCATGGAGGCGGCGTAGTAGCCGATGGCCCCCGCCACCAGCATACAGACGGTCATGGGCAGGAGGTCGTAATACCGGCCGTCCTGGAAGTTGCTCCAGAACAGGGCGTACAGCGCCTGACCGCCCAGCAGGGCCGCCAGCGCCGCCAGGCCGAAGCGGAACACGGGCTTCATCCAGCCCACGGCCACCACGTCGCCGGCGCTCTCGCTGCGGCGGCGGGTGTACAGAACGTAAGCCAGGGCCAGGAACGCCACGCCCACCAGGGCGTAGACGCCGATGAGCCAGAAGTTTTCCATACTGACAGCCGTCAGCCGGTTCGTCTCGGAATATGCCCCGGTGAGGCTGGTCTGGGTGGTGATCGTCTCATAGGTGGAGTTCACACACACATGGTTTTCCAGATACACCGTGGGACTCAGCCACTCCACCACGCCGGAGTACCATTTGTCCAGGCCGAAGATGAAGTTTCCGGCAAACATGCTCAACAGCCAATCCAGCAGGACTGCCAGAAAGTGGAGCAGGAAGTACACGGCGGGCAGGGCGAACACGTTGCCCACCATGAAAGCCACAAAGGTGGCGGAGGCAAAGTAGAAGAAGCTCTCCCCCAGCACGCAGAGAATGGTCACCAGCAGGCTCACGGCGTCAAAACCGCCGTAGGCCAGGGAGATGAGGATGCAGAGAAGACCCGTCACAGCGTAAGGGATGAGCATCATGGCCATACCGGAGAGGAAATTCGTCACGAACAGGCCCGTCCGGGTGATCGGCAGGGTGTGCATCAGCCCTACGCTGCGGGCGTTATAGAGGTAGCTCCACACCAGCATGGCGCAGAGGATGGCATAAATCAGGGAAATGATGGGCAGGCCGTAGGCCGCCACATCGTAATACATCTCGGTAAATGCCAGAGATTTTGACGCCATCGTGTCCCGGATGCCGCCCTGACGCACCAACTGCAGCAGCAATGCCAGAGGGAACAGGCTGCCGAGGAAAGAAACTCCGCCCCACAGGGGCCAGAACCGGGTCAGGTTCTTGCGGAATAAGGTTCGATTAAAGAACGATGTCTTTGACTGCATAGTCCGCACCTCCCAATTCATAGATAAAGATCTCCTCCAGCGTCAAGGGCACCGCATCCACCAGCAGGGGATTGTAAGCGGAGAGTCTTTCCGTGGCCTCTTCCGCGTTCATACGCATAATTAAGGTATGGATGCGGCCCACCTTGCTGGCGTGGAGCACCGGCAGGTCGGCAGGGACTTCGTTGACGCCGTCCTGGAACACCACCTGGAGCTTCACCATATTGTCCTGCAGCTGGGCCAGGGACCGCTCCAGCAGCACCTTGCCGTGGTCCATGATACCCACATGGTCGCAGACGTCCTCCAGCTCCCGCAGGTTGTGGGAGCTGACCAGCACCGTGGTGCCCCGCTGGGCCACGTCGCCCATCACCAGAGACCACACCTGCCGCCGCATCACCGGGTCCAGGCCATCCACGGGTTCGTCGAGAATCAGGTAGTCCGGCATACAGCTCAGGGCCAGCCAGAAGGCCACCTGTTTCTGCATACCTTTACTGAGACGGCGGATGGTGCGCTTTTCGTCGATGTTGAACACTTCCTTCAGCTTTTCGTACCGCTCCGTGGAGAAGGAGGGATAAAAACCCTTGTAAAAGCGCATCATATCCCGGACGGTGGACTGCATGAAGTAATACCAATCGTCGGGAATGGCGGCAATTCTTGCCTTGAGGGGCGCGTTCTCCCACACCGGCTGGCCGTCCACCCGGACGGTGCCGCCGTCCTGGCGGTAGATGCCCGTCAGATGGCGGATGAGGGTGGATTTGCCCGCGCCGTTGGGGCCTACCAGGCCGTATACGCTGCCCTGGGGCACCAGCAGATTGGCGCCGTCCAGCGCCGCGAAGCCGTCAAATTTCTTGACGGCGTCCCGTACTTCAATCATCGGTCTCCTCCTTTTTCTTCACTCTGCCGGGGAGCGCCCTGTGCATCCGCCACCAGGGCCGCCAGCTCTTCGCCGGTAACGCCCAGGTATTTCAGCTCCGCAGCCAGCTCCCGCAGCTTTTCCATCAGTTCTCTCCGGCGGCTCTCATCGGCGCCGTCGTTTCCGGCGGCGAAGCTGCCCTTACCGGGGATGGAATAAATGTAGCCCTCGCTCTCCAGCTCGTTGTAGGCCCGCTGGATGGTGTTGGGGTTGATGGAAAGCTGGGTCGCCAGCGCCCGCACCGACGGCAGCTTTTCTCCGGTACCCAGGGCCCCGGTGACGATCAGCTTCCGCAGGCCGTCCTTGATCTGTTCGTAAATGGGACGGGAATCCCGGTAATTCAGACTGATCATCCTGTCAC
>CAMAZB010000180.1 GCA_945862785.1 uncultured Clostridia bacterium | reverse complement strand
CTACACACTGCATATCGTCGGCAGCGTCAGATGTGTATAAGAGACAGTCCGATGATGGTGTCAGCGTTGTCCTTGTAGATGGCCTTGAGCTGGCTCTGAGCCTGCAAGACCAGGCAGGCGGAAATCTCCCGGCTGCGGATGGTCGCCACCAGCTTTTCCAGCTTGGGGATCTGGCCGATGTTGGCGCACTCGTCGATGAGGCACCGCACATGGACCGGCAGCCGCCCGCCGTACACATCGTCGGCCTTTTCGCATAAGAGGTTGAACAGCTGGGTGTAGCACATGGAGATCAGGAAGTTAAAGCTATCGTCCGTGTCGCTCATAATGAGGAACAACGCGGTCCGCCGGTCGCCCAGGGTGTCCAGCTCCAGCTCATCGTAGGAGGTGATCTCCCGCAGCTCGGCAATATCGAACGCGGCAAGCCGTGCCCCGCAGGAAATCAAAATCGACTTGGCGGTTTTGCCAGCGGCCAATTTATATTTGGCATATTGGCGCACTGCAAAGTGGTTGGGGTCCCGTTCCTTCAGCTCGTCGAACATCAGGTCCACGGCGTTTTTGAATTCCTCATCGTCCTCCCGGACCTCCATGCTGTTTATCATTTCGATGAGGGTGGAGAAATTCTGTTCCTCCACCGGGGCCTCGTAGTGGATGTAGCCGATCAGCGCGCAGTACAAAAGCGTCTCCGCCTTGACCCAGAAATCGTCCCCGGCCTTGCCCTCGCCCTTGGTATTGGCGATGAGGGTCGTTACCAGCTTCAAGATGTCCTTCTCCGAGTGAATATAGCTGAACGGGTTATAGTGCATCGACTTGTTGAAGTTGATGGTATTCAGCACCCGGATCTGGTACGGCTCGTAGATGACCTTTCCGTGTTTGTCCTTCACCGGCTTGCCGTCCTTGCCCAGCTTGGGCGCGCCCCGCTGAAGCATTTTGCCGCACTCCACCAGGATGGTGCCCTTTGGGTCGGTGACCACATAGGAACTGTGCATCTGCATCAGATTGGGCTTGAGCCAGAAGCGGGTCTTGCCGGAGCCGGAACCGCCGATGACCAGCACGTTTTTGTTGCGGGCATACTTGGGGTTCTTGGGGCGGCTGGACATGGTGAGCCGCTCGGTCTGGGTCAGAATGACGTTGTTCTGGAACACCGGGTCGATGTAGGGGGCAATATCCTCATGGGTGCCCCAACGGGCCGAACCATACTCCACGTTGTGGCGGTACTTCTTGGCGTTCTTGCCTTTCAGGTACACCGCCAGCCGCAAGCCAGCGCCGCAGCAAAGCCCCACCAGAAAATCCAGCGGGTGCAGGCTGGGCCACCAGCTTGCCAGCGCCACCGGCAGGGTGGAGAAGAACGAGAGCATCTTGGCCGAAGCATCCGCGCCGGTCGCCAGCCGCCAGGCTTCCCCCAGGTTGGTGGCGAACAGGCCCAGCAGGAAATAGGGCAGGTTCAGCAGCACCAGTTTTTTCACATTCAGCTGCTTCATCGTTCCAGCTCCTTCCGGCGACTGCGGTCCACCACGGTATTTTTGAGCAACTCCTTGAACTGGGCCAGCTTCGCCAGTACGGACGGGCGCTCGCTGCGGTCGGCCTTCTTGACCTTTTTCTGGGTGTATTCAGAAAAAGCAGCGGTCAGCGCGTCGGCGTCACGGGCTTTGAAGAAGATCAGGTACTTGGGCGGCGAGGCGCTGCGGTCCTTTTTTACCGCATAGTCCACGCCGTACTTGCGGGCGATGCGCTCAAAATCACGGATGGACGGGTCGTTGATCTCGATGTTGGAGACGCCCTGGTTCTGCCCGATGAGCTGCTTCACCGTCTGCTTGCCCTTGGGGGTAACGGGGGAATCCCGGCTGCGCTGCTTTTCCAGCTTTTTCTCCCTGCGGTGGGCCATGTACTTGGATATGGCGGCCTTGAACAGCCGCCCGGTGAACTTTGTCCCGCTGACGATCAGCGTCAAAGTCCTGTTTTCCACTTCCTCCTGCATTTTTCTCGCCTCCCTTCGTCGGTTATGCAGTGGGTGGTCTTGAATCTAAGGCGGGACCACCAGCCGCCGCAGCAGATACCGGCCTGTCATACCGTCACCAGGATCAGCGACCGCAGTTCTGCAAAGTGCAGCTTGCCCTTGGGCGTCACCAGCGTGTAGGAGCCAGTGTGGCCGTTGCGGCAAAAATCCTTCACACAGAACAGCCCCTCGTTACTGCCTTTGGCGTAGGGCAGCACGTAGCCGGAGGGGGTGCGGTAAACATACCGGCGTTCCAGCAGAAAGCGGATAAAGCGCCGCTCCGGCACGTCCAGTTCCTTGGCGGTGGTGCGCAGGTTGGTGCTGTGCCGCAGGTCGATGAACAGGTCGTAGTAGACGGCTTTGCCTTGCAGCCGGGCGTTGTCCGCTTGCAGCGCCGCGTTCTTCTCGCGCTCGGCCAGCAGGTCGGAGCAGAGCTTCAGCAGCGCCTCCGGCGAGGTGGCGACCTCCCACAGCTTTTCTCTGGTGAGGTATGCCCCGTGCTGGCGGATGCTGGGCAGCACCTCAGACGTAACCCACCGGCGGAACTGCTTTGCTTTTGGAAGTTTGCTGGACAGCACCAGGGAATACAGGCCGGATTCGTTGATGATGGGGAGCTTCTGCATCCCGCCAGGGGTGAGAATTTCGCTCACCCCTTTGTCCTCTGCGTCAACGTGGTTGCGGATCGCCTCCTGCGGATTTTTATACCCTAACGCTAACGCCACATCTTTTCCGACCAGCCAAGGCTCTCCGTCAATCTCTACGGCGCGGATAGCCCCAAACTCCGGGTTTTTGAAAATTTCCATCTGGTTCATATCGTGCCTCCTTGGGC
>CAMAZB010000179.1 GCA_945862785.1 uncultured Clostridia bacterium | reverse complement strand
TGGTGGAATGGGATGCCGTGGGCGAGATCGTGGACGCCATGGGCGGCGTGTACTTTGATGTGCCGCGGAATATGAATTACGACGACCCCACGCAGAATCTCCACATCCATCAGGAAAAGGGCTACCGGCTCCTCACTGGCGATGACGCCATGCAGGTCATCCGATACCGGCATGACAACCGGGTCAACGGTAAGACGTTGGGCTATCCTGACGGCGACCTGGGCCGCATCAAGACGCAGCAGGCGTTTTTAAAGGCGGTGATAGAGCAGCTCCTGAAGGTACAGAATGTCAGCAAGATCAATCAATTTGTCAAGGTGTTCCAAAATAACGTGGAGACGGATATGTCCTTCACGAATATCCTCTGGTTCGCGCAGCAAGCTGTTTTCGGCGGTTTAAAGGTGGAGAATGTAAATTTCGTCACCATGCCCAACACCCCGGTATCTTGCTGGAGCAGGACCTATCAGAGCTATCAGTCCTATGTGGTGCCCAACGCGCAGGAGCTGCTGGACCTGGTGAACAACGAACTCAGTCCCTTTGTGGAACCCTCTGTTATGAGCGATTTGGACATCATGTCCGTCAACGCCAACGGCTCCATCAGTTCCACCACCGGCCATGTGGAGGACAGCAGCGCGGCCAGCGTGCCTGTGAAGCCCGCCAAACCTGTGGAACCGGAGAAGCCCGCCGAGGAGCCCGTGACAGACGGGGAGGACCCCGCTGCTTCCACGGACCCCAGCGACCCCGGCAGCGGCGGCATCGTGGTGGTAGACCCCACCCAGCCTCCGGCAGAGACCACGGATCCCACGCCTGAACCGGACCCATCGACGCCTGCGGACCCTCCAGCCGAGCCGGTGGACCCCACACCAGCGGAGCCTCAGCCTGAGGAGCCTCAGGACCCCGAATTTTCCATCATTGAGCCGCCCCCGGCGGTGTGAAGCAACGAAGAAAGGACGACATCTATGACACCGAAAGAATTAGCCATCATTGCCGCCAAAGCCCTGGATGAGAAGAAGGGCAAGGAGATCGCCGCCATCGAAGTGACGGAGCAGACCACTCTGGCGGATTATTTTGTCATCGCCACCGGCAGTTCCAACACCCAGATCAACGCCCTGAGCGGCTCCGTGGAAAAGGCCATGAAGGAGCAGGCGGGGGAGGACCCCCTGCGCCGGGAGGGCTACCGGGACGGTACCTGGGTCCTGCTGGACTACGGCTGCGTGGTTGTCCACATTTTTTCTGAGGAGGCCCGGGAGTTCTACTCCCTGGAGCGCCTGTGGCACGACGGTAAGCCCATGGACCTGAGCGCCGTGCTGACGAAGGACTGACTGCTATGTGAAAAAGCGGATGATTTTCCGCTTTTTCCTTGACAAACACCTGCAATCCTCATAAAATAGACGCGTTAGCGACTTTGAAGGGAAGAAAGCCCAAGCGTCCCGCCTCAAGAGAGCCGGCGGCTGGTGTGAGCCGGTGGGGGAGCCTGCGGTATACTGGTCCCGGAGTCTTTCGCCTGAACCCACAGTAAGGCGGAACGGCTGGCCCCGTTAAAGGCCCCCAAGGGCCGCGATTTGCGGCTGAAGCAGGGTGGTACCGCGTTATTAACGCCCCTGACCGGAAACGGTCAGGGGCTGTTTTTAAATTAAAGAGGGGACAGGTTCCTCCCCTTTGCCCGCAAGGGGCACACCGCATCCGCAAAGCAGCAAAGCTGCTGACGGCTGCGCAGTAGATCCCCCCACCAGTGATATCTGTCACTGGTGAACGCCGCCCAAGGCAGGTGAGTCAAAGTATTTTTGCCACGTACACCGCGACAAAAATAATGAAAAAAGAAAACCCATTCACAAGAATGAAGGAGATCGAATATGAAGTACGATTTTACCGCCATTGAGAAAAAGTGGCAGCAGAAGTGGCTGGAGAAAAAGCCCTTCACCGCCGTCACCGGGGACACCACCCGGCCCAAGTTCTTCGGCCTGATCGAGTTCCCGTATCCCTCCGGCCAGGGCCTCCATGTGGGCCATGCCCGGCCCTTCACCGCCATGGACATCATCTGCCGCAAGAAGCGGATGCAGGGCTACAACGTTCTGTTCCCCATCGGCTATGACGCCTTCGGCCTGCCCACGGAGAACTTTGCCATCAAGAACCACATTCACCCCGCCAAGGTCACCCACGACAATATTGAGAACTTCCGCAAGCAGCTCCATATGCTGGGTTACTCTTTCGACTGGGACCGCGAGGTGAACACCACCGATCCCGATTATTACAAGTGGACCCAGTGGATCTTCCTTCAGATGTTTAAGAAGGGCCTGGCCTACAAGGCCTCCATGCCCGTCAACTGGTGCACCAGCTGCAAGATCGTCCTGGCCAACGAGGAGGTCGTGGACGGCGTCTGCGAGCGCTGCGGCGGCGAGGTCATCCGTAAGGAGAAGAGCCAGTGGATGCTGGCCATCACCAAGTACGCCGACCGCCTGATCGACGACCTGGACGATGTGGACTTCATCAACCGCGTCAAGATCCAGCAGAAGAACTGGATCGGCCGCAGCGAGGGCACCGAGGTGGACTTCACCGCCACCAACGGCGACAAGCTGACGGTCTACACCACCCGCTGCGATACCCTGTTCGGCGTGACCTACATGGTCATCTCTCCCGAGCATCCCTTCCTGGACAAGTGGAAGGACCAGATCAAGAACTGGGATGAGGTTGCCGCTTACCGGGATGAGGCCGCCCACAAATCCGACTTCGAGCGCGGCGAGTTGAATAAGGAAAAAACCGGCGTCCGGCTGGACGGCATTGAGGGTATCAACCCCGCCAGCGGCAAGCATGTGCCCCTGTTCGTTTCTGACTACGTTCTGATGGGCTACGGCACCGGCATCGTCATGGGCGTGCCCGGCCACGACCAGCGCG
>CAMAZB010000178.1 GCA_945862785.1 uncultured Clostridia bacterium | reverse complement strand
AAGTTCTGAAATCTTAAGCAGCTTGTCGAAAAGACTTTTTCGACAAGCTGAAGCGTCCGGACTCAGGTCCGGACGCTTTCTTATTCCCTCAGAATTCCCAGTGGGATGGGTCGGAATCAATATTGATCTCATCCGGCCAGGTAAGCTCTTCTCTGGTTTCATCCAGAATATAAGACATGCCGGGACAGACGGTGGTGCGCCCGTATTGATCCGTGAGGATGGCGGCAAAGCAGAGAACATCCTCTTTTGCCAGCGGGAGCCGCAGGTCCGGAAGAGCGTAGAAGTCATAGCGGTCAAACCCCTGAAAACTATCCGGCTGGGCACAGGGCTCCGCCCAGGAAACCAAGGCCTGATTTTTGAACAAACCTACCCGTATTTTCGAGAGGGCCGGGGTATCGCCTTTCTGCTCCGGGTCGATCAGTACATAGCGAACGGAGGAGTCCTCTGGAGCGGGGATGATAAAGAGACCGGGTTCTGCCAACTTGGAGTGCATCAGATTATCAATGGAAATATCCACGTAGGGCAGAGAATCGGTGTAGAGATGTTCATAGGTATCCAGCAGCTGGGTCTGGAGAGTGCCGTCGGGGTAGAGAAAAGAGACAGAGAGGGCGATGCTGTCCGTCAGTTGGCAGGCCAATGTGGTGGAGAAACGCTGGTTGAGACCCTCCTCGCCCAGGCTGTTCTGGATGCCTCCGGTGCCGTTATCGACGGAGAACTTCACCGTCATACCCTCTACGTAGGTCTTGGGCACAGCGTAGACGCTGAATACCGCGCGGTTCTCGCGCAGATTGGTATGGGAGAGCTTCGTACCGTACTCCGCGGTGAGGTTGTTCTGAGACTTCAAAATCTCCTCCACTCGGTTGGAGATGCCGCCGATTTGGCTGTTGACGGAGTGCGTGACATTATTGACGGAACTTTGGAGGCTGTTGTATTGCTGATCCATCCGGTCCAGCCGCTGAAACAGGCTGAAAATGGCGAAGAAGCAGGTGCAGAACAGCGCCGCGAACACCGTGGCGCCCCGGCGGAAAAAGCGCCTTTGCCGCTGGGGGTCCGCCTTCGGCTGGGCAGCCAGATAACGGCTTACGATCTCCTCTACCATCTTGAGTTGTGTTTCCGTCAGCTCGCCGCTATTTTCCGGCGCGGTGTTTTCCAGCGGGGCGTCCTCCACCCCAAGCAGCCACCCCACGGACACGCCAAAGAGTTTTGACAAAGCAATGAGCTTTTCCACCTCCGGCAGGGCCGAATCCGATTCCCACTTATAAATAGACTGCCGGGATACCCCCAGCCGGTCCCCCAGGGCCTCCTGGGAGAGGCCCAGTTCCTTTCGCTTCTGTGCGATGCGCTGCCCCACGGTCATGGCATCCGCTCCTTTCTGGTTGCTGGCACCAGTATAGCGGAAAACGGCCCGGATTTCTACTAACCGGGGCCATTCTTTTTGCCAACCAACGGTTAGCACCGGGCAAAACGCGCGGATTTGGGGGAAATCACGATTGAGAAGACTCTTCGCTTGTGTTACACTGAGGAGCAAACACAGAGAGACACAAAGGGGCGTGAGAGGAATGAAGACGGCGCAGCAGGACCTGACACAGGGACCGCTGGAAAAGCAGATCATGCTGTTCAGCATTCCGCTGGTCCTCTCGAATGTGCTTCAGGTCTTATTCAATATGGCGGACGTGGCGGTGGTGGGGCGCTTTGCGGGCCCCATTGCACTGGGCGCCGTAGGTTCCACCACGATCCTGGTGATGCTCTTCACCGGCTTTCTCATTGGCCTTGCCAGCGGCGTCAATGTGCTGACAGCCCACCACTTCGGTGCCGGTGACTGGAAGGGACTTTCGGATACGGTCCATTCCGCGGCACTGGTGTGCGCGGCGGCAGGCGTTTTGCTGCTGGCAGTGGGCTGCGGAACCGCTGAAGCGGTCCTGAAGCTTCTGCATACCAAACCGGAGCTGACAGGCGGCGCGGTGCTGTATCTTCGTATCTATTTTCTGGGTATGCCTGCTCTTGCCGCGTTCAACTTCGGCAACGCGGTATTTTCCGCAGTGGGCGATACCCGACGCCCACTGTTCTACCTGTCCGTGGCGGGCGTGGTCAATGTGGTGCTGAACCTGTTTTTTGTCATCGCCTGCGGCCTGGATGTGGCCGGTGTGGCCATGGCCAGCGTTATTTCCCAGTACATTTCTGCCGTCCTGGTAGTTACGGCGCTGTTTCGCAGCCGGGAGGGCTACGGCCTGCGCCTGTGGGCGCTGCGGTTCAACAAAAGCAGAACCAGGGCCATTGTGGCCATTGGTATCCCGTCGGGGATGCAGAACGGTATCTTTGAATTGGCCAACCTATTTATCCAGATGGGCGTCAACACCTTCAGCGCCACCATGGTGGCGGGCAATTCCGCTGCCACCAACGCCGACGCGCTGGTTTATGACGTTATGGCGGCCTTCTATACCGCCTGTGGCAGCTTTATCGGGCAGAACTACGGCGCAGGGAAGAAAGACCGCATCCGGCGGAGCTATTTTATCAGCATGGCGTATTCCTTCGGGGCCGGATCGCTCCTGGGCCTTCTTCTGCTGCTGTTCGGGCGGCAGTTCCTGGGACTGTTTACCACAGACCCGGCGGTCATGGAAGCGGGCCTGCACCGCCTGACCATCATGAGTCTTTCTTACTGCGTGTCGGCCTTTATGGACTGCACCATCGCCGCCTCCCGGGGGCTGGGTCGAAGCGCCGTGCCCACAGTCATTGTGATCCTGGGATCCTGCGTGTTCCGTATCATTTGGGTCTACACGGTGTTTGCCTGGTTTGGGACCATCGTGTCGCTGTATCTGCTGTACGTATTTTCCTGGAGCATCACGGCTATTGCGGAGATCGCTTACTTTGTGCATGTTTACCGGCAGGAAACGACAGAAATGACATAAACCTGTCTCTTATACACATCTCCGAGCCCACGAGACGCTACGCTATCT
>CAMAZB010000177.1 GCA_945862785.1 uncultured Clostridia bacterium | reverse complement strand
AAGTCCCTGTAACTTCCCCTGGACAGCAAAAGGACCGGCCCAATCGGGCCGGTCCTCTATATCTTTATGCCTTCCCCTGCTTTCGTTTCTGCTCCTTCAGCAGGTCAGCTAGAGTATAGTGATCGATGTAGTCGTTCACCACGGCATACAGCCCCGTCCAGAAATCCAGCGTCTGGCACTCGCCGCACCGCTCGCAGCGGTTCTCCTCCCCCGCCAGGCACGCCACCGGCGCCAGGTCACCCTCCGTCAACCGCAGGATGCTGCCCACGGTGTAGCTCTCCGGCTCCTTCGCCAAGCGGTATCCACCCTGGGCGCCCCGCCCGCTACGAAGCATCCCGGCCTTTGCCAGCAGTCCTGCAATCTGTTCCAGGTACTTGGGCGAGATATTCTGCCGGGCCGCCACATCCTTCAGCGATACATAACCAGTCTCGTCATGGGCCGCCACGTCCGTCATCAGCCGCAGGGCGTAGCGCCCCTTCGTAGAAATCTTCATTTCCGGCCCCTCCTTGTTGATTCAACCATTATTCTGCCACAAACCCACCCGGAACGCAAGCATTTTCCCCCGGCAGGAATTGACAATCCCCACCTTTTCCCGTAAAATAGGTACGACTTTTCAAGCAACGAGAGGAGCTTACATATGGATTACGCAAAGGAATCCCTGCGTCTGCATTATGAGTGGAAGGGCAAGCTGGAAATGACGCCCCGTGCGGCGGTGGACAGCAAAGAGGCTCTGTCCCTGGCCTACACCCCTGGCGTGGCCCAGCCCTGCCTGGAGATTCAGAAGGATGTCAACAAGAGCTACGAACTGACCCGCCGCTGGAACACCGTGGCAGTGGTCACTGACGGCACTGCCGTTCTGGGCCTGGGCGACATCGGCCCCGAGGCCGGTATGCCGGTCATGGAGGGCAAGTGCGTCCTGTTCAAAGCCTTTGGCGGCGTGGACGCCATCCCCCTGTGCGTCCGCAGCAAGGACGTGGACGACATCGTCAACACCGTGGCTCTGCTGGCGGGTTCCTTCGGCGGCGTGAACCTGGAGGACATCGCCGCCCCCCGCTGCTTTGAGATTGAGCGGAAGCTGAAGGAGCGCTGCGACATCCCCATCTTCCACGACGACCAGCACGGCACCGCCGTCATCACCCTGGCGGGCCTGACCAACGCCCTTAAGGTTGTCGACAAGAAGCTGGAGGACGTAAAGATCGTGGTCAACGGCGCCGGCGCCGCCGCCATCTCCATCTCCAAGCTCCTCCTCTCCGCCGGAGCGAAGAACATTACCCTCTGCGACCGCAAGGGCGCTATCTACGCGGGCCGGGACGGCCTGAATTGGATCAAGGAGGAGATGGCCCAGGTCACCAACCCCGCCAAACAGTCCGGCTCCCTGGCGGACGTGCTGGCAGGCGCCGACGTGTTCATCGGCGTCTCCGCTCCCAATTCCGTCACCACAGAGATGGTCAAGACCATGAACCGCGACGCCATCGTCTTTGCCTGCGCCAACCCCACCCCCGAGATCTTCCCCGACGACGCCAAGGCCGGCGGCGCGGCTGTTGTCTCCACGGGCCGCAGCGACTACCCCAACCAGATCAACAACGTCCTGGCCTTCCCCGGCATCTTCCGTGGCGCGCTGGACGCCCGGGCCAGCGACATCAATGACGAAATGAAGATCGCCGCCGCCCACGCTCTTGCCGACCTGGTGGGCGACGACCTGTCCGCCGACTACATTATCCCCGCCGCCTTTGACCCCCGGGTGGCGAATGCCGTGGCCGCCGCCGTAAAGCAGGCTGCTTACGATTCCGGCGTGGCCCGCATTTAAGCTTCAAGCAGAAAGGAGTCGCCATGGGAAAACGCAAAAACGTATTTTTGCTGGTCATTTTTATCGCCTTTTTCGCCATTGTATTGCCTATGGTCTCCATTCCTGTGGACATCGGTGAGCATACCTACACTGGCGGCATCTATGACCCGAACACCAAGGAGAAGGTGGAAGCCGTCACCGTTACCATGTCCGGCAAGCGTGTCTATTCTCTGGGTAACAGCCGATATTATAATTGTGAATTTAGTATTCTGATTCAGGCCGAGAGCTTTGAAATGGATATTCCGCTGACTCTCCGCAACTCCGAATCTCTGGGTGGCTGGACATATTGCTTTTATCCGGCCGGTTCCGGGACCCGTCAGTGGGGTGATTACTCCCCCACGCCCGACTTCGCTTTCCGCGAGAAGTACACCGCCATCATCAAACCGCTTCAAGCAGACGGCAAGACCCTGTATCTCTCCGCCGTGGAGGACCCGGCAGAGCAGCCGCCCCATGACGCCCTGACGGATTTCCTCACCGCTATGGGCTGGCAATAACCGTGCAGCAGCCCCGCCCGGACCGGGCGGGGCTGTCACATTTCTCCGAACTTTTTGCACCGTTTTTCCCATTTCCATCGTACCCTATGTGAACCTACTCAAAGGAGGTGCCGCCGTGACAGACCGGGAACTGCTCTCCCGTCTCTCCTCCGCCCCGGAGGAAGCTTTGGCCGCCCTGTCGGCCCGTTACTCGCCCCTGGCCACAGCCATTGCGGGCCGCCTGCTGCCGGGCCGTCAGGCCGACATGGAAGAAGTGGCGGCGGACACTCTCATCGCCATCTGGAAAAACGGGGAAACCCTGAACCCGGAAACCCTCCGGGGCTTCGTCATCACCACCGCCCGGAACCTGGCAATCGACCGCTGGCGGCAGCTCCGCCGCCGGGTTGAGGTCCCCCTGTTCGACCAGGACGGCGCTGACTCTGACTTTCTGGAGCGGGAGGTGCTGACCTCCGCCCTGGCGGACTACATCCGCACCCTCTCCCCGCCGGACGGCGAGATATTCTTACGCCACTACCTGCTGCTGGAGACAGCGGCGGAAATTGGCGCACGCTACGGCCTGACGGAAGCCGCCGTCCGTGCCCGACTCCACCGGGTCCGCAAAACGCTGCAAAAGGAGGTG
>CAMAZB010000176.1 GCA_945862785.1 uncultured Clostridia bacterium | reverse complement strand
TTTGCTGTGTGCTGTCATTGTGCGATTCCTTACTTGCTAACTAAGTGACATTGCCGGCAGCCGGGGGAGTATTTTTTGCCTTATGCGATTCGCCGGTTAAAATCAGGGGTTCCATACCGCACTCGGTAACGTGCAGCGTATTGCATTTTTATTGGAGATTCGTATCACCGCTTTGCTTTTCCCGTAATTTCCGCCACGACGATCTTCCAGACCGCCGTCCTGGCCAGGCTGGTGCCGATGGCCCGGTCAAAGTCTCTCATGTTGTCCGGCGTGTGCCGCAGGCACAGCAGCCGCAGGGCCTCGATCTTCTCCTGGTCCTCCGTCAGCTCCACGGCAGTGCCAAAGGCCACCGCAGACTCGTATAGGGTCGTAAACCGGTCCTGCTGGACCTCCGTGTCCCCCACGCAGGTGATGCACACCTGTGGCCGGCGCCGCAGGCACTCCGCCTTCCGGCCCTCCGGCGCGCTGTGGAAATAGATATCCCATTCCTTCCGGACGATGGTAACCGGGAGCCCGTAGGGTGTGCCGTCCTCCGCCGTCATAGCCAGGAAGGCATACTCGCATTTGTCCACCACCGCCCAAGCTTCTTCCTCCGTGATCTGCCGCTCTTTTCTCCGCATCTCGCGCATCACGCATCGTTCCTTTCCCTGTATCAATTCCAGCTTTTGCCGCCGGGACAATCGCTTGATGCCCGCCTCCCGCCGCAGGGCCGCGGATTTGTCCGCCAGTTCCTCCGTGTAAGCCAGGGACACCGGCAGGCGGCTGCGGGTGTACTTGGCGCCCTTTCCGCTTTGGTGGACCGCAAGCCGTCGGGGCACGTTGTCCGTACAGCCGGTATACAAAGAGCCATCCCCGCACCAAAGCATATACACAAACCAGGCCAAAGCACCGCCCTCCCTTTTGTTTTGGGCCAGTATAGCACACCATCTCTGGGAACGCAAACCCGCATAGGGACTTCCCATGCCCGCATAATCTTGCCAGAGGAGGGATGTTATGCTGTCTGCCGCACTGCTGCTGTTCGCCAATTCGCTGCTGTTTTCCCTGCGCCTGTCCGGCGGCGGATCGTTCCCCAAGCCCCTGTCCGCCGCGGAGGAGCGGATGTGGCTGGATCGCTATGCCCAGGGCGACCCGGAAGCGCGGAATGTGCTGATTGAGCGCAACCTGCGCCTGGTGTCCCACATCATCAAAAAATACTATGTACAAAGCGCTGACCAGGAGGACCTGATCTCCATTGGCACCATCGGGCTCATCAAGGGCATCTCCAGCTTTGATCCGTCGAAAGGAGCAAAACTGGCTACCTACGCCGCCCGGTGCATCGAAAATGAGATCCTGATGTATTTTCGCGGGCAGAAAAAGCTACAGGGCGAAGTTTCCCTGTCCGACTCCATCGACATGGACAAAGAGGGCAACGCCCTGCAGTTGATGGATGTGGTAGGCGTGGACGACACCATGCTGGAGGACCTTCATGACCGCGACAGTGCAGAGCGGGTGCGCCAACTGGTCGGAGAGTGTCTCACCCCCCGGGAATCAGAGATCATCCGCCTGCGCTATGGATTGGGCGGTACTATCCCCCTGACCCAGCGGGAGGTCGCCGCCGCCTTCAACATTTCCCGCAGCTATGTATCCCGCATTGAAAAGCGGGCATTGGAGAAGCTGCGGGCCCAGTTGGAGGCTCCTCCGAAAAAGCACAGTTGAAGGGCCTGATGTAAAACGCAGTGCCAAAGCCGAAAGAACGGCATGAAAAAATATGGAGAATTGCCGCTTATGGCAATTCTCCATGTGTCTTTCTAACTAACTAAGCAAACTTCTGGTATTGCAGCAGAGTCCTCAAAGGCTCTTTTCAGCAAGCACTGCAAGCTTTTCGAGTTTCACGGCAATCTCTTGCTTCAATACCGCCGCACTACCGCGGACACCTTGCCCAAAATCTGCGCGTAGGTGCCGTCGATGGGAGCATAGGCCTCGTTTTCCGGCAGGAGCCATACACGCCCGTTCTGGCGGGAAAAGCGTTTTACCGTGGCCTCGTCATCAATCATCGCCACCACGATTTCGCCGTTGTTGCATGTTTGCTGGCGGCGCACCACCACCAGATCGCCGGGCAAAATCCCCGCGTTCAGCATAGACTCTCCCCGGACCCGCAGGGCAAAATACTCTCCGCTGCGGCCGCCCGTGTCGAAAGTCAGGTAATCCTCGATACACTCCTCCGCCAGGATGGGGCTGCCTGCCGCCACATTGCCCACGATGGGCACCCGGTCCTCCGGCACTTCCGGCTCCGTCAACGCGATGGCACGACCCTTACCGGCGCCCTTTTCAATGACGCCCGCCTCCTCCAGGTGCTTCAGGTGGAAATGAACAGTAGAGGGGGATTTCAGCCCCACCGCTTCTCCGATCTCCCTCACCGAAGGGGGATATCCCTGCTCCCGGATGCAGGATACAATATAATCGTAGATCCTCTGCTGCATATGAGAAAGCTCTGCCATAACGAACCTCCTGCCCATGGATTTCTTCTGGATTCATTGTACCACAGGTCGTTGCAAAACGCAAACATTTGTTCCATTTTTTCAAAATTTTTTATGGATTTCTGTTTTGGAGAAATTCTCCTTCTTTTTTTGCAAATTCCCCTTGAAAAACATGCCGAACTATGATAACATAGTCACCTGTGAAACGATTTTTTGTGCTGAAAGCACGCGTAAATTTTGGAGGTTTTCCGTATGGACGCTTTGAAGCTCATCATTACTATCCTACAGTTGATCTGCGGACTTGCTATCATTCTGGCCGTGCTTTTCCAGTCCGGCAAAAGTGCAGGCCTGTCCGGTGCCATTGGCGGCGTGGCCGATTCTTTCCTGGCGAAAAACAAGGCCAAGACTCTGGACGCTAAGCTGGCGCGCGCGACCAAGTGGATCGGCGCCGTGTTCCTGATCCTGACTCTGGTCCTCCTGATCCTGGGATAAAGTGCTTTAAAAGAGGCTGTAAAAAAATAGCCTTAAAGAACGCAGGAGTTCACCAAAAGGTGAGC
>CAMAZB010000175.1 GCA_945862785.1 uncultured Clostridia bacterium | reverse complement strand
CTGCCTGGATTTTGTCATACTCCGCCTGTTCCTGTTCGGTGAGATAGCGTCCCTTCTGGATCAGGTCGGTAATCTGTTTGGCGACTTTCTCCCAGGTGAAATGCACATCCGGGCAGCCGTCTTTTTTGTAGTGCAGACCTTTTCCGTCGTGGCTTTCATCGCTTTTCATTGCACCGGACAGGGCATGGGAGTGACCGCCAATACCATACTCATGTTTGAGAAAATCCACCTTTTCCTTATCCGTATGGGGTTCCTGGAAAAAGGTGAAAACTCGGCCCTTACCGCCCTCAAATCCGCTGCCTCTGGTCATGGCGGCGTCGATCTCGTCCTCAGAGATAAACTGCTTGACCGAAGGTACTTCCGTCAACTGAGAGGTAAAGGTGGTGCGAGGCAAGGACAGATCTTGCAGGTTCTCCCAAATCTCTTTGGGCTTGTGGTAGTGGAAGCGCAGCAACTCCCGGTCCTGTTGGTAGGCCGTCCAAAAGGCAGCGTATTCTTCCGAAAGGGTCTGCCGGAACTCCGGGCGGTTTAACTGCCCGGCAAGCCATGCGGTTTCTTCTGGGAACCCATTTCCCTGGATTCTCGACAGGCAGAACAGATACCCGGATTTTCTGGCTTCCTCGCTGAAATCGTGATACAAATGCCAAAGTTTTTCCGCAAGAAGGGAGCGTTCATAACCAGCCGCTTCCGCCAGTTCCACATTCGTGGCAAACTGTCCGTCCTGCAAAAGCTGCCCGATACGCTCGGCGGCGCTCTCCCAGGAAATGACCTGGGCGGATTTGTTGTAACGGGCAGACTTTCCATGCGAAAGATGGATACCGTCCTCGCCATACCACGCGGTGACGCTGCCGATTCCGTTGCCGCCATGATACAGATTTTTCAAAATGTCTGCGATTTCGGCGGTGGTTTTCTGCTTTTCAAAGGCCGCCACAATGCGCTCCCGCTGGCGATCCGTGTTGCCGCCCAGCCGCAGTACATGGTCAATATCCGCCTGGGCAAAAGAAAAAGCAGAGGATGTTTTCACATTCTCTGCTTCGTCGATGATTCGGATTTGCTCATTTTCGGAGAGGAAAAAACTCAGCTGTTGATAAGCTCCGCCATCAGGATTTCCTCGGCCTGGGCCTTGCAGGTATTCATCAGGCCCACCCACTTCATGGGATCGCTGGCTTTCAGCTGCTCCGTCGCGCCCGCTGACTCTGCCAGCCGGGGCATCAGCTGTTCCAGACGGCTCTGTGCGGTCTCGTCGATTTCCAGAAGGTGCGGGTACAGCTTCTCGCTCAGTAACAGGTGATTGTAGAGGATGGGCCGGTGTTCCTTCAGATACGCTTTGCGCATCCTGCCGTACTTGCCCAGAGGCTTCGTCGGCTGTTCGCTCAGTTTCAGGTCGGGAATCAGATAATCTCCGTTCTGGATGTAGGTCATGGGATTCTTCATGTTGATCGCTCCTTTCCGCGAGTTGTTCGCGCTCATAATTTCGGATGGTGACACCGATCTGCCGCAGCACCTGCTGGTTGATCTGGCTGACCGCCGTTCCCAGCGCCCCAATGGTGGCAGGGGTATTAAAGTCGAAAATCGCCATGAAATCTTCGTGGCTGAAATACTGTTCCGGCTCCAGCCCACAGCGGGACATCAGTGCGTAGGTAATGCTGACGGTGGCGGCTGCCTTGAATTGCACTTCGATGTTAAGTTCATCATATTCCTCTAAAAAGGAACCGTCAACGATATAGCGGAAGTCCTGCTGATGCTCGTCCCAATATTCGTCCGCCAGTTTTGCGGCCACATCTGCAAGCTGCTGGGCAAGGTCATTTCCGGCAATCCCGTAATTGCGCTCCAGCATGGCTGTTACGGAATCCATGTGCCGTTCTTCCAGCTGCCACAGCCAGGGTGTGCGAGAATGTTCACGGGTTCCGGTGTCGGAAATATCGAACACATAGCGCAGACGGGGACGGTCCCCGGAATCGTCCACCAGGGCAATGCCCTTGGAACCGCGCCGCACATACCGGCCCATTTTGTCATTCCACAGGTCGTACTCGGCGCAGGCAGTGGCGTCCGGGCGCTGGGCATAAATCATCATCTGCTCATGGAACGGGTATTTGTATAACCGGGCGGCAGTGGTGAGGAATCCCGCCCATTCCTGCCAGCTGCCGGTGAGCTGGGTTGCCACATGGTCGGCCATCTGCGCGTACATTTCTATTTTAGTTGGCATGATGTTTTGTCCTCCCTTCATTTTGAATGGAAATGGGGCAGCCCAAAAGACCGCCCCATTGGATAGATTAGGTTTTATTCGTCAAAGTCCGGGTACAGCTCCAGCTCGGCAAACTCAGCGTCAGTCATGGTGCGGAGCTTCAGAAGGGCGCTGTCGGTCAAATCCCGCAGCTCCGTTTCCTCAGGGGTAAGATAGCCGCGCATCTCAGTCAGGGCCTCCATCAGCCCGGTACGGCTGCCGGTGTTGTAGATGCACATCAGGTTCATTTCCTCAAAAGTGAAGTTTTCCATATTAAATCTCCCTTTCCGCGCTCTTTTTGGGCGCTGTCTTTTTGTGTTCTGTCTTGGGCTGGCTTTTCAGCTGCTCCACAACGGATTTCCTCTTATCCCGTTCCTCCCGGTGGACGGCTTCTGCTAAATCCATGAGGGAAACGGGCTGACCGCTGCGGGCCTGCTGTTCCAGCTGGGTCACTGTCGGCTCCTTGGGACCATTGTTGAGGATGCCGTCGATCATGCTGTAATCATCCTCCACCGACATTTCCGTATTTTTCAGGGGATTGTCCGGCAGGAAACCGGGAATCTCGGTAAAACCAACGCTGTCACAGTAATGACAGGATACCTTGCCGTCCTGCTTAATGGCAACAATATCGCTGACGCTCAGGGAAGGGCTGTGAAAATCCACCGGCTTTTGCTGGTTGAACTGCTCATACAGCGTTTCCAGCTGTTCCATGATGTTGCCGGAACGGTTCAGTGGGGCAGTGTAGATCAGATCGTAATTGTTCCGGTCCACAGCCAGATTGTGCGATTGCAGCCAGTCCAGATTCATAAACCGCACATTCTGCGGAT
>CAMAZB010000174.1 GCA_945862785.1 uncultured Clostridia bacterium | reverse complement strand
GTATTCTTTCACGCTATTCAATTTACCGCAAGTCGCCGTTAGCTTTGACGCTTACAGTTATTCTATTTCACTAGTATTGCCGCCAGCTTTCTATGGATCCCTCCTCACGGTGGGCACCCTTGTTCTTGGCTATATCCTTCCCGCTACCGAATGGATTCGGGACTTTCGCCCGGTAGAACGTGCGCCCGCCGGGTGCACCAAAAAACGGCCCCCACCGCCTTTTTGGCAGTGGGGGCCAGCGTATTTTACGTCACTTGGCCGGAAGTGCCCAGTTGTTCGCCGCCAGCTCTGTAAAGTATTCATAGGTTTTTGGGGTAAGCTGCTGCATCTGCTCCGCTTTCTTGGCGTCGCCATGATTGTTCAGCCAATAGGTAAAATATTCCGCATAATACTCCCGGCAGTTTGTTTGTGCGTAGTCCCGGAGAAACGCAGAGGATGCCTGGGCTTCTTCCGCATAGAAGGATGTACTTGTGGATGGAAAGCCCTGCACGCCGTCCAAAAAGTGGCCAAACTCATGAACAGTGGCAGTAGCCTGTGATACATAGATCCTTTTGCTGGCATAAGAGGCCGCGCCGATACAGGTCATGTCGTACCGCTTGCTCAAATCCGCCAAGTATTGAAAGTTGACGGTATAGACCCATCTCTTATCCTGGAACTGCTGTAAAATCGGCTCCGGCACGCGGCGCAATTCCAGCAGGTAGTCGTTCATGTTCACTCCCTCGTCATTCTGAATGGGAAGTTCCGTAAGCATGGGCGGTTCATCCACGGAAAATTCCTGTGTCAGAATCGCGTGGAGCAGAGCGGCGGCCTCGCCGCGGGTAACGATCTCCAGCGGCTCCGCGTCCTCCGTGCACAAGCCCAGCTCCGTTCCAATCCGCAGGCAGTTTTCATAGGTGGACAGGGGCGCTCCGTCAGGATAAAGGATATAGTCATAGACAGGCAGGCTGGCCACCGAAAAGGCGCTCTGAAAAAACGCCCCTCTGCACATTCGCGTGTCTGGTTCTGTCAGGGCTTCCACGGATAGCCAGCCACTGCTGTAAGCCTCTGTGAGACAAGCCGCGCCAAATTCACCCTCTGACGCCAGAGCTTCAGACTTATCATAAGCCCGGCACAGCATGACCGCCCACTGGCGGACTGTAATCGGCGCGTCAGGAGAATATCGGCCCTCGCCAGTCCCGGCGGTGATCCCGTGCTCCGCAAGATACATCACGCTTTCATGCCACGGAGAGTCAGTGGGAACATCACTAAATTCCGGTTCCGCGGCAAAGGCCGGGATGGTCAGCAGCAGGACCATCATCAGAAAAACCATGCCGGGAAACAGCTTTTTACATAAGGTTCGCATATTGAACATCCTCCTAAACAGAAAACGCGTCTCAAATTGAGACGCATTTCGACAAGTTTACTCGTTATAAAAATCCGGTCTTGCCACAGAGACAAAGCCGGATGTGCCTGTAATCACCACATTGTTTGCGCTGCTGGCACAGTGGATTACCAGCAGACCACCGTCCTCGCCCCTGCCGCAGACGATACCAACGTGCTCGTCCTCCGGGTAGAACACCAGATCGCCGGGGCGGGCTTCATTCCATGTGATCTCGGTACAGTAGGTGTGCTGGGCATGGGCGCCTCCACCGTGGCCGATGATATATTCGCCGCCGCTCATATTGTAGAATACCCAGTCGATGTAGCCGGAGCAGTCAAGACCGTAGGGACGGTAGGTGCCGGTGGTGGGACTGCCCTCTGCCGTAACCTTTCGGAGCTGGCCCCAACGACTATCCCAGCCTAAAACCAGTGATTTGCCGCCCCAAAAGTAGTTGACTTTACCGTATAGCTTCAGGGCTGTTTCCACCACGGCACGGCGCTCTGGGGAAAGGTCATCAGGCAGGCCGTTCAGCACTGCTTGCGCATCGGCGTTGGTGATGGTCAGGCTTCCGGCCAGCGTAGCCAGCGCCGCCCGGTCAGCCAGCAGCTCGTCCATGGCGGTGTTCTGATAGCTGGTGAAGGTATAGGCCGTCCGCATATCATCGGCTGTTTTCGGCGTGATGGTGATATGCAGAATGTATTCTGTCCAACCATCATCCCCGTCGCCGTCACCGGGATGGTCAATCGTCTCTACCCAGGAAGTGATCTCCGTCATATCCCAAAATACAGCCGTCAGGCGGGCCACCCGGTCATCATCCATGGTGGCAACATCCACTCCATCGTCCGCTCCTGCGGTTTTCGATGCGAATACGGCCAGCACATCCGGCCAGTCCGGGGCCTGTCCCTCTACGGTGATGCTGTCATAATCCCCGGCCTGCAATTCCTCCAGACTGGCATTGTACGCCATATTGACTTGCGCCACGGCCTCGGAGACGGATACCGTATCCGGGGCGTTGCGTTCCTCCGCGAAAAACAGGCCGAATGGAGAATTTGCGACAGCGGCGATGATGATAATGACGATCAAGGCAACCAAAACAACGGCGCCGCCCACCATTCCGGACACGGCCCCAGCCACGGCAGCGGCAGCCTTCACCACGGCCTGTATTGCCCGCTTGAACACAGCGGCAGTATTCTTAGCGGCTTTCCTAGCCTGTACTGCCGCCTGGCTTCTCATGTGCTGCGGAACCGTGCTGAATGACTTGCGGACCGCTGCCTTTCCGGGTAGGTCACGCACTTTCGGCCCCGGCGGTGCCTTTTTTGCCGACAGTTGAACGCTGCGCTTTTGGGCCGCCGTCTGCCGTTCCTTTGGCAATACGGCCTTTTGGCCTGTGTTGTGAGTGAGGGCACCAGAAGATCGTGGGGCACCGGCTACCGGGGACTGGTGGTATGCGGGTGCGCTGCGCTGCTGATCGTTCAAAGCAGCCTGACGCCGTACTTGCCTGTCCTGGATAAATCGTCTGGGGGGTGTACCTGTGTTCTGGCCCCATTCCTGAGAGTGCCTGGGAGCTGTCAGCGTGGTATTCTCTACAACTGTCTCATTGTTAAGGGGCGCTCTACGGCTTTTGGGTGTGTCGGCGCTCCGCTTCTTTTGCCCCTCCTGCTTTGGGACGGTTTTTTCGCTCTTGGCCTTAGCATCGGGAGCTTTCTC
>CAMAZB010000173.1 GCA_945862785.1 uncultured Clostridia bacterium | reverse complement strand
AGATAGCGTAGCGTCTCGTGGGCTCGGAGATGTGTATAAGAGACAGCTCCTGCAGGGCGCTGCTGGCGAAGGAACCGGCGGCGATGCCGATGTTGCCCGCCACAGACAGCGTGGTGGCGCAGAGTCCGGCGGCGTAAGGATGCTCCCGCTCGCTGAGCTCCAGGGCGTGGAGCTGCACCGGCGTGCTGAGGGCGTACATCAAAAGGCACATCGCCAGCAGGGCGGCAAGGCCCGTCAGCCGGCCGCCCAGCAGGGCGGGCATGGCGGCGAACAGCACCGTCTGCCCCAGCAGCACCAGCGGCGTCAGCCGGATGCCGCCGTGGGCGCCTACCCAGCCCGCCAGCAGGTTGCTGCACATACAGCAAAGGCCCACCGCCATCAGCAGGGGGCTGACGGCGGTCTCCCCCACCCCCGCCACGTCGGTCAGAATGGGGGTCAGGTAGGTGTAAACCACATAGGTGGCGCCGTAGCAGCACACCGTCATCAGCACGCACAGGGAGTAGCGGGGGTCCCGCAGCACGGCAAACTGGCGGAAGAAGCTGCCGCTCTCCTCCGGCGCTTCGGTGATGCGGTGGGGCAGCAGCCGGGCCAGCACCGGCAGCAGCACGGCTCCCACCGCCAGGATCATGGCGAAGGCCGCCCGCCAGCTCAGGTACCGGCAGATCAGCTTGTTCAGTGGATTGCCCACCACCGTGGCAAGAGACATCCCCGCGTAGACCAGGGACACCGCCCTGGCGCTCAGCTCATGGGGCGTCACCTCCCGGACAAACAGGAAGATGACCGCCGTCAAGGTCCCGGTCAGCACCGCGGCCAGCGCCCGGGACAGATACAAAACCGTCAGGTTCGGCGCCAGCATACTCATGGCGTTGGCCCCCAGGAACAGCGCCAGCAGCGCCATCAGCAGCCGGTACTTGGGCACCCGGCCCGCGGCGGCCATCAGGATGGGCGTGCCGATGGCGTAGCCGGCGGCGAACACGCTCACCAGCTTGCCCGCGGCGGCCAGCGAAGCGCCCAGTCCTCCGGCGATATCCGGCAGGATGGCCACCACCACATATTCACAGGAGCCCAGGGCAAAGCTCAGGCCAATGAGCGCCCATACCGCCGTGGGCAGTCTGTTGTTTCTGTTCATACAGGTTCCTCCCTCTGTGTGCGTACACGGAAACACACAAACGCTGTGGAGGACTTCCGTCCCCCGATCTTCCTCAAACCGTCTCCGCGTTCAGGATGGGGCTGGTGGGATAGTAGCAGTCCTTTTCCGGCAGCTTGTGCTCCGCCACCGCCAGGAACAGCAGGTTCAACGCCTGGTAACTCTGGTAGGCCAGGTCCTGCCCGATGGTGAAGTCCACCGCGCCCTCTTTCAGCAAGCGGCGGATGTCCGGCCCGTTGTCGTGGGCCAGGACCCGGACACGGCCCTCCCGGCCGCAGGCCCGGATGGCGTCCACGCAGCCCGGGACGCTGAGGGTCACCATGTAGATGTAGCGCAGCTCTGGCTCCTCGGACAGCGCCTGCCGCACCGCCCGGTAGGTCTCGGCGTAATCGTTGTGGGTAAAGGCCACCCGGCAGTCCTCCCGCCGCAGGCCCTGCTCCTCCAGCCGCGCAAGAAAGCCCTCCGCCCGGCCCTTGTGGCCGGCGTAGGCGGGGCCGGCGTAGGCCAGCAGGTACGGCTCCCCGGGCCGCAGGAACTTGGCGGCGATCTCCCCCGCCACCCGTCCGGCGTGACGGGCGTCCTCGCCCACATAGCACAGCCGGGGCGCGCCGGTGATATCGGAGTTATAGGTGGCCACGGGAATGTTCTTCTTCTCCAGCTCCTCCAGCTTGGCCCGGACCTCCGGGCAGTCAGAGGCGCACAGCGCCACCGCCTGGGCGCCCTCGTCCACCGCCCGGTCCACCAGGGCAAGGCACCCCGCCACATCCCCCTCGGGGTAGCTGCGGATGTCCACCGTCACATTGTAGTCCCGGCGCTCCTCCCGGAAGCGGGCCACGCCCGCTCCGATCTCGTCCCGGACATAGTCACTGCCCCAGCCCGGCTGGATCAGGGCCAGTTTCCGGGCCGTGCCGCTCATGGCCAGGGCGCTGGCCATGCGGTTGGGCCGGTATTCCAGTTCCTCCATGACCTGAAGCACCCGCTCCCTGACCTCCGCCTTCACATAGGGGCGGTCATGGAGCACCCGGTCCACGGTCCCGATGGACACGCCCGCCTTTTCCGCGATCATCTTGATGGTGGCCCGCATCGCCCACTCCTCCTTCGTCTGTTAACGCACACAGAATACCATATTCTGACGATAAGTCAAGTCTCAAAAAAAATGAAATTTTTGCGAATTTTCTGTCGAAAGCACCCATAACGCAAAATTGTTGTATACAAGTGCGTTTTTCTGTGCTATACTACATCAGGTTAAGCGTCGAGAGATACAGTCTCTCCGCTGTTTTTCTTGTATTTCACTGGTGCGCCGTGTGGAAGCCGCCAGTCAAATAAGAACCTGTATTTGCGGCCGCAGGATGCCGGAGGGGCGAGGGATTTCGCTGCCGGTCGAGGCAAATTTTCGCAGGCATACTTGAGGTATGGCAAGGAAATTTAGCGAAGAGTGGCGGCAAAAGCACCGCCCATACGGCGTTCGGTGGTTGCGAATGCAGATTCTCAAATCCCATATGGAAAGCTCAGTATGACGTGACCGTACTCCCGCCGGCGAAACGGGGCCGGGTGGGAATCGGACGTCTCTATTTTGCGTGCCTTTTTTCAGGCCGCTTTGTGTCATTTCCGCTTTCCGGGGGACTTTACATATCGTTTGAATAAAGGAGTATTTTATTTTTATGGCAGAAAAATTGAAGATCATTCCCCTGGGCGGCCTCAACGAGATCGGCAAAAACATGACCGCCTACGAGTACGGCGGTGAGATCATCGTGGTGGACTGCGGCATGGCCTTCCCCGGCGATGACATGTACGGCATCGACTGCATCATCCCCGATGTCAGCTACCTCATCAAGAACTGTGCCCGCATCCGCGGCCTGTTCATCACCCACGGCCACGAGGACCATGTGGGCGCCATTCCCTACGTGCTCAAGCAGGTGA
>CAMAZB010000172.1 GCA_945862785.1 uncultured Clostridia bacterium | reverse complement strand
TGACATTGGCCAAACGGCCCGGAACCTTTTTATTCGGAACATAGTCTCACAGTGTTCGCGCCCACAGGCGCAAAGAAATTGAAATCCATTTTCTCCGGCGGCATGTACGTCGGAGAAAATGCTTCTCGGCCTGCAAGTGTGCAAACCGTCCGCCACAGGCGGATGGTTTGTGCGCGCGGCAGGCCGCATCCTCCTCGAAAAAGTAGCTTTGTCACTTTTTCGACAGTATTAGCCCCACAGGGCGGACAGCGTGGGGATGACCTGCTTCTTCCGGCTCATGATCTTGGGCAGGAACGCGCAGTTGTCGTCGCTCTTGATATTAAACGCCTGGCGGATGGTATCCTCGTCACCGGTGAACAGGAGCTGGGTGCCCTCCAGCAACACGTCGGTGATCATCAGCACCACCGTATCCAGCCCCCGGGCTTTGCGGATGGCGCCCATGGCGTGGAAGAAATCCTGCTTCCGCGCCAGCAGGCGATCGGAGTCCATGCAGGTGATCTGGCTCACCGCCAGGTTATGCCCGGCGATGTGGAATTCCTTATAGTCCGTTTTCAGCATGGCGTCCACGGTCTTTTCGTCGCCGCAGGCAGCGGAGAAGATGGCCTTGCCCAACTCTTCCAGAGAGACATTGGCGATGCGGGCCATGCGGTTGGCCATGTCGATGTCCCGCTGGGTGCAAGTGGGAGACTTGAACATGACCGTGTCCGACACAATAGCTGCAGCCATCAGACCCGCCATTTTGGCCGTGGGCATCAGGCCCTTTTCCTGGTACATTCCCGCCACGATGGTGGTGGTGCTGCCCACCGGCTCGTTGCGGACATAAATGGGGTTCTTGGTCTCGATATCCGCCAGACGGTGGTGGTCCACGATCTCCAGGATATCCGCCTGCTCCAAACCGATGACGGACTGGGCCTTCTCGTTGTGGTCCATCAGAATGACCCGCTTACGGCGGGGCCGCAGCAGATGGTAGCGGGACAGCGTGCCCACCACATGCTCCTCCTCATCCAGAATGGGATAGGAGCGGAACCTGCTCTCCAGCACAGTATCCTGCACGTCGTCGATGTAATCATCCAGATGGAAGCACACCATGTCCTGCGTCCTGCAAATGCTGCTGATGGGCATGGCGTGGTGGATGAGCCGCACCGCCCGGTAGGCGTCAAAGGGCGTGGAGATGATGCAGGTCTTTTTTGCCGCCTCGATGAACTCCTGGCTCACCTCCGCCTGGCATACCACCACACAGTTCACTTCCAGTTCCAGCGCCCGGCGCAGCATCTCCGGCTGGTCGCCGCAGACCAGGATGATGTCCCGCTCGGAAAACAGCAGGTTCTCCCGGCCGGTGGGCAGGGCGATGGTCACGGTGCCGGAGACCTCCTCCCACAGCTCCGTGCCCTCGTTGAGGATCTGCCCCTCCAGCACGGACAGCAGGTTGTAGACCGGAAGGTTCCGGACCTGCGGGTCCTGCACGAAGGTCATATCGTAGTTGGCCACATCCCCGGCAGACAGCATACCGTACAGGGTGCCGTCCTCATTGGTCACAGGCATGGTGGAGATCTTATCCTCCTGCATGGTCTGCCAGGCCCGACTGATGGTGGCGGAAGCGTCCAGGGTGGGCGGTGTGTCATAGTCCAGGTCCCGCACCTGGTTGCGTACGTTGTTGATAAGCATGGGAGGCTGGAAGCCGAAGCGGTCCAGCACGCCCTGGGTCTCGTCGCTGACCTGCCCCAGGCGGGCGGCCCGGTATTCCCGCTGGCCAAGGGCGTTTTTCAGTGCGGCATATGCCATGGCGGACACGATGGAGTCGGTGTCCGGGTTCCGGTGGCCGGTAATGTAAACAGTGTCCATGAGTGATCCTCCTTCGCGCTGATCCTGCTCTCATTATGCTGCCCCGCGGGGGGCTTTGTCAACGCCTCAACCGTTAAGAAAGCACGCGAAAACGATTGCTTTCGCGTGCTTTCCAAAATTCGGATGCTCTGACAAATCTCCCTCACAGGATCAGCAGTTCCTTCGGTGCCTTGGTAATATCCCGGCAGCCCTCCACCGTCAGAAGAATGACGTCTTCGATGCGGACGCCCATCTTTCCCGGCAGGTAGATGCCCGGCTCGGCGGAGATAACGGCTCCGGCGGGCAGGGACTTGTCATTCATAGGGGAGGCGTTGGGGGCCTCGTGGATCTCCACGCCCACGCCGTGGCCGAAGCTGTGTCCGAAGTAATCGCCGTACCCGGCGGCGTCGATGACTGCCCGGGCGGCACCGTCCACTTCCCGGCCGGTAACCCCGGCTTTAGCGGCGACGATGCCGGCCTTCTGGGCGGACAGCACGGTGTTGTAGACGGTCCGCATCTCCTCCGTGGCGAAGCCCACCGCCACGGTGCGGGTCATGTCGGAGCAGTAACCACGGTAAATGCAGCCAAAGTCCATGGTGACGAATTCGCCCCGCTGAATGGCCTTCTCCGACGGAACGCCGTGGGGCAGGCTGCCGTTGGGGCCGGAGACCACGATGGGGTCAAAGGACATGTCCGACGCGCCGTAGTGGAGCATCAGGTACTGCAAACGGGCAGCGATCTCCTTTTCCGTGACGCCGGGCCGAATCTCCTCCAGGATGTCCGTCAGCGCCCGCTCCGCGATGCGCTGGGCGGCCACCATGGCCTCCAGCTCCTCCTCGTCCTTCACCATCCGCAGTTCCCACAGAAGCTCCGTGGCGGGCACCAAGTCGCAGGGCAGGGCTTTGCGGTAGCGCTCATAGTCCTGGACAGTCATATAGGCGTCCTCAAAGCCGATACGGCGAAGTTGCTCCTCCCCGATGACCTCCTGGATCAGGGCGGCATAGCCCCGCCCGTGGCCTACCTCCCGCAGCTCGGCGCCCTGCACATACCGGGCGGCTGCCTCCGTGTACCGGGAGTCGGTAAAGTAGTATGCCCGCTTCCGGGTTACCAGGGCTACGCCGTCCGTTCCGGAAGAATGGAAGCCGGAGCCGTAAAAGCGGTTGGCCTCTCCGGTCAGCAGCACGGCGTCCAGGCCGTGGCTCTCCAGCTGTGCGGCAATTTTCTGAAAGTGATTCATATGGTAGATCCCCCCATAAAGGCTATTCCCAGTGTACCAGCCCGCTCGCCAAACGTCAAATCTTCTTTCCCGCTGGCGGTCAGGTCTTCTCCATGGCAGCCTTCACAAAGCCATAGAACAGGGGATGGGGCCGGTCCGGACGG
>CAMAZB010000171.1 GCA_945862785.1 uncultured Clostridia bacterium | reverse complement strand
GCCAACCGCAACGCCCGCATCAGCGTGAAGCTGGTATCCGAGGCAGGTGTCGGCACCATTGCCGCCGGCGTCGCCAAGGCAGGCGCCCAGGTGGTGCTCATCTCCGGCCACGACGGCGGCACCGGTGCGGCCCCCCGGAACTCCATCATGGGTGCGGGCCTGCCCTGGGAGCTGGGCGTGGCGGAGGCCCACCAGACCCTCATCAAAAACGGCCTGCGAACCCAGGTGGTCATCGAGGCCGACGGCAAGCTGATGACCGGGCGGGACGTGGCGATCGCCTGTATGCTGGGCGCCGAGGAATTCGGCTTCGCCACCGCGCCCCTGGTCACCATGGGCTGCTGCATGATGCGGGTGTGCAACCTGGACACCTGCCCCGCGGGCATCGCCACCCAGAACCCCCAGCTCCGCAAGCGGTTCGCGGGCAAGCCGGAGTACGTTATCAACTTCATGTACTTCGTGGCCCAGGAGCTTCGGGAGTACATGGCGAAGCTGGGCATCCGCACCGTGGACGAGCTGGTGGGCCGCAGCGACCTGCTGCGGGTCCGGGAAAAGCTGATCACCCATCGGGCGGAGACCCTGAACCTGACCGCCCTGCTCCACAATCCCTACGGCGACCATGTCCCTCATTTTGACCCCAAGACCGTCTACGACTTCCATCTGGAAAAGACGGTGGACATGAGCGTGTTGGTGGAAAAGCTGGGCAAGAGTCTGAAGGGCAAGAAGTCCGGCAAGCTGGACCTGCAGGTATCCTCCACAGACCGCGCCTTCGGCACCCTGTTCGGCTCCGAGATCACCCGCACCTGCGGCGACAGCCTCCCCGATGACAGCTACGTCATCACCTGCCACGGCGGCGGCGGACAGTCCTTCGGTGCCTTCATCCCCAAGGGCCTCACCCTGGCTCTGGAGGGTGATTGCAACGATGGGCTAGGCAAGGGCCTCTCCGGCGGCAAGCTGATCCTCTATCCCCCCAAGGGCACCAAGTTCAAGCCCGGTGAGAACATCATCGTGGGCAACGTGGCCCTGTACGGCGCCACCAGCGGCCGGGCCTACATCAATGGTATGGCCGGCGAGCGGTTCTGCGTCCGCAACTCCGGCGCAGTGGCCGTGGTGGAGGGCGTGGGCGACCACGGCTGCGAGTACATGACCGGCGGCCGGGTGGTCATCCTGGGCCCCACGGGCAAGAACTTTGCGGCTGGTATGTCCGGCGGCATCGCCTACGTGCTGGACGAGCACCACGACCTGTACCTGCGGCTGAACAAGGAGCAGGTGCTCATCGACACTCTGACGGAGGCCCATGACATTCAGGAACTGCGTACTCTGATTGAAGAACACGTTGCCGCCACCGGCTCTCCCCGGGGCAAGAAGATTCTGGCGGCCTTCAAGAGCTATGTCCCCTGCTTCAAGAAGGTCATGCCCAAGGACTACGACCGGATGCTGCGCTCCATCGCCCAGTATGAGGAAAAGGGCATGAGCCGGGAGCAGGCAGAAATTGAGGCGTTTTACGCCAACACCAGAAGCTGAGAAAGGAGGGCGAATCATATGGGAAAGACCACCGGATTTTTGGAATACGTCCGCAGAGACGAAGCGCACCGCCCTCCCCAGGAGCGGGTACATGACTGGGAAGAGTTCCGCCTCCCCCTGCCCGACGAATACCGGGCACAGCAGGGCGGCCGCTGCATGAACTGCGGCGTGCCCTACTGCCAGGCGGGCATGATCTACGAGGGCAAGACCTTCGGTTGTCCTCTGCACAACCTCATCCCCGAGTGGAACGACATGATCTACGCGGGCAACCGTGCCCACGCCCTGAGCCGTCTGCTGAAAACCAACAACTTCCCGGAGTTTACCGGCCGGGTGTGCCCGGCGCTGTGTGAAAAGAGCTGCATCTGCGGCATCTACGGCAGCCCCGTCACCGTCCGGGACAACGAGCTGTGCATCATTGAGGAGGCCTATGCCAACAAGACCATGAAGCGCCGCCGTCCGCCCCAGTGGTCGGGCAAGAAGGTGGCCGTCATCGGCTCCGGCCCGGCGGGCCTTGCGGCAGCGGACCAGCTGAACCACCGGGGCCACTCCGTCACCGTCATCGAAAAGGAGGACCGCCCCGGCGGCCTGCTGACCTTCGGCATCCCCAACATGAAGCTGCCCAAGGCCATCGTAAAGCGCCGGGTGGAGCTGATGACCGACGAGGGCGTCAGCTTCGTCTGCGGCGTGGACGCGGCGGACCCCAAGACCGCCCATCGGCTGCTGCGGGAGTATGACGCCGTCATCCTCTGCTGCGGCGCGGGCAAGCCCCGGCCCCTGGGCCTGGACACCGAGGGCGTCAGCGGCGTGTACTTCGGCACGGAATACCTCCGGGCCGCCGTCCAGCGCCACCAGTTCGGCCAGTCTCCCGCTGTTCCCACGGCGGAGGGCCGGGATGTGGTCATCATCGGCACCGGCGACACCGCCAGCGACTGCGTAGCCACCGCCCTGCGGGAGGACTGCGCCTCCGTGACCCAGCTGGTGCGCCGCCCCGAGAGCGACTACCTGCAAAACGGTCAGCTCCCCATGGACTACGCCCACGAGGAGGCCCTGGTCGTCACGGGCCATGACCCCCGCCGCTTCGGCGTTCAGGTCAAAGAGCTGGTGAAGGACGAGAACGGAAACCTCACCGGGGTCGTCACCTCGGAGGGCGACACCCTGCCCTGCCAGCTCCTCATCGGCGCCACCGGCTTTGCCGGCTGCCGGGAGGACGTGTGCCAGGCCTTCGGTGTGGACGCCGACAGAACCGTCACCACAGCGGAGGGCAGTTTCGCCACCAGCGCGGAAAAAGTCTTTGCCGCCGGCGACATGCGCCGGGGCCAGTCTCTGGTGGTGTGGGCCATCGCCGAGGGCCGGGCTGCCGCCGCGGAGGTGGACGAATACCTCACCGGCTACACGAATCTGGTTCGGACCATCTGATACAGAACAGCGGGCGATGCGGTGGAAGCCGCGTCGCCCGTTGTGAATGTATATAAGTTTTTGAGAAGTTTTTGGTCAAAAGCGCAAAAGAGTTGTCAAAACCGCCCATTGACGAAAGACGCTTTGCAGTGGTAAAGTCATACCATCGTTAAGGCAAGGACGCCTGAGAGAGTCAAACTCTCCGGCGTCCTTGCCTTATTTGTGTGTAAGGAGGAAACGATATGTATTCAGCAGTCAACACGATTTGGGTCCTGTTGGGCGCGGCCCTGGTCTTCTTCATGCAGGC
>CAMAZB010000170.1 GCA_945862785.1 uncultured Clostridia bacterium | reverse complement strand
GCATGAGGTCATCCTCCAGGGAGATGTAGAACCGGGTCTCGCCGGGGTCGCCCTGACGGCCGGCACGGCCGCGGAGCTGGTTATCGATACGGCGGGACTCGTGGCGCTCGGTGCCGATGATAAACAATCCACCGGCCGCCCGGACCTTCTCGGCCTCGGAGGCGATCTCAGCCTTGTGCTGGGCCATCTTTTCGGCGAACAGCTTGCGGGCGTCCAGGATTTCCTGGTTGTCGGTGTCGGCGTAGCCGGTGGCGTCCACGATTGTCTCTTCGGAGTAGCCGGCCTTCACCAGGTCGGCCTTTGCCAGATACTCGGCGTTGCCGCCCAGCATGATATCCGTACCACGGCCGGCCATGTTGGTGGCTACGGTGACGGCGCCGAACTTGCCGGCCTGGGCCACGATCTCGGCTTCCTTCTCATGGTTCTTGGCGTTCAGCAGATTGTGCTGGATGCCTTCCCGGGACAGCAGCTTGGAAAGCAGCTCGTTCTTCTCAATGGACACGGTGCCCACCAGTACGGGCTGGCCTTTGGCGTGGCACTCCTTGATCTGCCGGATGACCGCCCGGTATTTGCCAGCCTCGGTCTTGTAGACCACGTCGTGGTGGTCCTGCCGCTGGTTGGGACGGTTGGTGGGGATTTCGATGATGTCCAGGTTGTAGATGGTGCCAAATTCCTCCTGTTCGGTCATGGCGGTACCGGTCATACCGGAGAGCTTGTCATACAGGCGGAAGTAGTTTTGGAAGGTGATGGTGGCCAGTGTCTTGTTTTCGCTGTTGACGCTGACGTGCTCCTTGGCCTCGATGGCCTGGTGCAGACCGTTGGAGTACCGGCGGCCGAACATCAGACGGCCGGTGAACTCATCGACGATGATGACCTCGCCGTCCTTCACCACATAGTCGATGTCCCGCTTCATGGTGCCGTGGGCCTTGATGGCCTGGTTGATGTGGTGGTTCAGTGTGGCATTGGAGGGGTCGGACAGGTTCTCCACATGGAAGAACTCCTCCGCCTTGGCAATGCCCCGGGCGGTGAGGGTGGCGGACTTGGCCTTCTCGTCCACCACATAGTCGGCATCGATGGAGGTGTCCTCTTCCTCCTTGTCGTCCATCTGGACCACGACCTGCTTTTTCAGGCGGGAGACGAACATCTCCGCCATATCATAGAGCTGGGTGGACTTTTCGCCCTGGCCGGAGATAATGAGGGGGGTACGGGCCTCGTCGATCAGGATGGAGTCCACCTCGTCCACGATGGCGAAGGAATGGCCCCGCTGCACCAGCTCGGAGGAGTAGATGCACATATTGTCCCGGAGGTAGTCGAAGCCCATTTCATTGTTGGTGCCGTAGGTAATATCGGCGGCGTAGGCGGCCTGGCGCTGTGCCGGGGTCAGACCGTGGACGATCAGACCCACCTTCAGCCCTAAGAAGCGGTGGATCTTGCCCATCCACTCAGAGTCACGCTTGGCCAGGTAGTCGTTGACGGTGACAATGTGGACGCCCTTGCCGGTCAGGGCGTTGAGGTAGGCGGGGAGGGTGGCTACCAGCGTTTTGCCTTCGCCGGTCTTCATCTCGGCGATACGGCCCTGGTGCAGCACAATGCCGCCCACCAGCTGCACCCGGTAGGGACGCATCCCCAGTACGCGGTCAGCGGCTTCCCGCACGGTGGCGAAGGCCTCCGGCAGGATATCATCCAGCGTCTCGCCGTTTGCCAGGCGCTCCTTGAACTCAGGCGTTTTTGCCTGGAGCTGGGCATCGGTCATGGCCTTGTACTCGTCGGCCATGGCCTCGATCTTGTCCACAATGGGATAGATGGCTTTCAGCTCCCGGGAGCTGTAATCGCCGAACAGTTTTTTCATCAGACCCATAGTATTTGAAACATCCTTTCCGATTCTGCTTTCATTAAAAGAAAGGGGAATACCATATGAAAATAGGACTATCCATAATAAATCTAAAATAGCATACCACAGATGAATGTAAAATGCAAAGAAAATCCAGGCTTTCAGAAAAAAGTTCACAATTTCGACTGCAAATGGAAAGCCGGACATTTCCCTGAAAACGTTGATTGTGCTTTTAAGTGGGATATGCTACAATTACCTTGAAGAAACATAGCTCCCATAAAATCCAACGAGGAGGAACTCTTATGAAGCTCAGCTTTTTCGGCGCCGATCAGTGCGTGACCGGTAGCTGTCACTGTCTGGAAGTGAACGGCAAGCGCATTCTGGTGGACTGCGGCTTGCAGCAGGGACGGGACGAGGTCTCCAACGCCGAGTTCCCCTTCGCGGCGGGTTCCATCGACTATGTGCTGGTGACCCACGCCCATATCGACCACTCCGGCCGCATTCCCATGCTCATCAAGCAGGGCTTTCAGGGCCGCATCGTCACTACCCGGCTGACGGCGGACCTGCTGGACATTATGCTGCTGGACTCCGCACACATTCAGGAGCAGGACGCCGAGTGGAGGAACCGCAAGGCGGAGCGTTCCGGCGCGCCACATGTGGAGCCCCTGTACACCATTGAGGATGCCCAGCGTGTCCGGGAGTTTCTGACTACCTGTGAGTACGGCCAAAAAGTCCCTCTGTGCGAGGGCGTGACGCTGGAGTTCGTGGATGCCGGCCATCTGCTGGGCTCCGCCAGCATCGTTGTGGACGCTGCGGAGGGCGGCGTGACGAAGCGGCTGGTGTTCTCCGGCGACCTGGGCAATGTCAACCAGCCTATCATCCGGGACCCGGTCCACATCCACGGCGCGGACTATGTGGTGATGGAGTCCACCTACGGTGACCGCAACCACACCGAGGTCTGGAGCTACACCGACGACCTGGCGCAAATCATTGACGAGACCATCGGCCGGGGCGGTAACGTCATCATTCCCTCCTTCGCCGTGGGCCGTACCCAGGAGCTGCTGTATTTCATCCGGGAGATCAAGGACGCGGGCCTTGTAAAGTCCAATCCGGATTTCCCTGTCTATATCGACTCGCCCCTGGCGAAAAAAGCCACCACCATCTTTACCGGGAACCTCCACGGCTATCTGGACGAGGACGCCCTGGAGCTGGTGCAGGACGGCACCCATATGTTCAACTTCACGAACCTGCGGATGACAGAGACCGGCGAGGAGTCCAAGGCTCTGAACATGGACCCCACGCCCAAGGTTATCATCTCCGCCTCCGGCATGTGCGACGCGGGCCGTATCCGCCACCACCTGAAGCACAACCTGTGGCGGCCGGAGTGCGCCGTGGTATTCG
>CAMAZB010000169.1 GCA_945862785.1 uncultured Clostridia bacterium | reverse complement strand
AGCCGCGCACACCCTTCCTTCCCGTTTTCCTGCATTTCCGGGTTTATCGACAGCCTGAAGGAGGCGCGGCAAGGCCGCACCTCCCTCACATGCGTATCCGTGCACTTATCCCCGCAGGCTCTCCGGGTAGGCTCCTTCCTCATGAAGCCGCCGCAACTCCGCCGCCACGGTCTCCCGGTCCTCCTGATAGGTCATGCCAAACCACTTGTCAGTGGAGTGAAGAACAGACACCTCCAGTTTTCCCGCCTGCATCTGGTTGTCCACCATCACCGGCAGCAGGCACTCCGCCTTGATGTTGTCCCCCGCCTCGTTCCGCAGGAAGCCTTCGAAATATTCCTTCAGGGCCGGGAAGATAGAGGGGGCAAATCCCCAGAAATTCATGGAGACGATGGTATCCGGGCTCAGTTCCCGGTCCTCCGCCAGGTCGCGCAAAGACCCGTCGGGATAGAGTTGGACTTTCAGTGCTTCCCGCACGGACTGGAGCTTGCCGCCCTTCACCGTGCAGACGCCCCGGGACACAGTGCCGTGAAGGCTGGCGGTATTCTTCAGCAGATATCCCACCATAGTAGCCTTTCCCTGTTCCGGCAGGCGCACCAGTTCCTCGTAAATGGTCTTGTAGGCGTCAATGCCGTAATAGTCATCGGCGTTGATGACGCAGCAGGGGCCATCCACCACGTCCGCGGCGCACAGCAGGGCGTGGACTGTACCAAAGGGCTTGGTCCGCCCCTCGGGGATAGTATAGAAATCCGGCACAGAGGAAAAATCCTGGAAAGCGTAGGCCACCTCTATGGGACTGCCGTCCTTCGCTGTCTTATTCCGCAGGTAACCTCCGCACAGCCGTTCCATCATCTCCTCCATCTCCGGCTTGATGATGAACACAATCTTGTTAAAGCCCGCCCGCAGGGCGTCGTGGATGGAGTATTCCATCAGGATCTCATGGTGGGGGCCGATGCCGTCCACCTGCTTGCTGCCGCCGTAGCGCGAGCCCAGGCCCGCCGCCATGATGACCAGTGAAACCTTCATGTAAACGTCTCCCACTTTCTTTTCATTCAGTGCGGAACAGATATGTCCGTGACTACATCATATCGCTTTTCGATGATGTTTGCAACCGCTCTTGACTTTTTTCTGCCTCGAGTTATAATATGAAAACGATTCTCATTTTTGAAAAGGAGCGACCTGTATGCCCTATACCACCAAACAGCGCCAGGCCATTCTCCGCTGCCTGGAAGCCCGGGCCGGGGAAACGCTGACTCCCGCCGAGCTGGCGGAGGAGCTGCGCCGGGGCGGCAGCTCCGTGGGGCTTGCCACTGTCTATCGCCAGTTGGAGCACCTGGAGTCCGCCGGTCTTATTCACCGTATTCAGACAGAGGAGGGCGCCCTGTACCAGTACTGCCCCCATCCCGCCCACGGCTGCTTCCTCCTTCGGTGCGAGGACTGCGGACGGGTGGTCCACCTGGACTGCGACCACCTGCAAACGCTGTATGACCATCTGGCGTCGGAGCACCACTTCCGGGTGGACCCCCGCCGTACGGTTCTGACGGGCCGCTGTCAGGACTGCGCCCGGGAGGTGGCCCGCCATGGAGCAAACTGAACTGATCGTCTGCCGGGACGTATCTCTGGGCTACGAGGGTCAGACGGTCCTGAGCCATCTGGACCTCGCCATCCGCTGCGGGGACTATCTCTGCGTAGTGGGTGACAACGGCTCCGGCAAATCCACGCTGATGCGGGGCCTGTTGGGTCTGCTGGCTCCCCAGGCCGGAGAAATCTGGCGGGCCCCGGAGCTGCAAAAGGGTGCGGTAGGGTATCTGCCCCAGCAGACGAAGGCCCAAAAGGACTTCCCCGCCACGGTGATGGAGGTGGTTCTCTCCGGCTGCCTGAACCGCAAGGGAATGCGGTTTTTCTACACCGCCGCCCAAAAGTCCGAGGCGCTGATGAACCTGGGCAAGCTGGGCATTCTGGAATTAAAGGACAAGAGCTACCGGGACCTCTCCGGCGGCCAGCAGCAGCGGGTGCTGCTGGCCCGGGCTCTGTGCGCTGCCAGCCGTCTGCTGATTTTGGACGAGCCTATCACCGGCCTGGATCCCGCCGCCGCCCAGGACCTCTACAAGACCCTGGCCTATCTGAACGAAAAAGAGGGCATGGCCATCGTCATGGTGACCCACGACCTCCGCTCTGCCCTCCGCAGCGCCCGCACCGTCCTCCACATCGGCCGCCGGGGGGAGGTGTTCTCCGGCACTGTGGCAGATTATCTGGCCTCCCCCCAGGGGCGGCGGTTCCGGGAGGTGGAGCCATGAATATCCTCACCATATTCTCCTTTCCCTTTATGCAGCGGGCGCTGATCGCCGGCGTGCTGGTGAGCCTGTGCGCCGCCCTGTTGGGCGTGTCCCTGGTCTTAAAACGGTACTCCATGATCGGCGACGGCCTTTCCCACGTTTCCTTCGGCGCCTTGGCCATCGCCGTGGCTCTGGGGATAACGCCCCTGTGGTTCTCCATTCCGGTGGTCATTCTGGCGGCATTTTTGCTGCTGCGGGTGGCGGACAATCCCCGCTGGAACAGCGACGCGGCCATCGCCGCCATGAGTGCTTCTTCCCTTGCTATCGGCATCCTGGTCATCTCCCGTACCACGGGCATGACCACGGATGTGGACAACTATATGTTCGGCAGCGTTCTGGCCATGGGTCGGACAGATGTGGCGCTGTCCGTGGTGCTGTGCCTGGCGGTTCTGGTCCTGTTCCTCCTGTTCTATCACAAAATTTTCGCCGTCACCTTCGACGAGAACTTCTCCCGGGCCACGGGCCTGAAGGCAGACCGCTACAACACCCTGCTGGCCATTCTGACGGCCCTGACCATCGTACTGGGGATGCGGATGATGGGCGCCATGCTGATCTCCTCCCTGGTGATTTTCCCAGCGCTGACGGCCATGCGGCTGTTCAGGAGTTTCCGGGGCGTGGTGATCTGCGCCGCCGTCGCCTCGGTGGCCTGCTTCTGCATAGGGCTCACCGTTTCCTTCGCCTTTTCCACCCCCGTGGGCGCCACGGTGGTAGCAGCCGATCTGTCGCTGTTCCTGCTGTCCTGCCTGATCGGACTTATGAAAAAATGACAGTTCCGCCAAAAAAGGGACTGTTCCAAAATAGAATTTACCCAAAAGTTCACTTAGAAAAAGTTATGGGGGAGTGCCGTAAACGGCACTCCCCCCAGCTTGTCGAAAAAGTCTTTTCGACAAGCTGCTTAAGATTTCAGAACTTTCA
>CAMAZB010000168.1 GCA_945862785.1 uncultured Clostridia bacterium | reverse complement strand
GAGGAAAAGCGCATCGAGGATTTCGTCATCGCCGTGGACACCTCCATGTCCACCTCCGGCGAGCTGGTGCGGCAGTTCCTGGCCTGCACCTATGCCATCTTGCGGAGCACCGAGACGTTTACCCGTAAAGTCAACATCCGCATCATCCAATGCGACGACCAGGTGCGGTCCGACACCGCCATCCACGATTTGGAGGATTTGAAGCGGTACATGGATCACTTTCAGCTTGTCGGCGGCAGCGCCACGGACTTCCGACCGGTGTTTGAGCACGTCGCCCGTTTGCAGAAGGAGGGGGCGTTCACCTCTCTCCGGGGGCTGGTGTACTTCACCGACGGTATGGGCGTCTACCCGAAAAAGCGTCCGCCCTATGAGACGGCTTTTGTTTTGTTAGAGGAGCCGCCGATGTCCGTGAAGATACCGCCCTGGGCCATCCGGCTGGTGCTGGACCTGCCGGGGCTGGAAAAGGCGAAGCAGGAGGCTGCCGAGGAATACCCTGATATGATCGACTGGGACGAGCTGCCCCAGCTGTAACGGAGGAATCAGACACTATGAACATCAAACAGGCAAAGCAGGAGATCGCCAACACCTTGAAGGCGTATCTTACCCGTGACGAGCTGGGGAACTACCTCATCCCCGCCATCCGCCAGCGGCCCGTGCTGCTGATGGGCCCTCCGGGCATCGGAAAGACCCAGATCATGGAGCAAATCGCGGCGGAGGAGGGCGTGGGCCTGGTGGCCTACACCATCACCCACCACACCCGCCAGAGCGCCATCGGCCTGCCTTTCATCGAAAAGCGGACCTACGGCGGCAAGGAATACTGCATTACGGAGTACACCATGAGCGAGATCCTGGCCTCCGTGTACCAGATGATGGAGAGGACGGGCTTGACCGAGGGCATTCTGTTCCTGGACGAGATCAACTGCGTCAGCGAGACGCTGGCCCCCATGATGCTGCAATTTCTGCAGTGCAAGACCTTCGGCAACCAGCACCTGCCGGAGGGATGGCTCATCGTGGCGGCGGGCAACCCGCCGGAGTACAACAAGTCCGTCCGGGACTTCGACGTGGTGACGCTGGACCGTGTGAAGCGCATGGACGTGACAGAGGACTTCGCCGTCTGGAAGGAATACGCCCGGCGAAAGGGCATCCACGGCGCTGTCATCTCGTATCTGGACATCAAGAAGGACAACTTCTACCGCATCGAGACCACCGTGGACGGCTTGCAGTTTGCCACTGCCCGTGGCTGGGAGGACTTGTCCGAACTCATCATCGCTTATGAAAAGCTGGGCCTCCGGGTGAACCGGGAGGTGGTGGGACAGTATATCCAGCTGCCCCGCATCGCCAAGGATTTTGCCAACTACCTGGAACTCTATTACAAGTACCAGCGGACCTACCATGTGGACGACATCGTGCGGGGCCAGTGGCAGAATATCACCATGCTGGAACTGCGGGAGGCACCCTTTGACGAGAAGCTGTCCGTCATGGGATTGCTGCTTTCCCGCCTGTCCGAGTCGGCCCGGGCCGTCCGGAATCAGGATGCGCTGACCACCGCCCTCCACGGCGCCCTGCTGGACTTCAAGTCCAAGACTGCCGATGGCGCGGAGCCTCAGGCGGTGCTGGGCCAGCTCATCTGGCAGCGGCGGGAGAAGCTGCGGCAGGCCAAGGAGGCCGGAAGCCTGGAAAAGGAGGCCCGGGATCTGGGGATGTGGGAAGTCAACACGCTGGAGGACTACCGCCAGCAGCTGGCGAAAGAGGACATCACCACTCCGGCGGAGGCCATGGAGGCCGTCCGGGGGTGGTTTGGCAGCGAGGTGGAGAAGCGGAAGACTCTGGGAGCCGACACCGGCGCCATGTTCGACAACACCTTCCGCTTCCTGGAGCAGACCTTCGGCCAGGGACAGGAGCTGGTGATCTTCGTGACGGAGGTCACTGCCGGGTACGACACCAGCTGGTTCGTAGAGAACTTCGGCTGTGACGCCTACTTCCGCCACAACAAGGAACTGCTGTTTGACGACACCCGGCGCCGCATCCGGGAGGACATCGCCGCGGCCAAGGCGAAAAATAAGGAGGAAACTATCCATGAATGAGGATTTGAAGCGCATTGAAGCCGTGCTGGACGAAAAGGTCCGGCCGTCCCTCCGGGCCCATGGCGGGGAAATTCAGGTGGACCACCTGGAGGACAAGGTGCTGTATGTGAAGCTGCTGGGCCAGTGCGCCGGGTGCCCCTCCGCCGACCTGACCAACGAGACGCTGGTGGAGGCGGAAGTGGTGAAGGCTCTGCCGGAACTGGTGCAGAAGGTGGCGGTTATCCAGACCGTCAGCGACGAGCTGTGGGAGCAGGCGAAACGGCTCCTGCGGGACCACCACCTGTGAGGAGGAGCGAGCATGGAACTGACATTCCAAAAGGGCGGGCTTACCGCCAGGGCGGATACTTTGGGCGGCGAGCTGGTCTCCCTGCGGGACCAGTGGGGCACCGAGTATATCTGGAACGGCGACCCGGCCTACTGGTCCGGGCGGAATCCCGTCCTGTTTCCCATCGTGGGCGGACTGAAGAACGGCCGGGTGGACATCGGCGGTCGAACCTATGAGATGGCCCGTCACGGCTTTGCCCGGCGGAGCGAGTTCGTCATCGCAGACAGCGGGGAAGACTTTGTGGAGTTCGAGCTGCGGGAGCGGATGGGCACCCTGCGGCAGTATCCCTTTTTCTTCTCCCTGCGGGTGCGGCATCAGCTCTGTACCGATGGCTTTTATACCCAATTTACCGTGACGAATCCCGGCACGGTACCCATGCCCTTCTGTATCGGCGCCCATACCGCTTTCCGCTGCCCGCTGGGGGAGGGAGAGCGGTTTGAGGACTACCGGCTGGTGTTTGACCAGACGGAGGACGCCGTTTCCATCCTGCCCGGGAATGACGGCGTGCTGCTCCACGACCGGCCCGGCCCCGCGCTGGAGCACACGGATACCATCCGGCTGGACCATGCCGTGTTCGACGCGGCGGATACGCTGATTTACGAGGGCCTGCGGTCCAAGAGCGTCCGCCTGTGCCATAAGGACACGGACCGGGGCGTCCGGGTGGACTTCTCGGAGTTCCCCATGGTGGCCTTCTGGACCATGCCCGGCAAGGAGGCACCTTACATCTGCATCGAGCCGTGGCAGGGTTGCGCCGCGTTTGACAACGAGAGCGGCCGCTTTGAGGACAAGCCCCACTGCCTGACCCTGGCGCCGGGGGAGAGCAAGTCCCTGCGCTATACCGTTACCCTGCTGGGTGAATAAC
>CAMAZB010000167.1 GCA_945862785.1 uncultured Clostridia bacterium | reverse complement strand
AATGAGTGCGCTCTGACTTTTGAAAAAAGTCGGAGCAAGCGATATGTAGCTTGCTCCGACGTGGTGCGCCTGAAGGGACTCGAACCCACACGCATTGCTGCACGAGAACCTAAAGGTGATGTCACCTGAGTGAAGGTTTTGTTATTCGATATGTTCCCGAATAAAACGCTCCCACTGCCATTCAGGTCTGGATTCCAGCACTTCCAGCAGTTGCTTCTGGGCTTCCCGCTTTTTAAGGGCACGCACATATTTGACAAGCTTATTGGCCAGCTCATCCTGATAGTTTTCCCATTCTTCCTCTGTTTTCAAGACATCCGCATAATATTTTTCTGCTTCCTCCGGGAATGCGGCAAAAAATACTGCGGCCATGTGTTTACAAACGGCTTTATGCTGCGCTCAGCGCGGTTGTTGCTCAGTTCCAGCCTGCCGTCTTCCAGATAGCATACCAGGTATGTCCACTGCTCCAACAGGTATGCTGACATTGGTAAACTGAATGTGGACATCCACCTCAAAGCACCCTTCCGGACACACGGCTGTACATACGAAGATGGCGAGATCACCGAGTTGTGGAGCGTATGGAACTACGATTACGACCGTCTGGGTGCCATCCTCGGAAAAGAATTCTGGGAGGTGGGTGCATGAGAGTCTGACTGTACTACCGCCTGTCCAACGATGATGACCCGGAGCAGAACGCTCTCCTAAACCAGCGGAATATCTGCCGGGTGTTTGCCGATGCCCAGGGACACCGCATCGTTGGCGAGTCCTCTGATGACAATGTGAGTGGGATGAAATTCAACCGCCGTGGGCTGGATGAGCTCACGGCGGTTGTTGACGCTGGTAAGATTGACGCGGTCATCGTAAAGGATCTATCCCGGCTGGGTCGTCACAGGACACAAACAGTACTGTTCATCGACTGCTTGCGGGAGCGGAATGTGCGGGTCCTGTCCGTCACCGAGGGCGTGAATACTTTCCGGGATGAGGACGATCTGGTCATCGGCATTCGAGAGCTGATGAACGACTATTACGCAAAGGATATCGGCAAGAAGATCCGCGCTGGATATCGTCAAAAGCAGAAAGCAGGCATTGTGATCACGCCGCCCTTCGGGTACCGGAAGGATAAAAATACCGGGCAGATCAAGGTGGATGCTGAAGCGACGGTCACCGTACAGCTCATCTATTCTCTGTACTTGCAGGGAAACAGACAGAAAGAGATTGCCCGCAGGCTCAACGCCATGGGACGAAAGACCTCAGCGCAGATCCGGGCCGAGCGGACCGGCAGAGAGATTCAGCACACGCACAAAACCCGTGACGGACAATTTCTCTGGACGTAAAGAGACCGCATGGCGTTTCTTATATCCTTCTGCACTGATGATCACCAATACCGCATAACCGTTCCTGATAATATTGACAGGCTCATTCGTTTGAGCACAAAGTGCAGACACCTCTCCTGTATTTTTCAGTTCCTTGATTGTGATTGCCTCCGGGATCGCTGCAAATTCTTTCCGGATATCAAGTCTGCCGTCCTCGGTGCGATAACGCAGGTACTCATCAAAAAACGCAGCATCCATAATAACCATTTCCGGCGTCCCGTTACGGGCAACAAAAACGGGTTCTCCGCACTCTTGGCAAAACTCAACAATCCCTGTTGTGTCTTTCAGCATCGTGAGCGGAATAAATTTCGGCACAACAATTGTCTCCTTTTTTGTTTTATTTTGGCCTTATTCTGGCGTCATCTTTTTTTCCAAAAGGAAAGCACCCACTTGATGGACAACACCATAAGTGAGTGCTTTCGTCATTTAGGGTTAGTTTACGTCATTTCCAGCTGCTTCCAGCATATTTTCAATGGAAATTCCATACCCTTTTGTCGGATCGTTCAATAAAACGTGAGTCACAGCTCCCACAATTCGGCCATTCTGGATCACAGGTGACCCTGACATGCCCTGCACGATGCCGCCGGTGGCTTCGATCAGGTCCGGGTCGGTAATGGAGATCACCATATCCCGCCCGTCGCCGGAGCCCTGCACAGTTTTCAAAATTTCGATGCTATATTCCCGTACCTCGTCTCCCCGGATGTTGGACCGAATGACCGCCGGGCCGGTCCTGGCCTGTCCCGTGGGCACCGCCTCTTCCCGGGCCGGTGCGTAGTCTGATTCCAGGGTGCCGAAAACACCGCTGGAGGTGTTGGCGTACAAGCCGCCCAGGTCGCACGTCAGATCAAAGTCTCCCCGCAGCTCTCCGGCGGCGCCGGCCTCGCCTTTTTTCACCGCCTTCACGGTGGAGGGCAAGATGGAACCGTTGGAAAAGGGCATGAGTTGGGCGGTGTCCACATCGGTAATGCCGTGGCCCAGGGCACCAAACGTAGCAGTGGCCGGATCGTAATAAGTCATGGTGCCGATGCCGGCCATGCTGTCCCGGATCCAGGCGCCGATGCAGTACACGCCCCGGTCATTTCGCTCCGGCTCCACAGACAGCGTCATGCTGTCCCCGTTCCGCCGCACCTCCAGCTCCGCAGTGCCGCCGCAGGTCTGCAAAAGGGACTGGAACTGCTCCGAAGAGGTAACGGCATCGCCGCCGCACTGGACGATGACATCCCCGGTCCGCAGGCCGCAGGCCCTGGCGGGCGTTCCGCCGTCGGTGAGCTTGACCACCACCACGCCCTTGGAGAATAGCTTGATACCCACGGTATGCCCCACGGGCACCAGCATCCGGGGCGTCATCTCGACGGCCATGGCCACGCTTGCAGCGCACGCCAAAACCGCCAGGAGGCACGCCGTTCCAAATCGCAGGAGTCGTTTTGCCGTTCTTGCTGTTCCATACAATTCAAAAACACTCCTTTCCAAAAATCGCAAACTGCCGGTCGTTCCGGCGAGGTTAGTTTCTGTGAAACAGCGGCGCGCACACACAGCAAAATGCGGCAGCGCTGCCATGGTTTCCATTGCCTTTGCCCCGGTTTGAAAGAAAACAAAGATCCCGCAGGCAAATGCCTGCGGGATCTTCCAAATCTTTCTATCAGTCGCGCTTGTTGAAAATTTTGAAAATATCGTCAAAGGGATCGCTCTCGGTCTCCTCCGGCTTGGGTACGTCCTCTTCCTTCAGGGGCTGAGGTGCGGGAGCGCTCTCCGCTCCGGAAGCGGCGGCAGCCTTGGGTGCGGGCGCTTCACCGGGAGCCTTGTCAAAACCGGTGGCGATGACGGTGACCCGGATCTCATCGTCCAGTGTCTCGTCAAAGGTGGCGCCGAAGATGGTGAGCGCATCGGGATGGACGGCGGCCTGCACCAGGCTGGCAGCCTGCTCGACCTCCTCCAGGCCGATGTCCATGGAGCCGGTGACGTTGATCAGCACGCCCTTGGCGCCCTCGAT
>CAMAZB010000166.1 GCA_945862785.1 uncultured Clostridia bacterium | reverse complement strand
AACTCGCTACCTCCACCTTGGCAAGGTGGCGCTCTACCAGATGAGCTATGCCCGCAGGTGGTGCCCAGAGCCGGAATCGAACCAGCGACACGTGGATTTTCAGTCCACTGCTCTACCAACTGAGCTATCTGGGCAAATCTTTTTCCGCGCCATTCGGCGCGGCATGGGGAATTTCAACCCCAGAGGGGACCCACGAGATGGGAATTCCATCTCGTGGGAGATGGCGACCCGGAACGGGCTCGAACCGTCGACCTCTAGCGTGACAGGCTAGCGTTCTAACCAACTGAACTACCGGGCCATGTATGATAGTGGTGGGAACAACTGGACTCGAACCAGTGACCCCCTGCTTGTAAGGCAGGTGCTCTAACCAGCTGAGCTATGCTCCCGCATTGCCGCACTTGTCAGACGGCAAAAGCTATTATACGCAAAGATGCCCGGTCTGTCAACCCAAATCTCGAAAAAAATCAGATTTTTTTCTGCATGCTTTTCAGCAGTTCTTCCAATTCCGTCTTCGTAAAGACTTGCACATTATCGCAAAAGCGGCAGGTCAGTTCCGCGCCGCCCTGCTCGTCCAGCATCGCTTTCAGCTCCTCCGGTCCCAAACTGATGAGTGCCCGCTCCATTCGCTCCCGGCTGCAGTAGCAGCGGTACTCGATGGGTGCCTTTTCCAGGATGTCCAGGTCGAAATCCGACATGACCCGCCGCAGCAGGGACTCCGCGTCGTCCTCCTCGCTGAGCAGCTTCGTCACGGACCCCGCGGCCATGATGCCGCCCTCCACCTTGGTGATGACATCCTCTCCCGCACCGGGCATCAACTGGATGAGGTAGCCTCCCGCCGCCAGCACGCTCTGGTCCCGGTCCACCAGGACCCCCAGGCCGCAGGCGGTGGGGATCTGTTCAGACTCCACAAAATAGGCTGCCAGGTCCTCGGCGATCTCGCCGCCAAGCAGCCCTACGCTGCCCACATAGGGCTCTTTCATGTGCAGGTCACGGATGACAGTCAGCGTGCCGTCGCAGCCCACGGCGGTGCCTACATCCAGCTTGCCGTCAGCCCGCAGGGGCAGATCCACCGACGGATTGTCCACAGTGCCCCGGACGTTGCCCTCGTTATCGGATACCGCCAGGACGGTGCCCAGGGGGCCGCCGCCCTTGATCTGCAGGGTCACGCTGGAGCCCTCGCCCTTCAGAGCATTGCCCATCATGGACGCCGCCGCCAAAGTCCGGCCCAGGGCCGCTGTGGCCACAGGGGTCGTCTTGTGGATCTGGCGGGCCCGTTCCGTCAAGCCCCGGGTGGACACTGCCACCGCCTTTACAAAGCCATCCTTGCTGATGGCCCGTACCAACTGGTCGCTCATTGCTTCATTCTCCTTTTTCCGCACGGAAGATCAGCCGGTCCTCGTCCGCCCGGGGCGGCTTCATGGTCAAATCCCCGGTGACGGTGACCTTCTCAAAGCCCGCCTCCGCCAGGAACAGCCGCAGCTGCTCCTCACTCCAGGCCCGCTCCCGGTGCTCCTCGAAGTCCCGGTCCCAGCTTCCCTCCCCGTTCAGCCGGAACAGGTCCACCTGGTAGGTGCACACCTGGGTCCGGTGGGAGAAGAAGGTCCGCCACACGCAGAAGCTGTCCTCCGTCTCGTCCATATACATTTGGCCGTCCATCCGCTCCAGCTTATAGGGCGAATTGACGTCGAAAATAAACTGCCCACCGGGTTTCAGCCAGCGGTACACCCGCCGGAAAGTCTCCCGGATATCGGACTCCCTTGTCAGGTAGTTCAGGGAATCCAGGGTAGACACCACAGTATCCACCGGTTCGATCAGCCGCAGGCGAGGCATAGCCTGGTGCAGGAACAAAGGCGGCCGCCCGTCAAGGGCCGCCGCTTTCCCCACCGCCTGGGTCAGCATCTCCTCCGATCCATCCGTGGCAATGACCTCGTAGCCCCGCTGGGCCAGCAGGCAGGCAATGGTTCCCGTCCCGCAGGCCAGGTCCAGCACCGAATGGACGGGGATGCGGCTCTTGCGGAACAACCGCTCCAGCCAGTCCGCCCGCTTTCGGTAGCTGCCGTCCGCCATGAGGCCGTCATAGCTGGACGCAAGTGCGTCGTAGCTGCTCATTTCTTCTTCATTCTGGCAAAGAGCTTTTCATAAGCCCCGGTGCCGTAGCTCAAGGACCGGTTCACGCGGCTGATAGTGGCGCTGGAGGCGCCGGTGCGCTCCAGGATATCGTTGTAGATCATCCCGTCATCCAGCAAAGACGCCACCTCGAACCGCTGCTCCATGGACCGCAGCTCGGATACAGTGCAAAGGTCCTGGAAAAAGTCGTAGCACTCCTGCTCGTCCTTCAGCTGGAGGATTGCCCTGTAAAGCTGATCGCTCTTTTCCTTTTTGCCGATCTTGACCATCGTAAACACCCCTTTTTCGGCGCTTATGGATTACGCCGTTTTTATATTTTAGCATTGTACCGCGTGAAAGTAAAGGGGTCCCGCAGTAAAATTTTTTCATGCTTTAAAGCGCGCCGGCTGGGATTGTCCCCGGATGCACCACCGCCCTGCTCCCGGCATAGGCTGAAGCAGACTGAAAAGCCAGGGGGAAGGAGCGGCGCCCATGAGAACATGCCTGACAGAACTGCACACAGCGTCTTTCGCGGCGGAGCGGGAGTGGACGGTAGAGGGCATCCCGGTGCTGACCGCCTCGGTGGAGGTACCCCAGCCCCAGGGAACAGACGCGGTCTCCCGCCGGATCCGGAGGTACTACCAGACCCAGTGCCGGGCTTACCTCCGCTACTGCCAGCGATGGCTGCTGCCCCAGGCAGAGGCGGAGTACCGCGCCGCCCTGGCTGCCAGTGCCCCCCTGCCCTGTTTCCGGGCGGAGCTGGGCTACCGGGTGACGTATAACGAAGGCGGGCTATGGAGTCTGTACACCCAGTCCCGGGAGATCACCCTGCCGGGGCAGACACTTCTCACCCGCCGGGGGGACACCTGGGACCTTACGGCAGGCTATCCCATTGCCCTGTCCGCCTTTTTCCCCGCCCGCGCTCCGTGGCGCCGGCAGCTCCTGGCCCTGGCGGCGGAGGACATCCAGCGCCAGGAGCGCTCTGGCGTGGCCCGCTACGACCCGGACTGGCGGAAAAAGCTTCGCCGCCGCTTCAATCCCCGGAACTATTATCTGACAGACGAAGGCCTTACATACTTTTTCCCTATGTACACCATCGCTCCGGCAGCCGAGGTCATTCCCGCCTTCACACTGCCCTACGGCCAGCGGGACCTGCTTCCGCCCGGTGAGCGCCGGAAATAAAGAACGGGCCTGCTTTCACAGGCCCGTTCGGTGCGTTTTGATTACTTTCCGACGCCGATGCCGTGGGTGGATTTCACCACCATGCCCGTCAGGGCGAACAGGGCAATGGCGTTAGGGATGACCATAAGGTTGTTGAACATGTCGGTCAGCTCCCACACCAGGTCGTTGCTCATGACGGTGCCCAGGAAGATGAACACCAG
>CAMAZB010000165.1 GCA_945862785.1 uncultured Clostridia bacterium | reverse complement strand
AGCTCCGCTGCCACTACGTCGCCGGAGGACGAGGTCGTCTTGGGGGCGCTGCCGCCAGGGCCACCACAGGCGGTCAGAGGCAGCAGCATCGCCGCGGTGAAGAGGAACCATGGGAATTTTTTCATTGCAAGTAATCTTTTCTTCATGGCCTTACCCGTCCAGCAGGCCCGGACTGGTCTCCACCGATTGCAGCTTCTCTATCCCGATGGAGTAGTCCGTCACCTCGAAGAGCAGAGTGGCGTACTCTCCACTCTTAATGGACCACTGATAAACATGGGTCTTGCCTGTATCCCACCGGGGATCATCGATCAGGGGCTTGCCGTGGACATAACCCATGGAATTATAAAGGCTGTCGTATGGGGCAGAGCCGATCTGAGAATCGGCGTAGAAACTTATTCTATCGGTCAGCTCATCCCGCGTCATCGGAACGACGCCGGTGGCGCTGGCCTTGGACAGGCCGTAGTCGCCGTAAACGGGCGCCTGCCAGGTGCCGTCCACCGCAGAGGCGTTGGGGTCGTTTCCGCCTTGGGGCTCCATCTGGTCGTCAGGCACCTCTCCGGGGGCAAGGCCGCCGTAATCGCCGCCGATCACATCCGGCATCCCTGCGCCGGCCTGGATGGCGGGCAAATACCATCCATAGTAGTGATCCGGCAGGCCATCGGGCTGATCCGCCTCAACGTCCGCCCAGTCCAGGCCCCAGGGCCGCAGATAAATCGTATAATCATAGCCGCTGAAAAAATCATCCGGGTCCTTATAGCTGCCCTCGATGCAGATGAGATTTTCATAGCCCAGGCCGTCCGGATCCACCAGCCAGTCGGCGTTGCCGACATCGCCGTCCGAGAACCAGCCGCTCACACTCTTGAGCCGTCCCTGTTCAAAGCCGCCATCGGAGATCTGGATCGACACATTGGCACGGGGATCGCCTACAGAAGTGGCCTCGTCCCAAAGCAGGAACGTCCCCTCGCCGTTTTCATCGACCTCGATCCGAGCCATGCAGTCCATATAGAAGCCATCCAGAGAGGCATAATTATTGGTGCCGTTGCTGTAGGCAATCCAGCCGTACCAGTCGCCGCTCCAATACTGCTGATGGGCTGTCAGCTCTGCGCCAGAACCGTCTTCGCCTACTTGCTTCAATCCGCTGGAAGCGTCTGCGGGATCCGTCTTCTTGAAGGTCATCGACTCGCCGGTGGACTCCTCAAGAACGATCATCCCGTCTTTGTATGTATAGGTGTAGACAGCATTGGATTCGTTCACGGTGATTTTTCCATCGCCCCAGGTGATGGCAGCCTTGCCGTCTATCTTGATCCAGCCGGTACCATCTGCGGCCAGCTCCATGGTATACAGTGCGAACCCCGAGGTCTCCAGAAAATCATGGTCGAAAACATCACCCTCGAATGTCATCTCGTAGAGCTGGTAACTGCCGACCTCCTCCGGGCCGCTGTTCTTCCCGCCGCAGGCGGAGAGAGAGAGCACCATCACCAGCGCCAATATCACTGCGAGTGACTGTTTCATCTTGATTTTCACCTGTATTCCTCCTTTTCCATGGAATAATCGTCTTTGCTGCTCTCATTCCGGTTTTGGTTCTTCAAAGGCGTTGCGGGACACTTCCCCCGCAATGTCCTGAAGCAGCTTCAGCAGCTCATGGGCATAGACACCACTGTAGCTGTTGGTAAATTTTTCGCCGTTCTCCCGCCATGTGACCTGGATATTACTGTTGGTTGCGTCCATAAGGCCCGGTTCCGGCGGGCTGTAGGGGGACAGCTCCGCTTTGCGCAGGAAATCAGCCAGTTCTTCCCAGCGTTCTAAGGGGACTGGCGGACACGCCGCATTGTCAGTTCGTGTTCCATCCAGCTGGAACCCTTGAAAGCCGGAGCTTTCCTCGCCGATCTCAATGCGCTCACCTGTTTCCGTGTCCGTATAATCGCAGTACAGGCGGGGCGCAGCGGGCTTCCCCTCTGCGGTCTTAATTTGGAAATCAAAACAGTCGCTGAAGCTCATGGCACTTTGGTGCCATGAAAATTCCATCAATTCAGCCATGTCGGAAACCTCCCGTATTTTCTCCGATTCGCCTTCTGTGGTCTTACCGCTCTCTGCCCGGTTCAGGACCATCTGCTGCCGCACGTTGGCTTCCCCTGCTTTTGAAACGGTGATGACCAGATATAGCTTGCGGTTTTCCACAGAGAGACTCTCCATAGTACTGGAGACGCTCCCATCCTCGCTTTCAAATTGCTTATCATCAAAGCTAAGCTCTGTCTTGGCGTTCAGGCCATCTCCCTGGAAATCGAAGGAGAAACCACCGCTGTAAACCAGCTCCTGCCGGTAGCTGAGATCGAGTGTTGCGCCTTCTATGCGTGCGCTCCACACGCCATCGTCCGACATCCAATCGGCGTTCAGCAGTTCCAGCATAGGCCCCGCCGGATTTTCCATGCCGGGACGATCTAAGGCCTGTAGGCCAAAACGCAGATACAGCCCCGTTCCCACTAAAGCCGCCAAAGCCGCAGATGCCAGGATACCCAGCATGATCTTCATTTTTCGGGTCATCCCTGGAGGTCGCCGTCATCGAAAGGATCGCCGCACTCAGGGCAGAACTTGGGGGGATGCTGCGGGTCGGCAGGCTCCCAGCCGCACTTGTCACACTTGTACTGAGGAACTCCGGCAGGCTTGGGCTTGCCGCACTCGGCGCAGAACTTGCCCTTATTCACCGCGCCGCAGGTGCAGGTCCAGCCGTCCGCTGCGGCGGCGGGCTTGGGCTTGCCGCATTCCGGGCAGAACTTTCCGGTGGCGGTGGCGCCGCAGGCGCACTGCCAGCTGTCCCCGGCAGGCTTCGGCTCCGGCTTCTTGCTGCCGCAGTTGGGACAGAAGTTGCCGGTGATGCCGCTCTGGCCGCAGGTGCAGGTCCAGCCCTGCGCTGCGGGAGCGGGGGCGGGCTGCGCCGCCTGCTGCTGGGCCTGTTGCTGCTGGCCCATCTGGAACAGGTTCTGGGCGTTCATGCCGCCCATCTGGCCGGCCATGCCCATGCCCATGAAAGCCATGGCGGGACCGGCGCCGGTGTTGGCGGCCGCCGCCTTCATCGCCTCGCCCTGAGAGCCGACGAGATGCGCTGCCGCCCGGGTGGGGTCCATAAAGGCCGCGTTGCGCTGCAACTCCTTGATCATCTTCTCGTCTTCCTCGCTGGCCTTGACGCTGGATACACCAAAGGAGACGATCTCCAGGCCGCGCAGATCCCGCCACTTGGCGGACAGCTCCTCGTTGAGTGCCTGGGCCAGTTCCGTGGTGTGGCCGGGCAGCGCGGAGTAGCGGATGCCCATGTCGCTGATGCGGGCAAAGGCGGGCTGGAGGGCGGTCAGCAGCTCGGTCTTTAGCTGGCTGTCGATCTGGCTGCGCTCATAGCCGGCCTCCACATTGCCGCAGACGTTGGTGTAGAACAGCAGCGGGTTGGCGATCCGGTAGGAATACTCGCCGAAGCAACGGATGGAAATGTCGATATCAATGCCCGCCCGCTGATCCACAACGCGGAAGGGAACCGGCGAGGCCGTGCCGTACTTGTTGCCGATCAGCTCCTTGGTGTTGAAGTAGTAGACCCGCTGATCCTTGGGGGCCTCGCCGCC
>CAMAZB010000164.1 GCA_945862785.1 uncultured Clostridia bacterium | reverse complement strand
GGTTTGGGATGCGGTCTTCTGATGGCGGCTGTAATGCAGCCCCCGCCACCGCCAGCATCCCGGCCATCCCTCCTCTCTGCAGCAAATAAAACGCCGAAATGTGACGAGCCGCTCGAAGGTATCTTCGGGCGGCTCCTTGTGTCATGCAACGCCTTGTTCCTGCTTCATCTCCGACTCCCACCGGCGGAGGGCTGTCTCCATTTTCTCCCGGCTATCCAGCGTCAAAAGCTCCCCGAAGCAGTAATTCTGTAACTCCAAACCGGGAATGTCGGACTGAAACTCTCCATTTTCCGTACTCAGCAGAAGGGTGCTGTTTTGAAGATAACCCCTCAGATTCCAGAAAAATTCCGCAATTTCAACCGCGTCAAACTCATGCTCCGGCATATTGAAAGATAGGTCAAAGGAAACAGCGTCCCGCAGAGAAAGCGCCCAGTTTCCATCCTGGTCGAAGAAAATTTGTTCATACGTGTAGTCCGCGTAACCCTGATACATGGTTGGATAGAAGCACAGCAGATAGTCCTTTTCGCCCATCGTGTGGGCGAAGATGCTTTTCCATCCCGGATGCTGAGGTGCCGCGCTGTCGGACCACAACTCTGTGCCGTCCGCCGCCTTTTTGACATGCAGCTCATACCAGGCCGTCCGCTCCTGCTCCGGTTCCCAAACCGTCACCAGCTCCACTGTCTCCGGCTTTCCATCGTGGTCGAAGTCATATTCTCCCGGCAGCAGCTCCGCTTCTCGTATCAGCAGATACATCCATAAATTTTCCTCCAGCGTGTCGTTCGGGTCATACCCCTCCCAGCCACTTTCATCCCCGTACAGCAGCCATGGCAGAAGTCCCGCAGGCCCTGCAGCTTGGTTGATTTCCTCATTTGTATTCATCAAAATCATTCCTCTGTCCAAATACGCCATCAGTGCGTTTATAAAATCTGCCAGTTCGGTCGGATCAAAATCAGGTGTTGTCTCATATGTACGGGTGGTAAATGCCACCTCCGCCTGGCAGGAAATAATCTCTCCGCCATCACCATCCAGAGAAAAAATCTCGTATCGGTAATTCCCCTGCCCGTGATACAGAGAGGGAATATACCGCCCCAGGTAATCCTGCTCCCCCACCCTGCAGAAAAACACAGTAGCCCAGTCGGTCCTGAGCGTAGAGGACCGTTGGGACCACAGTACCCGTCCATGGCCATCCACTATCTGAAGCTCCCGGTCCTTGCCGTCTTTCAGGAGCCGTATTTCCTCCGTTTTGCCGTTGTGGTCCAGGTCTGCGGTGAGAAGCAGCTCACCCTCAGGCTCTCTCCAACACCCTGTCAGCAGCAGACAACACACGGCAGCCAATATCCACCATTTGCACATAAATAACGCCACCCCTGTACTGATATGTGTTCAGTATAGGGGTGGCAAAATTCTATGTCAACTAAAATTCGGTTACAAATCCGGGCCTTTAACCCGCGTTCTGCGCCCGGCGGAATTCGATATAGTCCTCGTAGGTCCCCATCTTGTCAATGAGCTTTCCGTTCTCGAACTCCATGATGCGGTTGGCTACGGTCTGGACGAACTCATGGTCGTGGGACGCAAACAGAACCACGCCTTTGAAGTCGATAAGGCCGTTGTTGACGGCGGTGATGGACTCCAGGTCCAGGTGGTTGGTAGGCTGGTCCAGCACCAACACGTTGGAGCCGAACAGCATCATCCGGGACAGCATACACCGCACCTTCTCGCCGCCAGAGAGGACCTTGACGGGCTTGAACACATCGTCGCCGGAGAACAGCATCCGGCCCAGGAAGGACCGCTTGAAGGACTCGGTATTCTCCTCGGCGTTGTCCGCCGTATATTGGGCCAGCCAGTCCAGCAGATTCAGGTCACAGTCGTTGAAGAAGGCAGAGTTGTCCAGGGGGAAATAGCTGGTGGTAATGGTGGTACCCCACTTGTAGCTGCCCTCGTCGGGCTCCAGCTCGCCCATGATGATCTTGAACAGCGTGGTCTTGGCGATCTCATCCTCGCCAACAAAGGCCACCTTCTCGTCCCGGTTGATGCGGAAGGAGACGTTATCCAATACCTTCCGGCCGTCCACGGTCTTGGAGAGGTTCTCCACCACCAGAATCTCCTTGCCGCACTCCCGGTCCATCTTGAAGCCCACAAAGGGATACCGCCGGGAGGAAGCAGGCATCTCCTCCACGCTCAGCTTGTCCAGGAGCTTTCGGCGGGCGGTGGCCTGCTTGGACTTGGACTTGTTGGCGGAGAAGCGCTGAATGAACAGCTGCAATTCCTTAATTTTCTCCTCGTTCTTCCGGTTCTGGTCCCGGATCATCCGCTGTACCATCTGGCTGGACTCATACCAGAACTCGTAGTTGCCCACATACATCTTGATCTGGCCGTAGTCCACGTCCACGATGTTGGTGCAGACGGTGTTCAGGAAGTGGCGGTCGTGGCTGACCACCAGGGTCAATGCCTCGCAGTCCATGAGGAAGTCCTCCAGCCACTCGATGGCCTGGATGTCCAGATGGTTGGTGGGCTCGTCCAGCAGGATGATGTCGGGCTTGCCGAACAGCGCCTGAGCCAGCAGGACCTTCACCTTTTCCTTGGCGGTCAGGCTGCTCATCTCGCTGTACAGGATGTCATTGGAGAGGCCCAGGCCCTGGATGAGGCGGCTGACGTCGGACTCGGCCTCCCAGCCGTTCATCTCCGCGAATTCCGCCTCCAACTCGCTGGCCTTCACGCCGTCCTCGTCGGTAAAGTCCTCCTTCTCGTAGAGGGCGTCCTTCTCTTTCATAATGTCGTAGAGCCGCTGGTTGCCCATGATGACGGTGTCCAGCACGGTGTAGGCGTCGTACTGGAAGTGGTCCTGCTTCAGAATGGACATGCGCTCTTCCTTGGGGATAATCACTTCTCCGGTAGTCGGCTCCAGATCGCCGGAGAGGATGCGGAGGAAGGTGGATTTTCCGGCGCCGTTGGCACCGATGATGCCGTAGCAGTTACCGGGAACGAACTTCAGGTCCACGTGCTTGAACAGCGTCTGACCGCTGAAGTTCATGCTGACGTCGTTGACTGTGATCATGGCTTTGATTCCTTTTCAATCAAGAATTTCTAAACACGCAAGCAGGCGCGGCACCGAAGCGCCGCGTCTGCCGCAACCTTGGTATTCTATTATTTCACAAAAGCTCGGTGGAAGACCTTTTTGCCTTTTTTGATGACCACGCCGTCGCCCTCGAAGTCGCTCTGATCGAAGGTCACGTCGATGGAGGCCACCTTCTGGTCATTGACGGCCACGCCGCCCTGCTGGATCAGCCGCCGGGCCTCGCCGTTGGAAGCGCACAGGCCGCAGGCCACCAGCAGGTTAATAGCACCGATCTTGCCGTTCTCGAACTTGTCGGCGGAGAGTTGAGAGGAGGGCATATTCTCGAGAGAACCCTTTCCGGAGAACAGGCCACGAGCGGTCTCCTGGGCCTTGTTAGCCTCCTCCTCGCCGTGGACCAGCTTGGTCAGTTCGTAGGCCAGGATCTCCTTGGCGGTGTTGAGCTGGCTGCCCTCCCACTTGTCCATCTCGTCGATCTGCTCCAGGGGCAGGAAAGTCAGCATCCGGATGCATTTGAGGACGTCGGCGTCCTCGATGTTCCGCCA
>CAMAZB010000163.1 GCA_945862785.1 uncultured Clostridia bacterium | reverse complement strand
TGGATGTAGCGGGAGAGAAAGACTGCGGTTTTGCAGCGGTGGCGGTGGAACGGCGTCCATGAGCGAGCGAAAGCGAGCCGCGGCGAAAGCCGCGCCAAGCGTTTTGACCGGAGGACAAAACCTTGAAATCGCCGGGCTTTGCCTGGCGATTTGAGTCCAATAAAGGGTTTCCATGGGGCCTTGCCCCATGGAAAATCGAAATGCGGTATTTTGCAGTGGATGTAGCGGGAGAGAAAGACTGCGGTTTTGCAGCGGTGGCGGTGGAACGGCGGCCATGAGCCGTCAGATATCAGAGAGGAGTGTTGCGGTTGAAGTGGTGGAAACGGGAGAAGGAACCGGCGGCGCCGGTGGTGCAGATACGGGACGGGACCCGGCATCCTTTTGGAATGCTGGGCGAATATGTGCCGCTGCGAAATGGTGAGGTCCGGCTGTACAAAGCTGTCCGGGAGGCAGTGCCTGTGGTGGATGCGGCTATCTACAAGCTCATCCGTATGGCCGGCGGTGTGACGGTGACCTGCGGGGACAAACGGGCGGAAACGGCGTTGAAGGAATTTCTGCGAACGGTGCCTGTGGGCCGGGGACAATTCGGCATCAACAGCTTTTTGGACTGCTATCTGGACTCCCTGCTGACTTGCGGTCGGACTGTGGGCGAGATCGTGCCTGCGGTGGGAAACCGGGACATCGCGGCGCTGGTGTGCGGCCGGGTGGAGGATATCGAGATCAAGGAGGGCCAGCATCCCCTGGCGTTCTCTATCTGGGGGCCGGATGAAACGGGAAAAATGGCAGAACTGCCGTATCAGGAGCTGCTGCTGTTTACGCCTCTGAATCCTGAGACGGACAATCCCTATGGCGTTTCTCTGCTGCGGTCCCTGCCGTTTTTGACAGATATTCTGATGAAGATCTACCACGCCATCGGCGTCAACTGGGAGCGGTGCGGCAATGTGCGGTTCGCTGTGACCTGCCGGGGCGGAGATGGGACCGGTGCCGCGGAGCGGGGCCGCATCCTGGCAGAGGAGTGGTCCAGGGCCATGCGGGACGGAGACACCGTCCGGGATTTCGTGGCGGTGGGAGATGTGGATATCCGGGTCATCGGCGGAGACGCGCCCATCTTGGACAGTCAGGTGCCGGTACGGCAGGTGATGGAGCAGATCGTGGCCAAGACCGGCATCCCGCCTTTTATGCTGGGACTGAGCTGGAATTCCACCGAGCGAATGAGTGCCCAGCAGGCGGACATGCTGACCACGGAGATTACCGCAATTCGACGGACCCTGACACCGACGGTGGAGCGGGTCTGCCGGTTGTGGCTGCGGATGCACGGCTTTACCTGCGGGTTTGAGGTGATCTGGGACGACATCAATTTGCAGGATCAGGTGGAGGAAGCGAAGGCGGCCCTCTACCGGGAGCAGGCACGGAAGTTGAAAATGGAGAACGACAGAGCGGAGGCGTGAGCCAACGCTGCGAAAATCGGAAAACAGGAGGGGTCAAATGGAGATTCGGGAAGAACTGGCGTACATCAATCAGTTTGCCAAGACAGAACTGACGGAGGAACAGGTCTATGTGTTCAGCGTGCGGTTGTGCGACAACGAGGTGGACCGGGACTTTGAACGCTTTGATACGACGGCGCTGGAGCGGCTGGGCGAGCTGTTTGTGGGCAAGAGCGGTATCTTCGACCATCAGTGGTCCGCCAAGGGGCAGACGGCCCGCATTTACCGTACGGAGGTGGTGCGGGAAGAATCCATGGTGACGGCAGCCGGAGACGGATACTGCTGGCTGAAAGGCTGGGCATATCTGCTGCGGACGGAAAAGAACCAGGACCTGATCGCCGAGATCGAGGGCGGCATCAAAAAGGAAGTCAGCGTGGGCTGTAGCATGGGGCGAAGTGTGTGCTCCATCTGCGGAGCGGAAAATGGCGCCTGCAGCCATATCCGCGGCGAGACCTACGATGGACGACTGTGCTTTACGGAACTAAGGGATCCGCAGGATGCCTATGAGTGGTCCTTCGTGGCGGTGCCAGCCCAGCGCAACGCCGGCGTTTTGAAGCACTTTGGGCAAAATGGCGATGGTTCGGCAATGCTGGAAAAGCAGGCGGCCCTGGGCCGCAAATATCTGGCGGAACTGCGCCGTGAGGTGACCCGCCTTGCCATGCTGACCGACGACGGACTGGATGGCAAGGTGTTCGCCAAGGCAGTGAGCCGGCTGGATGAGCCGGAGCTGCAGGAACTGAAAGAGGCCTATGAGGCCCGAATGACAAAGAAGTTCCCGTCAGCTTCTCAGCTGCGCCGAAAGGATGCGGCAGAGAAAAGCGACGAGACGATGTTCCTGGTCTGACGGGGACGAAAAACAAAAGGAGGATGGATATGGGTATTTCTTTTGAGGGGATCGGCCTGTGGGCCGCCACCTTCGCCTGCGGCGAGACTACCGTGGGACAGGTGGTGAAGATCAGCGGCAACGGCCAGGTCGCCGCCTGCGCGGACGGCGACAGCTTCTGCGGTGTGACGGAGTTCGTGGCCAGAGACGGCGGCGCGTGCTCCGTGGCGCTGGGCGGTATGGTGCGAGTGCCGTATACCGGTACTGCGCCCACCCTGGGCTGGGAGAGCCTTGCCGCCGACGGCAATGGCGGCGTCAAAGCGGCCAGCACCGGCCGCAGCTACCTGGTGGTGGACGTGGACGAGTCTGACAAGACCGTTACCTTTGCGCTGTAAGTAAGGAGGAGAGTGGACATGGCTTATCATTACGAAAATATTAAACTGGAAAAGGGCATGTATGGTCGCAGTGGCCGCAGCTTCAGCCAGACTCTGGAGGAGCTGGACCCCAGCGAGCACTACCGCGGCACGCCCCTGGAGGGCATGGATGCGTTTCAGCGCCAGCTGAAGCGCTTTGACATCAAGGTCAAGGGAGTCGGCAGCGACTGTGTGGAAAAGTTCTTTCACAACACAGAGTCTGCCGTGCTGTTCCCCGAATTCGTGTCCCGCGTGGTGCGTCAGGGCATGGAGGAGGAGAGCATCCTGGCGGATATCACTGCCACGGTGACTCGCTTTGACGGCATGGAATACCGTTCCATCGCCTCTGTTCCCACAGAGGAGCAGAAGGCGCTGAAGCGCGTGGAAGAAGGCGCGGAGATCCCCCAGACCCGCATCCGCACCCAGGAAAATCTGGTGCGCCTGCACAAGCGCGGCCGTATGCTGGTGGCCTCCTATGAAGCGATCCGCTTCCAGCGCCTGGACCTGTTCGCTGTGACTCTGCGTCAGATCGGCGCTTACATCGGCCGTATGCATCTGGAGGATGCCATTCGTGTGCTGTGCGACGGCGACGGCAATAAGAATCCCGCCCAGGTCCTTCAGGTGGGCACCAAGCCCATCTCTGGCACCGCCGGCACTCTGAGCTACGAGGCCCTGGTGGATTTCTGGAGCCAGTTTGACCCCTACACCATGAACACCCTGCTGGTCAGCAGCGACATGATGCTGGCCATGCTGAAGCTCAGTGAGTTCCAGAATCCCCTGACCGGCCTGAACTTCCAGGGCACCGGCACCCTGACGACCCCTCTCGGCGCCAAGCTGCTGCGTACCAGCGCCCTGCCCGCCGGAACCCTGATCGGTCTGGACAAGAATTACGCGCTGGAGCAGATTTGCGGCAGTGAGAT
>CAMAZB010000162.1 GCA_945862785.1 uncultured Clostridia bacterium | reverse complement strand
TGGCGGAGAAGGAGGGATTCGAACCCTCGAGACCCTTTAGGGGCCTACATGATTTCCAATCATGCGCCCTCGACCAACTAGGCGACTTCTCCATAGCTGTCAAGTGTATTTTATGATTCACTTATATCCTGCCGTGTAACGACAGCGTTATTATTATAACAGAGGAACCGACAAAGTCAAGCCCTAATTTTATTTTTTTCAGAAAATGAGGAAGCCGGAGAAAGGAATACCCTTTCTCCGGCCTTTGCCTCACCGCATTTCGGAAACGATGTTATCCACGGCGTGATCCACGGCGACACCCAGCTTGTGGATACTTCTGCCCACCTGCGTTTTCATGGAATCTCTGCCGCAGGGCATCATCATTCCCACTGCGGCGCCGGCCATCAATCCGGCGCTCATACCGACCCAAAATCCGGTACACATTTTCATCTTCAGTCACTCCTTCATCGGCACGAAACTAGTATGACCGGAAAACGACAAAAAAACCGGCGGAAGATTTGCCAAAAAGTCCGCTATGGGCTATACTGTTTTCAAAATCAAAAATTAAGGAGAGACTATGACGAGCATCTATCTCATCCGCCATGCAGAGGCGGAGGGCAACCTGTACCGCATCGCGCAGGGCCAGCAGAACAGCATTCTCACCGACCGGGGCTGGCGCCAGGTCCGGGCTCTGGAAAAGCGGTTCGCGGATGTCCATATCGACGCAGTCTATTCCAGCGACCTGTACCGCACCTGCGCCACCGCCAGTGCCATTTACAAGCCCAGAGGTCTTGCGCTGCGCCGGATGCGGGAACTGCGGGAGATCAACGTGGGCGACTGGGAACAGCGGACCTGGGGCGACATTTACCGCCGGGACCCGGAGCAGATGGCCTATTTCAGCCGCGAGTTTACCAAATGGCACATCCAGGGCGCCGAAACGCCCCAGCAGGTACTGGAGCGGGTACTGGGCGCTGTCCGCGAAATCGCGGCGGAGAACGAGGGACGCACCGTGGCGGTTTTCTCCCATGGCTACGCCATTCGGCTTCTGCTGGCGTATCTTCAGGGCTATACCATGGAGGAAGCGGGCCAGACGCCCCACGGGGACAATACGGCTGTCTCACTGTTAGAAGCGGAAGGGGATACCCTGCGGGTGGTGTTCCGGGATGACAACAGCCACCTGCAAACGCCGGAGTATCTGGCGGGGGAGAAGGTTCGCAAGCGGGCCATTGCCCTGGAGCCGGGCCTGTGGTTTCAGCCTCTGCGGGTAGAGGAGCAGGCCGACTGGTTTGCGGATACCGTATCCGCCGCCTGGCGGGAGACGGGAAATATCCAGCCTTTTGACAGGGAGAAACTCCTGGCCGATACCGCCAACCGGACCACTCTGGTGGGATACCTGGACGAGGAGGCGGTAGGCTTGGTGCAGATGGGCCCGGAAACGGGATGGATTTCCCTGGCCTGTATTCGGGAGGACTGCCGTAAACGGGGCTTTGGCGTTCAGCTGATCGGACAGGCGGTACAGCTGACCCGGCCCCGGGGCGGAGAGAAGCTGTATGTGACCCTGCCGCCGGATCACCCCGCCCGGGATTTCTTCGCGGATTATGGGTTCCGGGATAGCGGGACGGCACACGACCGAATGATTTTGGAGAAAAACATTGCTTTTGATCCTGAATTTTTAGGGGGAATAGGTTGAAAATCCCCCATTGACAAACCGGGTGGGACTTCCATATAATAATGGCTGTAAAAGGGAGTAGCCTGCGCCTGTGTGGCGTGGCGTGGTCCGTCATCACGGCGGCGGGAGACCGCTGCCCGGGGTATGTCGAAAAGGCGAGACTTTTACTGTATATGGTACTGCGGGGCCAAGCCGCCGCATATCCGTGTACAGGGAAAGTCTCGCTGTTTTTTTACGATAAAATAGGAGGACGTATGAATATTTGGGTCACAGTTTTGCTGTTTTTACTGGGTTTGCTGCTGATCGTAAAGGGCGGCGACTGGTTCCTGGACGGTGCTGTCTGGATCGCGGAGGCCACCGGCGTGCCCCGGTTCATCATCGGCGCAACCATCGTGTCCCTGGCGACCACGCTGCCGGAGCTGACGGTATCCGTCACCGGCGTGTTCCAGGGGGAAGTGGACCTGGCAGTGGGCAACGCCGTGGGCTCCGTCACGGCCAACCTGGGCTTGATTCTGGGCATCTCCGTGGTGTGTATCCCCTCGGTGGTAAGTAAAAAGCAGTTCAATTTGAAAGCGGTCCTGATGGTCTGCGGCGCGGCGCTGCTTGTGGTGCTGTGCCGGGGCGGTGTGCTGCCTTTCCTGCCCAGCCTGGCGCTGTTTGCGGTGTTTGCCGTGTACCTGTGGAATAACGTCGTGGATGCCAAGGCTGGCATGGCGGCCAGCCGTTCGGAGCATCCTGCCCGCCGGACTACCTCTCACCGGCAGATGGCCATGAAGCTGGGGATGTTCGCCATCGGCTTGGCGGCTATCGTGGTGGGTTCCCGCCTGCTGATCGACTACGGCAGCGAGCTGGCCCTGCTGCTGGGTGTGCCTTCCAGTATCATCGGCGTGACCATGGTGGCCATCGGTACTTCCCTGCCGGAACTGGTGACCACGCTGACGGCTATTGCCAAGAAAGAAGCATCCATGTCCGTGGGCAATATCATCGGTGCTAATGTTATTGATCTGACCATGATTTTGCCGGTGTGCTCCGCGGTGTCCGGCGGAACGCTGACCATCGGTTCCCAGACCACTGCTCTGGACCTGCCCGTCTGCCTGGCCCTGTGCTGTGTGGCTGTGGTGCCGCCCCTGCTGAAAGGAAAGTTCTACCGCTGGCAGGGCGTGCTGATGCTGGCCGTGTATGCCGCCTATGTGGTGATCCTGGTCATGTAAAGAACCAACAAGACCGCCTGCCGGAGCAGGCGGTCTTGCTTATTCTCTGATGAGCTCCCGTACGATACGGGCGGTCATGCCCCAGACCACATGGCCCTCATACCGCCACACGGGTACGTCCACCCGGCCCCGGCTCCAGGAATAATTCCGGGAGATGCCCAGTTCCTCATAGGGGAATCCCACCGGTTCCTGGGGAACCAGGTCATAGGTATAGACCTCCGGCTCCGTGGCCCGGAAAAAGGACAGAGGCACGGTGAATACCTCGGCCACCTCCGCCGGAGAGGGACACATCGATTCCAGCCCCGCCGGGGACACCAGCCCCGGTACCGGGTACAGAAGGAAGCCCCTTTGATTACAGATAAAGTCCGCCATGCCAAAAACTGTTACCGCGGAGGGCGGGATGGAAAGTTCCTCCGCGGTCTCCCGCAGGGCGCAGTCCATGGGACTTTCTCCCGGTTCGGCCCGTCCGCCTGGGAAGCAGACCTCTCCGCCCTGGCGCAGGCCGGCGGCCCGCACCTCAAACAGTAGGTGCAGCCCGTCCGGATGTTCCACCAGGGGGCAGAGAACGGCATAGCTGTGCCGGGCACCCATCAGGCCGGGCACATGGCCGCAAAACCGGCGGCGCAGTTCTTCCAGCTCTCTCATCCCAGCAGCATGGTCATGGCCTGGCGGCAGTTGGTGATGTCTACGACAGGGGCGCTGGCGGCATATTCGCCGTCCAGGGACCAGGGCAGTTCCTCCTCTGTCTCCAGATGGATGGAGGAGACGTGGCGGAATACCAGGCCCTGGCTGTCATATTCCTGATTCAGCAGTGCCAGCACCAGATTTTGCAGGTCTTGCGCGGTCCTGGGA
>CAMAZB010000161.1 GCA_945862785.1 uncultured Clostridia bacterium | reverse complement strand
TCTTTTCTTTTGTCATATTCTACCCTATATACCCAAAAAAGACAAGGACCTAAAAAAGGACGGCGCCTCTGGCGCCGTCTTCAATGTATTTCAGAAGAGCTCAAGATGCTCCAGCAGGATCTTCAGTCCCAGCAGGATCAGGATGATGCCGCCAGACAGCTCTGCCCGCTTTTTATACCGGGAACCGAAGAAGTTGCCCACAGCCACACCCGCCATAGAAAGCACGAAGGTAGTACAGCCGATGATCGTGATGGCCGGGAGGATCTCCACCTCCAGAAACGCAAACGTCACGCCAACCGCCAGTGCATCGATGCTGGTGGCGACGGCCATCAGAAACAGCTGCTTGTAATCCAGCTTCACCGTAACGGCGCAGGCCGTTTCTTCCTCCTCCGGGGACAGGGCCTCCCGCACCATATTTCCGCCGATCAGCGCCAGCAGGGCAAAGGAGACCCAGTGGTCGATACTTTGGATGTATCCGGCAAACTGGGAGCCCAGCAGCCAGCCGATCAAGGGCATCAGAGCCTGGAAGCCACCGAAAAACAGTGCGATAATAGCGGCGTAGCGCCAGTTCAACTTTTTCATGCACAGGCCCTGGCAGATGGCCACAGCAAAAGCATCCATGGATAGGCCCACACCGGTGAGGAACAGCATCACAAAACTCATAAAACGAAACTCCTTGCAGTCATAAGATCACGGGCACCGGCCGTCGGATGGCCAGGCTGTCCGGGGTCACCGAGCAATCATAAGCGCAAACGCTTACGCCGTTAGACACCGCACGCCGCAGAGCTGCGCCAAAAGCGGGGTGTGTGACATCGTTGGGTGAAACGCTGTCGATGTTCTTTATTTGTACCACAAAGAATAATGTGGCGTCAAGCCCATTTTCCACTGCTTTCTGCAACTCAAGGATATGTTTAACTCCCCGTTCCGTGGGAGCGTCCGGGAAGCGGGCGTGTCCGTTTTCTTCCAGCGTTACGCCCTTGACCTCCACCAAATGGGGTCCTTTTTCCGTCTCCAAGCAGAAATCCAGCCTGGAATCTCCGTAAACGTATTCGCAGCGAATGGCCGTAATATCGGGAAGGAATTTTCCTGATGCCGCCCATTCGGCAAAGACCTTGTTCGGTGCCTGCGCGTCCATGTTGATGAGCCGGTTCCCCTTTTCCACAGCGATAAGGTCGTAGGGTGTTTTCCGGTTTGGCTCCCGGTGCTCCTCCAGATAGACCACCGCCCCGGGCACCAGCAGTTCCCGGCAGCGGCCCGTATTCTTCACATGGACAGTCTGGACGCCCTCCGCCGTCTCCACCTTTGCGATAAACCGATTGGGCCGGGCCAGGAAACGGCCAGGAATCACCGTCTGATACTTCAAAACCGCACATCCTTTCTTCTTTGCCGGAAGGGAGCTCCGGCGGCTCGTGACCATTGATGGACATTTATTATACAGCTTGTTGAAAAAGTCTTTTCGACAAGCTGCTTAAGATTTCAGAACTTTCAAAAAGTTCTGAAATCTATTGATTTGAATGGCGCAGGGCACCCTTCCTGGGTTCATCTCCGCGCTAAGAGCCGGGCTACGCCCGGTTGCGCTCCGAAACGTCCTGCGGGCCAGCCACGCACACCCTTCCTTTCCGTTTTCCTAGATTTTCGGCTTTATCGACAGCCTGTATTATATCATAATGCTCTTTTCATGTTTACACTTTTTCAATTTTTTAGGAAATTTTCTTCGTCAAGATATCCAAAAAGGGCAGAATAAATCTCAACTTGCGTCAGATTGTTTTTGCGTCGAAATTTTGCTATAATGTTTTTGATTACGATTATAGGAGGGAACTATGGACTATTCCATCATCTTTGTCTGCCTGATGGGAATGGGAACGGTGTTTTTCGGACTGATCTGCCTGATCGTACTGACAACCCTTTTGGGCCGCATCTGCGGCCGGAAGCAGCAGGCAGCCCCGGCAGCGGCCATTTCCGCCCCGGCAGCCGCCCCTGCCGTCAACCAGCAGGAACTGATCGCCGCCGTCTCCGCCGCCATTGCGGAGGACCTTGGCACCGACATCACCGGCATCCGTATCTTGTCAATCAAAAAAGTGTAATAAGGATAAGGAGAGAACGCTATGAAAAAGTACAAAGTGACTGTCAACGGCACCGCCTATGAGATTGAGCTGGAGGAACTGACCGGAGCCGCTCCCGCCGCTGCCACGGCCGCACCGGTTCCCACCCCCGCTCCTGCCGCTGCTCCCGCCGGAGGCGAGCAGGTGACCTCCCCCATGCCCGGCACCATTCTGGCCATCAACGTTGCCGCCGGCGACACGGTCAAGCGGGGCCAGGTACTGATGGTCCTGGAGGCCATGAAGATGGAAAATGAGATCATGTGCCCCTGCGACGGCAAGATCGCCTCCGTCAACACCTCCAAGGGAGCCTCCGTGGAGTCCGGCACCCTGCTGTGCGTCATCCAGTAACGGACTGGAGGACAAACTATGGAAGCTATCCTGAATTTTATCAACGATACCGGCTTCGTTCTGTTCTTGCAGAACGGCGGCTGGAAGAACGCGGTCATGCTCTGCATCGCCTGCTTCCTGCTGTACCTGGGTATCGGCAAGAAGTTTGAGCCTCTGCTGATGTGCACCATCGCCTTCGGTATGCTGATGACCAACCTGCCCGGCGCCGGCATGTTCCACGAGATCTTCTTCGCCGGCGGTCACATCCACTGGGATCTCATCGGCGGCTCTCCCATCACCGCGGAGTTCCTTGCGGAGATGCAGGAGCTGGGCGTATCGCAAAATGTCCTCGCTCCGTATGTGGAGCAGCTGATGGCCGCCGCGCAGGCCGTCTTCTCCCCGGAAGCCATTGAGAGTGCGATGACGGAGATCTCCGCTTCCGCCGGCGGCGCGCTGAGTACCCTTGAGATACAGCTCCAGGCGCTGGTCCAGGCGGAACAGGCCGCCGCTTATTACGGCATGGAGCTGTCCAATGTCACCGTCTCCACCGGCCTTATCGACATCCTGTACTTAGGCGTAAAGCTGGGCATCTATCCCTGCCTGATCTTCATGGGCGTGGGCGCCATGACCGACTTCGGACCTCTGATTGCCAACCCCAAGAGCCTGCTGCTGGGCGCTGCCGCCCAGGTGGGCATCTTCCTGACCTACGCCGGCTGCCGTTTCATGGGCTTTACCGGCGCGGAAGCCGGTTCCATCGGCATCATCGGCGGCGCCGACGGCCCCACGGCCATCTTCGTCACAGCCATGCTGGCCCCGGCCCTGCTGGGCCCCATCGCCGTGGCGGCCTACTCCTACATGGCCCTGGTGCCTGTTATCCAGCCTCCCATTATGAAGCTGCTGACCACCGAGAAGGAGCGGCAGATCGTGATGAAGCCCCTGCGGCAGGTCTCCAAGAAGGAAAAGATCATCTTCCCCATCGTGGTGACCATCTTCGTAGCCCTGCTGGTGCCCTCCGCCGGTCCGCTGATCGCCTGCCTGATGCTGGGCAACCTGTTCCGGGAGTGCGGCGTCACCGAGCGGCTCAGCAAGACCGTGCAGAATGAGCTCATCAACATCGTCACCATCTTCCTGGGCGTGTCCGTTGGCGCCACTGCCACCGGCGCTACCTTCCTGTCCCTCCAGACCATCAAGATCATGGTCATGGGTATCGTGGCTTTCGGCTGCGGTACCGCCGGCGGCGTGCTGCTTGCCAAGTTCATGAACCTGTTCCTGAAGGAGAAGATCAATCCCCTCATCGGCTCCGCCGGTGTGTCCGC
>CAMAZB010000160.1 GCA_945862785.1 uncultured Clostridia bacterium | reverse complement strand
CCCTTGTAGTTGACGCCGGGGATGTTCATGAACATGGGCAGGCCGGCGCCGGAGCCGATGAACACAGCCTCAAAGCCCTGCTCCTCCATCAGCTCGTCCACGGTGATGGTACGGCCGACCACGGTATCGGTGGCGATGGTGACGCCCAAGGCCTTCAGGCCGTCCACTTCCTTCTGGACGATGGACTTGGGCAGACGGAATTCGGGGATGCCGTAGACCAGCACGCCGCCGGCCAGGTGCAGCGCCTCAAATACCGTAACCTCATAACCCTTGCGGGCCAGGTCGCCGGCACAGGTCAGACCAGAGGGGCCGGAACCCACAACCGCCACGCGGTGGCCGTTGGAGGCGGGCTTTTCGGGAGCGGCAGTGCAGTGAGCGTTGTGCCAGTCGGCCACGAAGCGCTCCAGACGGCCGATGCCGACGGGCTCGCCCTTCTTGCCCCGGACGCAGTACTTCTCGCACTGGTTCTCTTGGGGGCAGACGCGGCCGCAGACAGCGGGCAGAGCAGAGGTATTAGAGATGATCTGATAAGCCTCCTCGAAGTTGCCCTTGGCGACTTCGGCGATGAACTCGGGGATATGTACCATAACGGGGCAGCCGGTCATACAGGGCTTGTTCTTGCAGTTCAGGCAGCGCTGGGCCTCGTCCAGAGCCTGCTCCTCAGTGTAACCCAGGGCGACCTCCTGGAAGTTCTTGTTGCGAACATTGGGGTCCTGGGAGGGCATGGGATTCTTGGTTAAAGACATATTGGCCATGATTATTCGGCCTCCTTTTTGAACAGGTTGCAGGTCTCCTCGTGCTTGTGCATCTCAAAATCACGGTACATCTGGTTGCGCTTGACAGCGATGTCCCAGTCAACCTTATGGCCGTCGAAGTCGGGGCCGTCCACGCAGGCGAACTTCATCTCGCCGCCAACGCTCAGACGGCAGCCGCCGCACATACCGGTGCCATCCACCATGATGGGGCTCATGGAGACGGTGGTGGGGATGCCGTAGGGCTCGGTGGTCTTGCAGACGAATTTCATCATGATCATGGGGCCGATGGCAAACACCTCGTCGTACTGGTTGCCGGCGTCGATCAACTCCTTCAGGGCGTCGGTGACCAGGCCCTTCTGACCGTAGGAGCCGTCGTCGGTGCAGATCTTCAGCACATCGGAGGACTTGCGGAAGTCATCTTCCAGGATGACCAGGTCCTTGTTCTTAAAACCGACCACCGCGTGGACCTCGGCGCCGTCATCATGAAATTTCTTCAGCACAGGATATGCAATGGCGCAGCCCACACCGCCGCCGACCACGCAGACCTTTTTCTTGCCCTCAGTAACAGTAGCCTTGCCCAGGGGGCCCACGAAGTCCTGGAGATAGTCACCCTCGTTCAGATGGCTGAGCTTCTCTGTGGTGGCGCCCACAGTCTGGACGATGATGGTAACAGTCCCTTTTTCGGGATCGTAATTGTTGATAGTGATGGGAATACGCTCGCCATTCTCATCTACGCGGAGAATGATGAACTGGCCCGGCTGGGCCTTCTTTGCGATCAAAGGCGCTTCGATTTCGTACAGGGTCACAGTGGGCCGGAGTGCCTCTTTTCTGACGATACGATACATATGATTCCTTCTTTCCCGAATGATGAAATAAAAACGACCTATATCCTGCCATATACGCATTACTGATATAATAATATATGAACAGGAGTTCGTCAATCCACAAATGATAATTTTTTCACAAATTATTCATTTTCACGCAAAAGCTGCTCAAAGGAGCGTGAATTGGCGCCCATCAGAGCGGACGATCCCCTCTTCCCGCAGACGTTTCAGTTCCCGCATCATCGCGCTGCGGTCTGTGGCGATATAGTCGGCCAGCGTACTGAGTGAAAACGGCAATACAAAGGTATTGCTACCCGCCTTTTTCGAGAGCTGGCGGAAGTAACACAAAAGCTTTTCCCGAATGGAACGCCGGGACAACACATCCACCCTCTGGCTAAGGGCCTGAGCCTTGTCATTCATCAGCCGCAACATATTCTGCACCAGAACGCTGTGATGGCCGCAGGCATGCTCACAGCGTTTGAGCATGTGCGGATAGTCGATGAACAGCACATCGCAGGGCGTACGGCATACGACCTCCATGCTGTCTCCGCTAGAACCGGCAAAGGCCAGGGTCCTGCCGAATACGCCGCCGGGGCCCAATTCTTCCATGACGGTGGAAACGCCTTCTTCATCAATGCGGATCAGCGCCGCTCCGCCCCGCTCCACGATCCCCACCGCGTCATTGTTCGGTGCGGAAAAATCGTAAATCAGATCGCCTGGCCGAAAGGCCTTCTGGACAGCCTGAAAGCAGGTAAGCAGGCTGCGATAATCCTCATAGCTGATATCCTGAAACAACGGACTCTTGGCTAATTCCTGCTGTGACAGCATATTGCCGCCCCCTTTTCTGTTGCATATATCACAATTCAATCATACCAGTTTCCACAGAGAATGTAAAGGATTTTTCACGGCGGATTTCACAAATTGTTCATCAATAGGTCCCTTCCCCATTATATATTATTAATAGAGGCCGAAGAGCCAAATACAGGCGGGCTTTCCGTCTTCGAGAAAAGGGGCACTCTTGTGAACATTGCTTATTTTCTGCTACCCAAAAGCCACACTGCGTACCTCTACGATGACTGCACATTTCGCCAGGGTCTTGAAAAAATGCGGCACCACGGCTATACTGCCATTCCTGTCATCAACCGGGAGGGCAAGTATGTCGGCACCGTCAGCGAGGGCGACTTTCTCTGGCAGATCGTCTCCGGCGAGCAGGAAAACCTACGGGCCTGTTCCATGCGGGACCTGGAACAACTTCAGATTCGGGATATCCTCCGTGACAGCCATTACCTTCCTGTCCGCATTACCGTCAGTATCGAAGAACTCCTTTCCAGCGCCATGAACCAGAATTTTATTCCTGTGGTGGACGATACCGGCAGTTTCATCGGCATCGTTACCAGGAAGGACATTATCCGCTATTTCGCGGAAGGGAAAAATCTCTCTGAGAAATCATTTTTACAAAAAATTGTGTAAAAGCAGGGCCTGACTAAAAAGTCAGGCCCTGCCCTCTTTCAAGCGTCTTCATCTTCTTCCGCAGACGGTATCTGCCAGGCGGCAGGCCTCCTCTTCCACAGCGGTATGGCCGCTGCCCATAGGCGGCTCGTCCCGCTTCGCCACCGCCGCAGAGTGCTTTCCCTGAGTCTTGAGGGCCGCGCAGCAGACGAAAGCCAGCAGGCAGGTGGCGCCAATCCGCCAGACCGTCCGGGACAGTACATCGTACCCCTGCCAGACCGCGGGCAGCGCCAGATCGGCCGCCGCCAGCAAAGCCGTCATTCCCAGGATAAACAGTACGTTCCTCGGACGCAGGAACTTTCGCAGGGGTACATCGGGAAACGCAGCTTTCACCGAACAGATAAATACCGCCAGCAGGATCAATGCCAGACACAGCCAGCCCAGCACCTTGCTCAGCAGCGGTGTCACCGCGCCGGCCCAAAGCGTGGAGAGTCCCGTCAGCAGCACCCATCCAAGCGCCCACAGAGGTACGCCCACCAGCATCCGCACCGCCGCCGGCAGTCTCAGCACCCATTCCCGGATACGGGCCGCAGGCCCCTTCTGCCGCTCCTCCTGCGCCGCAGCACAGTCATCGTCATCCGCCTGTACGGAAACGATAGCTGCCGGTTCCTGCATCAGATCCGCCGGGCTGTCAAACACCGCGCCGGTAACCATACCGGCGGCCGCCGCCACTGTCACCGCTGCCGCAGCGGCCGCTTTTTTCTTGTCCATCTGCCCATCCCCTAAGTCTTTTCTTTTGTC
>CAMAZB010000159.1 GCA_945862785.1 uncultured Clostridia bacterium | reverse complement strand
TCCCCCTATTGAAGACTTTTCTAATTCCTTGTCTTCCATAGGGGGAGCATATCAGTTGACAGCGCGCCGTTTTTGGATTTGTGTGTTGTGAGGGAAGCTATGAAGAAACAAACTGTGTATTGGGTACCGAAGCCGGGCGCTTTGACGGTACTGGCGATGCTGTTCATGGCGGCTTCGGCAGTACTGCGGGTCATCTGGGCGGCAGGAGAGGAGGGATTGCCTTCCTCTGTGTTCTGGTTCCAGGTGGTGCTGCCCCTGGTGGCAAATATCAGTTTCATTATCATTGTGCTGCGGGACGGACGGGAACGGCTGTACCGCACCGCCATCCCAGTGTGGCTGGGGTGTGTGTTTTTCGCGGTGAAAGCGCTGGGGTTCCCGTCCCGGCTCCATACGGTGCTGTGTCTGTGCCTGTACGCGCTGGTGGCGGTGCTGTTCACCGCTACGGTGACGGGACGGGTGCCAAGCCAGAAGCCGCTGTGGCTCCTGTTCGGCCTGCCCATGCTGTACCACATTTTTGTGGAGGACACCCAGAAGACCGGCTGGCCCCTCCATGACTGGCTGCCGGAGCTGAGTGTGCTGTGCTGCATGGCGGCGCTCTTGAGCCTGTCCCTGGCGATGAAGAAGCGGCCGATGGAGGAGGGAGCCTATATAAAACGGTTCGGAGACCGGAACGATGGCCGCCGTCTACGGAGCCTGTCGCCAATTTTCGCGGTGTCGCCCTACATCATGAAGACCCGCAATACCTCGCAGAATTTTATTGAGGATCATATTGAGGTCACCGAGATGGAGCGGTACATCGTGGAAAAGCGGAAGGCGGGGCTGAAGAATTTTGGCGTGCTCCATGTACTGCTGGCCGCCTACGTCCGGACCTGTGCGCGGTATCCGGGGCTGAACCGCTTTATCGCCGGCCAGCGTATTTTCAGCCGGGACCGGGAGATTGAGGTTAATATGACCATCAAAAAGGAGATGTCCACCGACTCCCCCGATACGGTCATCAAGGTGACCTTTGACCCGGCGGACACGGCGGAAACGGTTTACGGGCGGTTCAACGCCAAGGTGCGGGAAGTGAAAGAAGCCCCGGCGGATACCTCCTTCGACAAGCTGGCGGGAGCCTTCAACCTCATCCCCGGACTGCTGCTGAAATTCTTTGTGTTCCTGCTCCAGAGCATGGACTATTTCGGCCTGCTGCCCCGGTTTTTGACGAAGCTTTCACCCTTCCATGGATCGCTGTATATCACCTCCATGGCGTCTCTGGGTATCCCGCCTATCTATCACCATCTGTATGATTTCGGCAACGTGCCGGTGTTCTGCTCCTTCGGAAAGAAGCGGCGGGTGTTTGAAACGAAGCGGGACGGCAGCGTGGAGCTGAGGAAGTACATTGACTGCAATTTCGTCACTGACGAGCGCATTGTGGACGGCTTCTATTTCGCCTCCTGTATGCGGTATCTCCACAATCTCCTGAGCGACCCCTGGCAGCTTGATCAGCCGCCCGAAGAGGTCATCCGGGACGAGATGTGAAATAAGACACGGGGCGCAGGCGCGCCCCGTGTCTTGTTACGGATGGCTCTTTTTATAAGTCAGGTATCCTTCCAGGATCAGGGACGCCGCTACGGCGTCCACCACCTTTTTCCGCTTTTTGGCGTTCTTGCCGCTGCCCATCAGGATCTGGTGGGCGTCGATGGTGGTGCGGCGCTCGTCCCAGAGGACGACCGGCAGGGAAGTGGTGTCCTCCAGCAGGACCTTCATGGCCTGGGCTTTTTCCGAACGGGGCCCCCGGGTGCCGTCCATATTGATGGGGTGGCCCAGCACCAGCTCCTCTACACCGTGCTCTTTCGCCAATGCGGCGATTTGCTCCGATACCACTTCCGGGCGGTAGGCGTTGATGGTGGTGGTGAAGCCGGCCAGAAAACCGGTGGGGTCGGAGATGGCGATGCCGGTGTGGGCGTCGCCGTAGTCGATGGCCATGATACGCATAAGGCGTCCTCTCTTCCGCTTTTTCTATGTGTATGATAGCATGTCTGGAGGCTCCGTGCAAGCGGGAAGGGAAGCGGGAAAATTCCTGGAAATTTTTTAGAAAAAACGGTTGACCAGTTGATTGACTTATGGTACAATCTCTATTACCTGTGAAAAAGGGCTTGGTTGTCGTGCGCGATTTTCGCTTTTCAGCCGCGGCGGCCCGGTCACTGAACTTGGCAGGGAGGCAGTCGGTATCCCCGGCGTCGCCGGGAATGATACCAATAATAAGGAGGTGCCGTTAGATGCGCGTTAAAGTCACTTTGAGATGCAACGAGTGCAAGCAGAGAAACTACAATACGATGAAGAACAAGAAGAATACCCCGGACAAGCTTGAACTGAACAAGTATTGCCCCTTCTGCAAGAAGCACACGCTCCACACCGAAACCAAGTAATGGCGATGAATGAAAGAAAGGGCGTGTAAAAAGAATGGCAGAAGAAGCTAAGAAGAAGGATCGCGGCCTCTGGTTCCGTGAAATGAAAAGCGAATTGAAGAAGGTCGTCTGGCCCAACAAGCAGACCGTGCTGAAGAACACCGGCACCGTGCTGCTGTGCTCCGCCGTGATCGGCGCCTGCATCTGGATCTTCGATTTCGTGGCGGTCTCCGCCGTGCAGATGATCCTGAACGTGTTTGGCGCTTAAGGAGTAAGGATATGTCAGACAGCGCGAAGTGGTATGTGATCCATACCTATTCCGGCTACGAAAACGCCGTTAAGACCAGCATTGAGAAGTTCGTTACCGGCCGCAACATGGAGGACATGATCCTGCGGATGGAGATCCCCATGGAGACGGTCACCGAGGTCACGGACTCCGGCGCCACCAAAGAGGTGGAGCGGAAAGTGTTTCCCGGCTACGTGCTCATCAAGATGGTTATGACGGATGATACCTGGCACCTGGTGCGGAATGTCCGCGGCGTCACCGGCTTTGTCGGTTCCGCCAACAAGCCCATCCCCCTGACGGAGGAAGAGGTCCTTGCCATGGGCATGGAAAAGCACGAGATTGTTGTCAAGTACAATGTGGGCGACCATGTGAAGATCGTGGACGGCCCCCTGGCCAGCTTTACCGGCATCGTCGAGGAGATCGAACCCGAGAAAAACCGCGTCAGCGTGATGGTCTCTATGTTCGGCCGCGAGACCCCGGTGGACCTGGAACTGGATCAAGTCGAGGTCCAGAACTGAAAAGAGCATCCGATGGATGCAAGTGGGAGGGGCTGAAAAGTCCCGCCAAGGACGGACTCCTGGAAGTCCGCTACCACATTTATAATTTAGGAGGTGCTACTCCGTGGCACAGAAGATTACTGGTTATGTGAAACTGCAGATCCCCGCAGGCAAGGCGACTCCCGCTCCCCCCGTTGGCCCCGCTCTGGGCCAGCACGGCGTCAACATCGCCGCGTTCACCAAGGAGTTTAACGAGCGTACCAAGAACGACATGGGCATGATCATCCCCGTCGTCATCACCGTTTATGCCGACCGTTCCTTCTCCTTCATCACCAAGACGCCCCCTGCGGCCGTCCTGATCAAGAAGGAGTGCAACATCGAGTCCGGCTCCGGTGTCCCCAACAAGAACAAGGTGGCCACCATTTCCAAGGCCTCTATCCAGAAGATCGCTGAGATCAAGATGAAGGACCTGAACGCCGCCAGCCTGGAAGCCGCCATGAGCATGATCGCCGGTACCGCCCGCTCCATGGGCGTTGTCGTGGGCGACTAACATTCATAACGATTAGCCGAGCGGCTGACAAGGCCGCTCCATACAGTGGGAGGAACTTAGAGTCCGAAGAACCACTATGAGGAGGAAGTAACATTGTTTAGAGGCAAGAAATATCAGGA
>CAMAZB010000158.1 GCA_945862785.1 uncultured Clostridia bacterium | reverse complement strand
CAGGGCGACCCCGGCGAGACCCGGTTCTACATCTCCCTGGAGGATGACCTCATGCGCCTGTTCGGCGGTGAACGCATCACCAACATGATGGAGAAGTTCGACCTGGACGAGGACACCCCCATCGAGAACAAGATGCTCACCAAGGCCATCGAAAACGCCCAGACCACCGTGGAAAGCCGGAACTTCCAGTCCCGTAAGTCCGTGCTGGAATACGACGACGTCATGAACAAGCAGCGTGAGATCATCTATGCCCAGCGTCGCCAGGTGCTGGACGGCATGGACATCAAGGACACCGTGCTGAACATGATGCACACCTCCATCGCCAACCATGTGGCCCTGGCCTTCGGCGAAAACCAGCACCTGGACGCCGCTGGATACAAGGAGATGATGCGGAGCCTGGAGGGCACCTACTTCCTGCCCTCTGCTATCACCGTCCCCGCCAGCGAAATCCCCTCCAAGACCCAGGAGGAACTGACGGACCTGTGCATCCAGGCTGCCGAAGCGACTTACGCGGCAAAAGAACAGGAGATCACCGCTCCCATCATGCGGGAGCTGGAGCGGGTCATCATGCTCCGGGTGGTAGACGAATACTGGATGGACCACATCGACGCCATGGACGACCTGAAGCAGGGCATCCGGCTCCAGGCCTACGGCAACAACAACCCCGTGGACGTCTACAAGCGGGAATCCCTGAATATGTTTGAGGAGATGGTCTCTGCCATCCAGGACGAGACCGTCCGCCGGCTGTACTCCGTCCGTCTGAAGAAGGACGAGGAGGTCAAGCGTGAGCGGGTGGCCAAGGGCATGGTGGAAAACGTGGGCGGCGACGGCACCGCGCCGAAGAAGCAGCCCGTGAAGAAGACCGTCAAGATCGGCCGCAACGACCCCTGCCCCTGCGGCAGCGGGTTGAAGTGGAAGAAGTGCACTTGTAAGGAATACCATCCTGATTAAAGAGGGGACTTCGTCCCCCCTTAAAGTCCCCCCAAGGGCACACGGGTCAAGGTATGTTCGCCACGTACACGCCGCGGCGAAAATAATTGAAATTTCTTCTTTCGCCTCCGGCGAAAGAACTGGAAAAACCGTAGGTTTTTCCTAGCCCTTTTCCTAAGTGCCTGCGGGTGCGGGATGTCTCTTATCTCTTACCTTTGCGCTCAATTTCTCATTCCCACGCCCCCTGTTCTCCTGCCGGAGGGCAGGGGGCGCTCTACTATCGAAAGGAGTTTTCCATGAAAGACAACGACGGCGTCCTAGCCCTTTTGCAGGACGTCAAGGACATCCTTTACGGCATTGCCCTGCTGCTGACAGGCGGGTTGTTGTGCGTAGCAGGCATCCTTCTGGGTGGGTTTGCCATTTTGTTGTCCGCCATCGGCTTTTTTGTCCTATTGGCCGGGCTGAACAATGCCTACCAGGGCTATCACCATCATACAGTAGAAGAAAAACAGGACTGAACGGAGGTTCCCATGCCCTTTGAAACTCACGAACAAAACGGTCTTGTCTTTTTGACCTCTCCCCTTTTATCCGGCGTCCGTCATGCCTTCTCCACCCGAAAGGGTGGTGTGTCTGTCCCTCCCTGGGACAGTCTGAACCTGGGGCCCAGCCGAGGCGATGACCCCGCCGCGGTGGCGGAGAATTACCGCCGCTTCTGCGGCGCTGTGGGGCTGGATGAAAAAAGAGTGGTCCTTAGCAAGCAGGTCCACGAGACTACCGTCCGGGTCTGCACCGCCTACGACGCGGGCAAAGGGCTGTGGCGGGAGCGGGGCTACACCGCCGATGCCCTCATCACCAATGAACCGGAGCTGCCCCTGGTGGTCTTTTCCGCCGACTGCGGCATCCTCCTGCTCCACGATCCTGTCACCGGATCGGTAGGCGCCGTCCACGCCGGATGGCGGGGCTGCGCCGGAGGCATCGTGGAAAAGGCGGTAGCGGCCATGGCGTCGGAATACGGCGCAAAGCCCGCCAACATCCTCGCCGCCATCGGCCCCTGCATCGGCCCGTGCTGCTTTGAAACGGACAGCGATGTGCCCGACGCCATGCGGGCCGCTCTGGGCGCCGACGCGGAGCCGTATATCCAATGGGAAGCCCCCAAATACCATGTGGACCTGGCGGGTCTGAACCGCCAGTGGCTGACGCGCGCAGGTGTTCTCCCGGAGCGCATCGACACCTGCGGCCTGTGCACCGCCTGCCGCCCGGACCTTTTCTGGTCCCACCGGAAGATGGGCAATGCCCGGGGCGTTCAGGTCGCCGTAATCGTCCGTCCCTGATTTTCAAAAGGAGTTTTCCCGCTATGAAAAAGCGATTGATTGCTATCATATGCGCCCTGGCCTGTGTCGGCCTCCAGTCCGGCTGCTGGCAGGCGGAACCTCTGGAGGAGGAAAGCCCGGAACTGCTCCAGCCCAGCGAAGTCCAGGAGGATGACGACAAGCATTCTCTTTTGCCCGAGCAGCTATCCCTGCCCTATGCCCCGGACCAGTCCCTGGATCCGGTGACCTGTCCGGACGGGATGCAGCAGGTGGTCTCCTCCCTTCTCTGCGAGGGGCTGTTCCGTCTGGGGCCTAATCTCGAACCCCAGCTCTGGCTGTGCGCCGACTATACCGCCAATGAGGATTTTACCTCCTACGTCTTTACGCTCCGAAGCGGTGTCACCTTTTCCGACGGCTCTCCCCTCACCGCCGCCGACATCCGGGCGGTGCTGAACCGGGCCAGGACTTCCGAGCGCTACGGTGCCCGTCTGACCGGCATCACCGCTGTCACAGCCGGTGACGGCACCGTCACCGTGACGCTGAGCGCCCCCAACAGCGGCCTGCCCGCCCTGCTGGACATTCCCATCATCAAGTCCGGTTCGGAAACCTCGCCCATCGGCACCGGCCCCTATCTCCTGTCCCAGACGGAGTCCGGCGCCTGTCTGGTGTCTAACCAAACCTGGTGGCAGGGGGACAAGCAGCCCACTGACCGCATTTTTCTGGTAGAGGCTGCGGACCAGGAAACCATGCTCTACCGTTTCACCTCCCGGGACGTACAGCTCATTACCGCCGACCTCACTGGCGTGTCCCCCATCAGCGTCACAGGCGACATCAGCTATCAGGATACGGATACCACTGTTTTTCAGTATATCGGCTGTAATGTGAGCCGATCTCCCCTGGATGACCCGGCCTTCCGTCGGGCCCTGTGGGCCGGGATCAACCGTGACCGCATCGTCAGCGCCTTTCTCTCCGGTCACGGCGACGCCGCCCAGTTCCCCGTCTCCCCTGTTTCGCCTCTGTATCCCGCGGATCTGGAGCAGGACTACTCCCTTGAGAGCCTGTCCACCGCCCTGCGTGAGAGCGGCTACACCGGCGGCCGTTCCCTAACCCTGCTGGTCAACGCGGAAAACAGCTTCAAGGCCGCCGTAGCCACCCATCTGGCGGAAAGCTTCACCGCCGCCGGTATTCCCATGGCCGTCCGCTCCCTGCCCTGGGAGGAATATACCGCCGCTCTGGCTGCCGGGAATTTCGACCTGTATTACGGCGAGGTCCGGCTCCGTGCCGACTGGGACCTGTCCGCCCTGCTGTCCACCGGCGGCATCCTGAATCACGGCGGCTGGTCCAGCGAGGAAACGGACCGTCTCCTCGCTGCCTTCGCCGGGGCAAATGACCGTGCTGCCGCCATGAAGTCTCTGTGCCGCCATTTACAGAAGGAGGCACCAATCCTCCCGGTGTGCTTCAAATCCACCTCGGTCCTCACCCAGACCGGCGTACTGGAAAATCTGGTCTCCACCGTCGGCCAGCCCTTCTACGGTCTGACCGTCTGCACGGTCCATCTTCGGAAAAACTGACAGCAATACTCCCCCGGCAGCCGGCAATGTCA
>CAMAZB010000157.1 GCA_945862785.1 uncultured Clostridia bacterium | reverse complement strand
GCGGCACTGAAAAAGCACTACAGCAAAAAATTCTTCCTGCCCCGCGCCTTCACCAGCGGCAATCATCTGGAGGAGGTACAGGGTATCTATGTTCCCTTCTGGTTGTTTGATACCGGCGCGGAGGCGGACTGCCGGTTCCACGCCACCCGTTCTCATACCCACAGGGACGGGGATTACCGGGTCACCGTCACCGAGCATTTTGATGTGTGGCGCTCCGGCACCATGGAGTTTGAGCGTGTACCTGTAGACGGATCCAAGAAAATGCCTGACGATTACATGGATTCCATTGAACCCTTTGACTACGCCGACCTGAAGCCCTTTTCCACTGCCTATCTCCCAGGGTACCTTGCGGATAAATACGATGTGACTGCTCAGGAGAGCATGGAACGTGCCGACCGGCGGTGCCACAATTCCGCCATTGACCAGATGCGCCGGGATGTATCCGGCTATGAGACGGTGAATCAGGTGGGCGGGAATGTTCGCCTTCGCCGCGGCAAGGTACATTATGCGCTGATGCCGGTCTGGACGCTGCGTACCAAGTGGAAGGGCCAGGACTACCTCTTTATGATGAACGGCCAAACGGGCAACATGGTGGGCGATTTGCCTGTATCCAATGGAAAGGTCTCGGTGTTCTTCGCCGTCCTGGCTGTGGTGCTCAGCGGCCTGATGCTCTGGAGCGGCCTGGGCCAGTGGATCGCGGAAGTCTTTTTGGCCTGAGAGGAGGGTAACAGAATGAAAAGACGGATCAGTACCCTTCTGGCTACGATGCTGTTGGCTATCTTCCTGTGCGTTCCTGCTCTGGCTGCCGGCTTTGATGAGGCACAACTGAACTTCGTCACCGATGAGGCCGGGATTCTCTCCGACCAGGAGTGGCGGTCGCTGGAGACACGGGCGGAGGAAATTTCCCTGAAATATAAATGCGGCGTGTATATCATCGTGGTGGACGACTTCACCGACTATGTCTATGACGAAACGGTCTATGAGGCCGCTAAGACCTTCTACCAGGAATATTCCCTGGGCTACGGCGAGGAAAAGAGCGGTGAATTGCTCCTTCTGTCCATGGAGGAGCGGGATTACACCCTTATCGCCTACGGCTACGGCAACACCGCTTTCACCGACTATGGCAAGGATAAGCTCGCCGATGCCTTTTTGGACGACTTCGGGGATGACGAGTGGTACAACGGCTTTTCCGACTATCTGGAAAAGAGTGACTCCATGCTTCAGTCCGCCCGGGCGGGCCATCCTCTGGACGTGGACAGCAACCCTCTGATCGTCCTGGCTGGAATCGGTATCTCCCTGCTGGTGGGCTGCGTGGCGGCCTTCGTGGTCACTGTGTGGCTGTCAGATCGCCTGATGAAGTCCGTGTCTGCCAAGACAAAGGCCGACGCCTACCTCACCGCCGGGAACGTGGAGATCACGGGGCGGGAGGATCACTTTACCCATACCACCGAGACCCGCACGAAGATTGAGAGAGACTCCGGCAGCGGCGGCACCACCGTAGACAGCGATGGTTTTTCGGGAAAGAGCGGAAATTTTTAATCAGAGAATACAGGAGGATTCGGATATGAAAAGAACAACGAAACGGGCGATCAGCTTTTTGCTTGCCCTTTGTATGATTCTGGCGCTGGCCGGCTGCGGAAAGAACAAAACAGGAACAGACGCCCCCGCCCCCAGCGCGGGCAGTTCCACCCAAACGCCCGGCACGACCACACAGGAGCCTGTTATCCCGGAACCTGTGCCGGAGCCGGAGGCTGTGGTGGATCCCGAGGACATGAAGTGGGGCTATGAAAACGACGGCAGCAATGACTATGTGCATTGGTACCCGGACGGCGACAAGCTATCGGACTACTATCTCATGTTTGAAGACGGCTATCTGACCATTGATGACGGCGGCGAACGCACGAATATGCCCATGCAAAGCGAGGATGGACACTATGTGAACAGCTGGGAGGGCGACCCGGCAGTGGATTTTGTGTTCCTCGACAACCTGACCTGCTATGACATGATCGGAGAGCAGTGGTATATGAGCGCCATCTATGATGAGGCTCTGGCCTCCCTCACTGCCTCCCCTTTCTACTGCGAGGCGGGCGACCAGTGGAGCTTCACCTTCTATGACGACGGCACCTATTCCCTCGATTTCGACGGCGAGATCACGGAGGGCCAATGGTGGTTCAACGATGCCTGCACCATCTGCTTCATGGATGACTACGGCGAGGCCTGGATCGAGGTCTACTACGATGACATCAGCTGGGAAATCGTAGCCTTGGAGTATGTCAGCGAGATGTATTACCCTGGCTGACCAGGCACGGACAGCGAATGAAAAGCTACCGATGCGTATGCTTGCAGGCGGTATGAAATATTCCGACGTCCGGGAAATGAATGGTGAGCGCCTGTATCTACAGGTCATCGATGGAATCGGGAACGTCACGGAGGGCAGCTATCCGGTGACGATCTCCCCCTCTGGGGAGGACCTTTATATCTGTGAAGACCCAGTAATCGGCACAAGGCCCGGCTTCTTCGGGGAGGAAGATAAAGCGGAGATGTACTTGGCCCTTGTCTACAACTGAACACACAACGAAAAGGAGGATACCAATGGGTATTTTTGACCAGATGAAGAGCAAGGCTCAGTCCCAGATCAAGACGGCGGCCCGGTCCGCCATGCAGAACATGGGCAACCAGCGTGAGACCTTCACCTTTACCGCCCTGCCTGAGAGCGTGGCGCAGATGCAAGCGCTGCCGGAGGCGGCGATGGACACCCCCTTCAAAACGGCGGCGCTGGCCGTCTGCGCCCTGTGCGCCTTTGCCGCAGATCAGGCAGTGGGTACCGAGCTGCTGAACTTCCTGCGGGGGCCGCGGCCGCTGAACGGGCAGGATATCTCCTTCATCAAGGACCGTTTCCGGGGCGGGGCTCGCAACTATATCATCTTCTCTTATTTCGCCGGCGCCACGCCGGAGAACAATTACACTCCCGCCCAGCCCTACACCGTCACCGTCACCTCGGGTCCGCACTCCTATGACGAAGAAAATTACGCCCGCCTGTATATCGCCTGCGGCGGCGCGGACAGTCCCCGGCCCATCAAGCTGCGCAAGAAGGCGGATGGCCAGTGGTGCCTGTGGGAGCAGTACCTGCTGACCGATATCCGCCAGCCGAAGGCCAATGACCCGTGGGCTTGACTCGCCGCTCAGAACATCGGCGGAAGATCATGTAAAAAGGAGATGCGCTATATGAACCTGATCGGTCAATGGAAGGTGTCTGCCGTACTCTCGGCGGCGGGCGGCGAGATGAAGTGGGTCACGCGGGAGGAAGCGGAGAAAATCGAGGACTTCGACCTCTCCATGTTTGACGCCATCACGGAATTCAGGCCGGATGGAACGGTCTGCGATCTGATCCGCATCCCCCAGGGCACAGCTCAGGCGGAGATCGACAAGGCTGTTGCGGAAGGGTGCGAGGTAGTCGGCAGCTGCATTGTGGCGGGCAAGCACGTATGGAAAGAAGAGGATGGGAAGATCCTCTACAACACGAACATCACCGGCGAGATTTTTGACGAGGAGCTGTCCCCCTGGGCTGAGATCGAAGCGGATGCGGATGGGAACATCACGCTTATGGGGGTTTTGCGTCTGACGCGTACATGAAAAAATCAACGCTCGCAATTCTGGAGGAGATCCGGAGAGAGCGTGACCGGCGTGCGGCATTGACGCGCCAGGACCTGGAACGCTCATACCAGGCCCTGCAAGAGAGTGGGTATGACCTTGGCCTCTGTATCAGTTTCGCCGCCGATCTGGCCGGCAGCCGGCAGATCGAGTATCACTATGAGCTGGTGGTGGAGGACTGGAAACGCGAGAGG
>CAMAZB010000156.1 GCA_945862785.1 uncultured Clostridia bacterium | reverse complement strand
GCGGAGATCGGAGGTGAACGCCTTGCAGGAAGAAATCACGCAGAAAACCCTTGCGCTTTGTGTGCAGACCGGTAAAATGACCGCCCAGCTTTTGCAGCAGGCCATGAAGAAGGTGCTGGCGGATATGGAAAAGCACAAGAATGATCCCCAGCTCCATCACGGCAAGCAGACCATCCGGCAGCTTATGAAGCATGGAGCCGGCGTGTCCAATATCGAGATCACGGACCAGAATATCAAGGCGTTCTCCGCCACGGCGAAGAAGTACGGCATTGACTTTGCCCTGAAAAAAGATACCACCGGGGAGATCCCCCGCTACCTGGTGTTCTTCAAGGGCAGGGACGCCGACGCGGTGACGGCGGCCTTCCGCGAGTTCTCCGCAAAGAATCTGGCGAAGGAGAAAAAGCCCTCCATCCGCAGGCGGCTGACCAAGGCCAAGGAGCAGGCGAAGCGGCAGGAGCTGGAGCGGGGCGAGAAGGTCAAAAACAGGGACCGGGGGCTGGAACGATGACGGGAAAGCTGAAAAAGGTCCTGCTGCCGAACCTTCCGTATCTGCTGTTTGCCTGGCTCTTTGATAAGCTCTGTCAGGCGGTCCGGCTCTCACCGGGGGCGGACGCTTCGGAAAAGCTGCTTCGTATCGCCCAGGGCTTCACCGAGGCCTTTGCCTCCCTCTGGCTCAGCCTGCATCCTCTGGATCTGCTGCTGGGCGTGGCCGGGGCGGCGCTTGTCCGGCTGGCGGTGTACCTGAAAGCGAAAAACGCGAAGAAATATCGCCGTGGCGTGGAGTACGGCAGCGCGAGATGGGGCCGACCGGAGGATATCGCGCCCTACATAGACCCCGTTCCCGATTGGAACATTCCTCTGACCCGGACGGAACGCCTCACCATGACCAGCCGGCCGAAGGATCCGAAAACGGCCAGAAATAAGAATATCCTGGTCATCGGCGGCAGCGGCTCCGGCAAAACAAGGTTTTTCGTCAAGCCGTCTATCATGCAGATGCACAGCTCCTATGTCATCACCGATCCCAAAGGCCAGCTCCTGAAAGAAACGGGGACCATGCTGCTGCGGGGCGCGCCGAAGCTGGACGAGGATGGAAAACCGGTGCGGGACCGCCACGGCAAGGTCATTTATGAGCCGTACCGTATCAAGGTCCTCAATACCATCAACTTTTCCAAAAGCATGAAGTATAACCCCCTGGCCTATGTGCGCAGCGAGAAGGATATCCTCAAACTGGTCAACGTCATTATCGCCAACACCAAGGGGGACGGCGAAAAATCTTCGGAGGATTTCTGGATTAAGGCCGAGCGCCTTCTGTACTGCGCCCTGATCGGCTACATCTGGTACGAGGCGGAGGATGACGAGAAGAATTTCATCACCCTGCTGGACCTGATCAACGCCTGCGAAGCCAGAGAGGATGACGAGACCTACAAAAGCCCCGTGGATATCCTCTTTGACGATCTGGCGAAAAAGCAGCCGGACCACTTCGCCGTCAAGCAGTATGTCAAGTTCAAAATGGCCGCCGGCAAGACTCTGAAAAGTATTCTGGTGAGCTGCGGCGCCCGCCTGTCCCCCTTCGATATCCGGGAGCTGCGGGACATTATGACGGAGGACGAGCTGGAGCTGGATACCCTGGGCGACCGGAAAACGGCGCTGTTCCTCATTATGAGCGATACGGATACCACCTTCAATTTCGTCATTGCCATGCTGCAAAGCCAGTTGTTCAACCTTCTGTGTGATAAAGCGGACGATTTCTACGGCGGACGGCTGCCGTTCCATGTGCGCTGCCTCCTGGACGAGTTCGCCAACATCGGACAGATACCAAACTTCGACAAGCTGATCGCCACCATCCGAAGCCGTGAAATATCGGCTTCTATTATTTTGCAGAGCCAGTCGCAACTGAAAACCATCTACAAGGACGCCGCAGATACCATTGTGGGCAACTGCGACACCACCTTGTTTTTGGGAGGCAAGGAGAAGTCAACGCTCAAGGAGATCTCGGAACTGCTGGGCAAAGAGACCATCGACAGCCTGAACCAGTCCGAGAACCGGGGCGCGCAGACCTCCCACGGCCTCAGTTATCAGAAATTGGGAAAGGAGTTGATGACCCAGGACGAGATCGCGGTCATGGACGGCGGCAAATGTATCCTGCAGCTTCGGGGCGTGCGCCCATTTTTCAGTGATAAGTACGATATCACAAAGCACCCCCGTTACAGGTATTTGTCCGACGCCGACAAAAAGAACACCTTTGATGTGGAACGGTACATGAAGCGCAGGCCGGCTATCGTAAAGCCGGACGAGCCTTTCGAGATGTACGAATTGAAAGCAAGCGACCTGGAAACCGAAAACGATTCTACAAAACGAAAGGAAATGTGAATTATGGAATTTTTCAACAGTGCTATCGACGTATTGCAGACCCTGGTCATCGCCCTGGGCGGCGGCCTGTGCGTGTGGGGCGGTATTAACCTTCTGGAAGGTTACGGCCAGGATAACCCCGCGGCCAAAAGCCAGGGCATCAAGCAGTTGATCGCGGGCGGCGGCGTTGCCCTGATCGGCGTGCTCCTGATCCCCCTGCTCTCCGGTCTGCTGGGCTGATGCCCTGTCAAAACCCCTGGGGCGGCGTCCGTTTCACGGCGGGCACCGCCTCAAAGGAGGTGAGCCCCCGTGATAATTGAGATGATCCAGGAGTGGTTCAAAGAGGTGCTGATCGACGGCATCATCTCCAACCTCTCCGGGACCTTTGATACCGTAAACGCGAAGGTGGGTGAGATCGCCGGCGAGGTGGGCATGACGCCCTCCGGTTGGAACGGCGGCATCTTCAACATGATCCGTAGCCTGTCCGAGACGGTCATCGTGCCGATCGCGGGCATCATCCTCACCTTTGTCATGTGTTATGAGCTGATCCAGCTTATCGTCGAAAAGAACAATCTCCACGATTTCGACACCTGGCTTTTCTGGAAGTGGATCTTCAAAACCTTCTGCGCTGTCCTGATCGTGACGAATACCTGGAATATCGTCATGGCCGTATTCGACATGGCGCAGAGCGTGGTCAACCAGAGCGCCGGCGTCATCATCTCCGAAGCGGGCATTGACATATCCGGCGTGGTGGGGGATCTGGAAACCACCCTGGCGGACTGGAGCATCGGGGCGCTGCTGGGACTGTGGTTCCAAAGCATTTTTGTGGGCCTCTGCGCCCATATCCTCACGATCGCCATTATCCTGGTCATCTACGGCAGGATGATCGAGATCTACCTTGTGACCTCCATCGGACCGATCCCCTTTGCCACGATGGCCAACCGGGAGTGGGGCCAGACGGGGCAGAACTATCTCCGCTCCCTGCTGGCCCTGGGGTTCCAGGCGTTCCTCATTATGGTCTGCGTGGGCATCTACGCGGTGCTGGTGCAGAATATCGCCGTGGGCGACAACATCACCACGGCGATCTGGGAGTGCCTGGGCTATACGGTGCTGCTGTGCTACACCCTGTTCAAAACCGGCAGTCTGGCAAAAAGCCTGTTCGGGGCGCACTGACGGGAGGCAGAGGATGTGAAAAAATACAAGGTCATATACGCGGACCCGCCCTGGGCCTACAAGGTCTGGAGCAGGAAGGGCGCGGGGCGCAGCGCCGAAAGCCACTATCCCACCATGAGCATCGAGGCGATCAAAGCCCTGCCCGTGGGGGAGCTGGCGGACAGGGACTGTGCCCTGTTTTTATGGATCACCTTCCCCATGCTGCGGGAGGCCTGGTGCGTTATGGACGCCTGGGGCTTTACCTTCAAGACCGTCGCCTTCGTCTGGATCAAGCAGTGTCCCAAATCAGACAACCTTTTTACGGGCATGGGCTACTGGACGCGGGCCAACGCGGAGATCTGTCTGCTGGCGACCCGCGGACGCCCGAA
>CAMAZB010000155.1 GCA_945862785.1 uncultured Clostridia bacterium | reverse complement strand
GTGGCGGGCCGGGTCTCCGTATGGAATCCGTAGGGGTCCGCTTTCATATGGACCTTGCCGTCGCAGCCCAAGACGGCGTACTTATAAGAGGTATAGGGTTCCAGGCCGGGGATGAAGCCCTCCCAGACCTCGCCCTTCCGGGTGAGGCGGTTCGCCTCCTGATCCCAGTTGTTAAAGTCACCGACCACGGACACGCTCTGGGCGTGAGGCGCCCAGACACGGAACATCCAGCCGGGCTTTCCCCGCCGTTCAGCCGGATGGGCGCCGAACCAGCGCCACCCGTCGGTCAGTGTGCCGCTGTGGAACCGAGCGGTCTGATCGTTTTTCGCCATATGTACTCCTCTCCCCGCCGGATGACCGGGGGCTCTTCTTTGTTCTTCCCGTGGACATGCGCTCTCAGGCATAATACGGTACATTGTATAATATATTATACGTCCTGCGGAAAAACGCGTCAAGAATGACGCCGTCGAAAAAGGGGCCGTTTTTTGGTTTATTCATCCAGTTTCTTTTCTGTTTTCACAGTATTTTTTGTTTATTTTTGGCAATCCTTTCAAGGATTGGATATATTTGTTACCGGCTGTCGAAAAGACTTTTTCGACAAGCTGCTTAGTTTTTTACTTCTCCTTGCCCCATATTGATTTTAACCATGCTGTCTGTTACAATAAGTTGAATTTTGTCACAGCCCTTTGGAGGTCTGATTTTCATGCTGGATAACGTATTTTCCCTGTTTACCGATTTCACGGTGAACGGCTTTCCTCTGTGGATCATCCTGCTGATCTGTGCAGGCGTGTTTCTGGCGTCCTTTATGGACGCCATTGCCGGCGGCGGCGGCATCATTTCCGTACCCACCTATCTGATCGCCTTCACCGGACTGCCCACCTATTACGCCCTGGGCACCAACAAGCTCTCGGCGGGCATCGGCACAGTGTTCTCCACCGCCCGGTTCATTAAAAACGGCTTTGTGGACTGGAAGCTCTTTGCTCCCTCCATTGTTCTGGCTCTGCTGGGTTCCATGGGCGGCACCTGGCTGCAGCTCCACACCCCGGACGTCGTGCTGAAATACCTGTTGCTGGTGGTGCTGCCGGTAGTGGCCTTCGTCACCCTGCGGAACCGGGAATGGCCGGACGAGCCGGGGGAGATCGATTTCAAAAAGCAGGCGGCCATCGTCTGGGCAGGCGCTCTGGTCATCGGCGCCTACGACGGCTACTATGGCCCCGGCACCGGCACCTTCCTGATGCTGATCTTCATCCGCCTGGCCAAGCTGGACACCCGCCACGCCGCCGGCGGTGTGAAAGTCATCAACCTGTCCTCCAACCTGGGCAGCCTGTTCACCGCCCTGATGGCGGGCAAGGTATTTATCGGCGTAGGCCTCATCTCCGCGGTGGCCTCCATCGCCGGCCACTACATCGGCGCCGGTCTTGCCATCAAAAACGGAAGCAAGATCGTCCGGCCCACCGTTATCATCGTTCTCATTCTGCTGACTCTGAAGGTCGGCAGCGAGCTGCTTTTCCCCGAATTCTGGAGCTGAGGTGTGCGCTATGAAAAAGAGCATCGGTATTTTGGGCGGCATGGGCCCCCTGGCCACAGCGGACCTGTTCCGCAAGATCGTTCTGCTGACGGACGCCGCCCGGGACAACGACCACATCCGCGTTTACATCGACGACAACGCCTCCATCCCCGACCGTACCGCCGCCATTCTCTCCGGCGGAGCCGACCCCCTGCCCGCCATGACGGACTCCCTGCGGAAGCTGGAAGCCTGCGGGGCGGACTGCATCATCATGCCCTGCAACACCGCCCATTACTTCCTGCCCCGGCTCCAGGCACTGACGGAGGTCCCCTTCCTCAGTATGCTGGAGGCCACGGCCAAAACCTGCGCCGACCGGTTCCCCGACGGGACCGCCGCAGTGCTGGCCACCAAGGGGACTCTGGCTGCCGGACTGTATCAGGCGGCGCTGGAAAAGGAAGGCGTGCCCTTCCTTCTTCCCCGCGAGACAGAACAGGACGCCCTGATGCGGGTCATCTATGACGGTGTCAAGGCAGGCAAGGGCCCGGAGGACTACCGGGCAGACATGGAGGCCGTGGCGGAAGCCCTTACTGTCCGGGGCGCGGACTACTTCATCCTCGGCTGCACGGAGCTGCCTCTGGCGGCTCAGGCTCTCTCCCTGTCGCAGCCTGTGGTGGACCCCACCGCTGAACTGGCAAAGGCGGCGATCCGTTTTTGCGGTTACGATATCAAGTCTGTATAATCTGCTCAATTCCCAGCTTTTGTTAAGTCTTTTTTGATAAGTTCTTTACAAACGGGCCATCTTTCTGTATACTATACAAGAGAGGAGTTCTTTTCAAAACCGAAAGCTGGCTCCTCAAGTGAGAAAGAGAGCGAAAATTTTTGATTGAGGTGAGTGTATGAAGAAAAAAATCAGCCTTCCCATGCAAATCCTGATTGCCCTGGTCTTGGGCGTCGCTGTCGGTCTGATCTGCTATTTCACTGGCACAGCCGACTTTACTGCCAACTACCTGAAGCCCTTTGGCACCATTTTCGTCAACCTCCTGAAGTTCATCGTTGTTCCCGTGGTGCTGTTCTCCATGATCGACGGTATTCTCTCCATGGATGACATGAAGAAGGTCGGCGCCGTGGGCTGGAAGACCATGGCGTACTTCCTCTGCACCACCGCTATCGCCTGCGTCATCGGTCTGATCATGGCCAACATCTTCAACGGTGCGGGCCTGTTCCCCACCCTGGCTCTGGAAGAGGGCGCCGTGTGGGAGAAGGCCACCAGTGCCAACTTCATGGACACTTTGGTCGGCATCTTCCCCAGCAATATGTGGGATGCCTTCACCAAGGCCAACATGCTGCAGGTCATCGTCATCGCCCTCTTCTTCGGCGGTGCTATCATGGCTGCCGGCGAAAAGGGCAAGCTGTGCCGCGACATCGTCTCCTCCTTCAATGAGGTCATCAACCGCCTGATGGCGTTCATCATCAGCCTCTCCCCCATCGGTGTGTTCACCATGATGGCTTGGGTCGTCGCCACCCAGGGCGCCGAGATCCTGGGCTCTCTCGCTCTGGTGCTGCTGTGTGCCTACATTGCCTACATCCTTCACGCTGTTCTGGTGTATTCCTTCTCCGCCAAGGCTTTTGCCGGCATCAGCCCCGTAAAGTTCTTCAAGGGTGCCTTCGCCGCCATGATGTTCGCCTTCACCTCCACCTCCTCCGCGGCCACGCTGCCTGTTTCCAAGGAGTGCGCCCATGAGCTGGGTGCCGAGGACGACATCGCCGCCTTCGTGCTGCCCCTGGGCTCCACCATCAACATGGACGGCACTGCCATTTACCAGTGCGTTGCCACCGTGTTCCTGGCCACCTGCGCCGGCATGCACCTGACCATCGGCCAGATGGTGACCATCGTTGTCACCGCCACCTTGGCTTCCATCGGCACCGCGGGCGTCTCCGGCGCCGGCATGATCATGCTGGCCATGGTGCTGACCGCCATGGGCATCGACGTCAACCTCATCATGATCATCTACGGTGTGGACCGTCTGTTCGACATGGGCCGTACCTGCCTGAACGTCACCGGCGACATCGCCTGCTCCTGCTGTGTCACCCACTGGGAAAGCAACAAGTCCAAAAAGTAAGATATGTTTCCCCCAACCGTCCGCCGGGTGACCGGCGGGCGGTTTTTTCACGTTTGCCAGACATCTCCAATCCCTCTTTCGGCATAAGGCGGAAAATATTGAGGATACTACCAGTTGTCAACGATACCGCAATTCACACAAGAAGGAGTTTTCGATATGAAGGCAACTGGAATCGTGCGGCGGATCGACGATCTGGGCAGAGTCGTCATCCCCAAGGAGATCCGCCGTACCATGCGTATCCGCGAGGGCGACCCGCTGGAGATCTACACCAGCCGTGACGGAGAGGTCATTTT
>CAMAZB010000154.1 GCA_945862785.1 uncultured Clostridia bacterium | reverse complement strand
GGCTTCCCCATCGCGCTGGTCACCGCCGGCCTGATGGCTCTGGCCTTCATGGGCTTCTCCGGCCTGAAGATCTGGTAAGGAGGCAACTGAAATGGGTAATATTATTGCTGCAATCGTTGTGCTGGGCGTGCTGGGCGCTGTGTTCGGCCTGGTCCTGGCCGTTGCTTCCAAGATCTTTGAGGTCAAGAAGGATCCCCGCGAGGAGGCCATCCTCAGCCACCTGGCCGGCGCCAACTGCGGTGGCTGCGGCTATCCCGGCTGTGCCGGCTGCGCTGCCGCCATCCTGGCCGGCGACGCTCCCGTCAACGCCTGTGCTCCCGCCGGCGCCGAGAACGCTGCCGCCATCGCCGAGATCATGGGCCAGGCTGCTCCCACCGGTGAGCGTCAGGTGGCCTTCGTCCGCTGCAACGGCGGCGTGAACGCCAAGAAGCGCTTTGACTATGTGGGCGTACAGGACTGCCTGTCCGCCACCAAGGTGGCCGCCGGCCCCCTGGAGTGCAACTTCGGCTGCCTGGGCTTCGGCTCCTGCGTGAAGGCCTGCCAGTTCGGCGCTATGTCCATCGGCCCCAACGGCGCCGCCGTGGTGGACCCCGAGAAGTGCACCAACTGCGGTGCCTGTATGGCCGCCTGCCCCCGCCACCTGATCACCTCCGTCCCCGTCTCCAAGAAGGTCCATGTGGCCTGCGCCAACCAGGACAAGGGCAAGGCCGCCATGAGCGTCTGCGCCAACTCTTGCATCGGCTGCGGCCTGTGCCAGAAGGAGTGCAAGAAGGACGCCATCCATGTTGAGAACGGCGTGGCCGTCATCGACTATGACAAGTGCGTGGGCTGCAAGCTCTGCACCAAGGTCTGCCCCCGCGACGCGATCCTCCCCGTGGCTACCGCCGAGGAGAAGGAGAAGTACAAGGCCATCAAGAAGGCTCAGGCCGAGAAGGCCGCTGCCGCCAAGAAGGCTGCCGAGGAAGCTGCCGCTTCCGCTCAGTAAGCTTTGTTGAAAAAGTGCCCCAAATCCTACGATTTGGGGCACTTTTTGTATTGCTTTTCCGAATGAGAAGGATTATGATAATACCAATTCAAGGCAGAGTAGGAACACATGTGTGAAATAGTGCCGGGAAAACGGGGAGTTGTTTCCTGGACGAAAGGGCGCAAAGCCTTGCAGTGTGTGTTCCGCATCCCGCTGCCGCATAAAGGCGCGGGCGATTTCCCCTCCTCTGTGCGGCGCTCCGAAAACGGACTGCCGAAACACAGAAGGAGGATTTTTTATGTATCCACATCCCTTTTCCACCGATTACTGGCGGGACGCCACCAGAGAATTGAAGGACCTGCGGAAGCTGATCTTCGCTGCCCTGATGATCGCCATGTGCGTGGTGCTCAGCCGCATCCCCTCCGTTCCCCTGTTCGGCGGGGCCAAAATCACCTGGGGCTTCCTTGCCCGGTCCGTCTGTGCCCTGGTGTGCGGCCCGGTGCTGGGGTTGCTGTTCGGCTTCACGGAGGACATCCTCAGCTTCTTCCTCACCGGAGGCGGCGGCTATCCCTTTTTCCCTGGCTACACCCTGACCACCATGCTGGGGGTGCTGATCTACGCCCTGTTTTTCTATCGGGCCAAGCTCACCGTCCGGCGGGTGTTTCTGGCGAAATTACTGACTAATATTCAGAATGTAGTGCTGGGCTCGCTGTGGTCCGCCATTCTCTATGGAAAGGCCTGGTCCGTCATGGCTGTGGGCAGCTTTTGGAAGAACCTCATCATGCTCCCCTTCCAGACGCTGCTGCTGGTGCTGCTGATCGGTGCGCTGCTGCCCATCCTGCGGCGGGCGGGCCTGGTGGATAAGGAGACCCCCCAAAAAATTACCTGGTAACGACACGAAACCGCCCCATCCGGGGCGGTTTTTCCTATGACGGTGTCTGTTCAACAAATCTCTGCCCTTTGTTCACAAATTGTTTATCATCCATCCATTGACAATGATTTCCCATGGTGGTACACTTCGTTTAGCACTCCGGGGATCAGAGTGCTAAAACTTCTGTGAAGACCCGGAGAAAGACCAGAGGTGCGCCGTGGAACTGACGGAACGGAAAAAGCAAATACTGAAAGTGGTCGTGGATGATTATATCCACACTGCAGAACCGGTTGGTTCCAAGGCCATTGCCGCCCGGATGGGCGGCGTCAGCTCCGCCACCATCCGCAACGAGTTAGCGGACCTGGTGGAGCTGGGGTATCTGGAGCAGCCCCACACCTCAGCGGGCCGCGTGCCCTCCCCCAAGGGCTACCGGCTCTACGTCAACGAACTGATGGAACGGCAGAAGCTGTCCCTGGACGAGACGGAGAAGATCAACCGATCCCTGCAGCTGAAAATGGAGGAGCTGGACCGACTGCTGTCCCAGGCTGGCCGGGCGGTGAGCTCCTTTGTCAACTACCCCACCTACATGGCGGCCGCCGGGAAAAAGAGCATGACGGCTCAACGGTTTGAGCTGCTGCCGGTGGACGAGCGCAGCTGCATCGTGGTCATGATGATGGACGGCAATCGGGTCAAAAGTCAGTTGCTCCGCCTGCAGTTGAAGGTGGAGATGGACCAGTTCTCCATCCTGGTGAATCTGTTGAATAGTCACTTTACGAAGATCTCCACCAAGGAGATGAACCTGCGGCTGATGAACGTAGCGGACCAGATTCCGCCCCAGGCGTTTCTACTGCTGTCACAGGTCGTGTCCTACGCTGTGGAATCTCTGGAAGAAGCGGGACACCGGGAGATCGTAACCACCGGAGCCAGGGAACTTTTGAAGCTGCCGGAGTTCCGGGATGCTGACAAGGCCCATGAGCTGATGAGCTTTTTGGCGGATAGCAAGGAGAACCTTCCCGTACCGGAGGATGACAGTCCCATGAAGATCCTGATCGGCCCGGAAAACGTCAGTGACGCGCTGAAAGACACCAGCGTGGTGGTTGCCAGCTATGATATTGGAGACGATATGCGGGGTCTGATCGGCGTGGTTGGCCCCACCCGCATGGATTACGCCACAGTGGCCGCCCGCCTCTCCGGCTTTGCCGAGGGACTGACGCGGCTGTTCGGAAAACAGGAATTACCCCCGAAGGAGGATACGAAGGAATGAGCGAGGAGACGAAGCAGCCCACGGAGGAGACTCCGGAGACCCAGGCGGGTCCCGAAACGGAGACTTCCCAGACGGAGGAGACAGTCGAGAAGGCTGAGAAAGCCGCCAAGGGCAAGAAAAAGAAAGAAAAGAGCTACACCTTTACCCGGGAACAGGTGGAGCAGATGGAGTTGGCCGCCAAGCAGCTGGAATCTGTGAAGGACCAGTTCGTGCGGCAGACAGCGGAGTATGAGAACTACCGCAAGCGCACCACCAAGGAAAAGGAGAACATCTATCAGGATGCCAAGGCGGACACCATCAAGGCATTCCTGTCGGTGTACGACAACCTGGAGCGGGCTGCCGCCAGCGAGGGCGGAGAGGACTCCCCCCACAAGAAGGGCCTGGAGATGATTTTCCAGCAGTACAAGGACATTCTGGCAAAGCTGGGCGTCACGGAGATCAAGGCCAAGGGTCAATCCTTCGACCCCGAGAAGATGAACGCCGTCATGCACATCGACGACGAAAACTTCGGTGAGAATGAAGTGGCCCAGGTATTCCAGGCGGGCTTTGAACTGAACGGCAAAGTGATCCGGCACGCGATCGTGCAGGTAGCGAATTAAAAGAGTCAAAATAAACTTTTCGATAGATTTTAGGAGGAATTTATTATGTCTAAGGTAATCGGTATTGATTTGGGTACTACCAACTCCTGCGTGGCCGTCATGGAAGGCGGCGAGGCAGTCGTCATCGCCAACGCGGAAGGCAACCGCACCACCCCGTCCGTCGTGGCCTTCTCCAAGACCGGCGAGCGTATGGTGGGCCAGGTGGCAAAGCGCCAGGCCATCACCAACCCCGACCGCACCATC
>CAMAZB010000153.1 GCA_945862785.1 uncultured Clostridia bacterium | reverse complement strand
TCCTCCTGGGCCAGCTCGTCCTTGGCCTGCTGGAGGACCTTTTTTTCCGCCTTTGTTTTGAGCTGGGATTCGTCGAATCTGGCGAACATGTCCGGACGGCGGCGCATGGTGCGCTTGTAGCTTTCCTTCTTCCGCCAGGCCGCCACCTTGCCGTGGTCGCCGGAGAGGAGGATTTCGGGCACCTGTCGTCCGTGCCACTCGGCGGGGCGGGAGTACTGGGGGTATTCCAGCAGGCCGTTCCAGTGGGATTCCTCCTCGAAGCACTCCGCGTCCGGCAGAACGCCGGGGACCATGCGGCACACCGCATCCGCCACCGCCATGGCAGGGATCTCGCCGCCGGTGAGGACGAAGTCGCCCATGGAGATCTCCTCGTCCACGCACTCGTCGATAAACCGCTGGTCGATGCCCTCATAGTGGCCGCAGACAAGAATGAGGTGGTCGTAGTTCTCTTTCAGTTCCCTGGCGACCGCCTGGTTGAAGGTGCGGCCGCAGGGGGACATGAAAATAGTGCGGCCGGGGCCGTAGGTCTCCACGATGTGGGCCCAGCAGCGGTACAGCGGGTCCGCCTGCATGACGGCACCCCGGCCTCCGCCGTAAGGGTAGTCGTCCACCTGCATCTGCTTATTGGTGGTGTACTCCCTAATCTGGTGAGAGCGGATGGAGATGTATCCTCGTTCAATGGCCCGGCCCAGGATGCTGACGTGGAGCATGGCGTCCACCGAGTCGGGGAACAGAGTCATAATGTCAATGTTCATCCGTCGCCATCCCTTCCCAGACATGGACCTCCATGCGGTTCGCATCGATATCCACGGATTCAATAAACGCACCCTTCACCGCGGGGATGAGGTATTCCTTTTCTCCCTTGACGGTATAGACCTGGTGGGCGGGGTAGTTCTCCACCGCCGTCACCTCGCCCAGGCGGGCGCCGGTGGCGCAGTCAAAGACCTCCACACCCAGCAACTCCTGGTCGAAGAACTCTCCGGGTTTCAGGTGGGCGTCGGCACGGCGGATATACAGGTCCTTACCCTTCAGGGTCAGTGCGGCGTCCATGTCATCCACGCCGGGGAATTTCATCAGCACCACGCCCTTGTGGACATGGTTGGCGGTGGGGGTGACGGACTGGCCGTCCAGACAGAAGGTCTTAAAGCGGGTCAGCAGGGCGGGGTCAGGACCCTCGGGCTGTACCCGGACCTCGCCGCGGATGCCGTGGGCATTGACGATGCGGCCGACTTTAATGGTTTCCAGTTTCATGGAGAATGGCTCCTTTTTGTTGATAGGGATAGTATAGCCTGTTTTGTCGGAACTGGCAAGGGGGGCGTCTTCCCACTGTCTCCTGAGACGGAAACAAAAAGAAGAGGAGCCGAAGCTCCTCTTCCCTGGACGAATTAGTCTACGATATCCACGGAAACCTTCACGCCGGTGCGCTGGGCGTAGGAGCGGACGACCGTCCGGATCTCCTTGGCGATGCGGCCCTGACGGCCGATGACCTTGCCCATGTCGTCTGGGGCGACGCGCAGCTCCAACGTCAGCTCCTGATCCCCCTGGATCTCCGTGACGGAGACGGCCTCGGGGTCATCTACAAGGTTTCTGGCGATATAGAGCAGCAAGTCTTTCATGATCCGACCTCCGGATCAGAGGACTTCCACTTTTTTCAGCAGAGCTCTGACGGTGTCGGTGGGCTGGGCGCCGGACTTGATCCAGGCCTGGGCGCGCTCGGTGTCGATCTTGATCTCGGCGGGAGCGACGCAGGGATTGTAAGTGCCGATCTCCTCAATGAAACGGCCGTCGCGGGGGAAACGGGAATCGGCCACCACAACGCGGTAGAAGGGGGCCTTCTTGGCGCCCATGCGGCGCAGTCTGATCTTAACCATGATTTGTACCTCCAAAAGTAAAATGAATTGTTTTTTATCTATAAATGCGGGTGCACTTATATACGCTTATTTGAAACGCTTTTTCCGGCCAAAGCCATGCATACGGCCGCCCATACCGGGCATCCGGCCCTTTGTCATCTGCTTGGTGAGCTGCTGCATCATATCAAATTGCTTTAAAAGCCGGTTCACATCCACGACCTCCAGGCCGCAGCCGGCGGCGATGCGCTTTTTTCGGCTGGCGTTCAGGATCTGCGGATTCTCCCGCTCCAACGGGGTCATGGAGAGGATGATGGCCTCGGTGTGAGCCATGGCCTTCTCATCAATGGTGGCGCCCTGGAGCTGCTTGCCCAGGTTGCCGGGCATCATGCCCGCCAGCTGACTCAGATCACCCATACCGCGAAGCTGCTGGAGCTGGTCGTAATAGTCCTGGAGGGTGAAGCGGTTTTTTCGCAGCTTTTCCTCCAGCTTGGCGGCCTGCTTCTCATCGTAGCTGGCCTGAGCCTTCTCGATGAAGGACAACATGTCGCCCATACCCAAAATACGGGAGGCCATGCGGTCGGGGTGGAAGGGCTCGATCATATCCAGCTTTTCGCCGGTACCCACGAATTTGATGGGCTTTCCGGTGGCGGCCCGGATGGAGAGGGCAGCGCCGCCGCGGGCGTCGCCGTCCAGCTTGGTGAGGATCACACCGTCGATACCCAGGGCCTCGTCAAAGGCGCTGGCGGCGTTTACCGCGTCCTGGCCGGTCATGGCGTCCACGACCAGCAAGATCTCGTTGGGACGGACGGCGGCTTTCATCCGCTTCAGCTCGTCCATCAGCGTCTCGTCCACATGGAGACGGCCGGCGGTATCCAGAAACACCATGTCGCTGCCGTAGTCTCTGGCGTGGCGGATGGCGTTTTGGGCAATGGTGACGGGGTCGCCCTGGCCCTCCTCAAAGACTGGTAGGTCCAACTGGCCGCCCACGACCTTCAACTGCTCAATGGCGGCGGGACGGTACACATCGCAGGCCGCCAGCAGGGGGCGCTTCGTGTACTGCTTCCGCATCAATCCGGCAAGCTTTGCGGTGGTGGTGGTCTTGCCGGCGCCCTGGAGGCCTACCATCATCACAACGGTGGGGCCGTTGTTGGCCATGGTGAGCTTGGCGGTGCCGCCGCCCATCAGATTCGTCAGTTCCTCGTTGACGATCTTGATGACCTGCTGGGCGGGGGTCAGGCTGTCCAGCACATCGGTGCCGATGGCCCGCTCCGTGACAGTGGCCACAAAGTCCTTGACCACCTTGTAGCCTACATCGGCTTCCAGCAGGGCCAGGCGGACTTCCCGCATGGCCTCCCTGACGTCGTTTTCCGTCAGGCGGCCCTTGCCCCGCAGGCGCTTAAATGTAGCGTTCAGTTTTTCAGTAAGTCCTTCAAAAGCCATAGTCAATCCTTTAAGGCGATGATCTCCGCCGTAATGCGGTCCGCCAGCTCCGTGAGCCGGCTGTCCTCAAACTGGCGGTAGTTGATGGTCCTGATCTGCTCGGCGGCGGCCTCCACAGCGTCCAGATGGGGGCGCTGGGCTTCGAACCGCTTGATGATGCCGGTCTTATCCTCGACCTCCTGCATGGCGGCCTCCGCCCGGACGATCACATCCCGGACGCCCTGCCGGGAGATGCCCGCGTTTTCCGCGATCTCCGCCAGGGACAGGTCCTCATTATAGTAGAGGTCGAAAAATTCCTTTTGCCGGTCGGTCAGGAGTTCCCCGTAAAAATCGAAGAGCATGGTCATGCGGTATGTCTGATTTTTCAAGAGATCGCCCCTTCCTGTAAAGCTCTAAACCTTTACAACACGAAATAGTTTACAGGAATTCGGCGGAAAAGTCAAGGGGAAAATAGGAAGAAATTTCGCAGCAGGGCGGGAATTTTTCGGGGGAAGAAAAAGATGGCGCAATCTGCTGAAAAACAGGCGAAATGTGCCGCCTTTTTTGGCACGGGGTTGCGTGAAGGCGCGGCGCAGGGTATACTGGTGCCAATACCTGTGGTGAAAATTGGAGGAATCTGTATGTTTGCTGATCTCTTTATGGCGCATCTGGGGCGGGAGCGCC
>CAMAZB010000152.1 GCA_945862785.1 uncultured Clostridia bacterium | reverse complement strand
CCGAAGCGCAGCTTCAGCACCTTTTCCTCACGGGGGGTCAGGGTGGAGAGAACGTCCATCAGCTGCTCCTTCAGCAGGGTGAAGCTGGCGGCCTCACTGGGCTCGCTGGCGCCCTCGTCGGGGATGAAGTCGCCCAGGTGGGAATCTTCCTCCTCGCCAATGGGGGTCTCCAGAGAGACGGGCTCCTGGGCAATCTTCAGGATCTCCCGGACCTTTTCCACGGGCATATTCATCTCGGCGGCAATTTCGTTGGGAGAAGGGTCATGGCCCAGCTCCTGTAGGAGCTGGCGGCTGACCCGGATGACCTTGTTGATGGTCTCCACCATGTGGACGGGGATACGGATGGTACGGGCCTGGTCGGCAATGGCACGGGTGATGGCCTGCCGAATCCACCAGGTGGCGTAGGTGGAGAACTTGTAGCCCTTGGTGTAATCGAACTTCTCCACGGCTTTGATCAGGCCCAGGTTGCCTTCCTGGATCAGATCCAGGAACAGCATACCGCGGCCCACATACCGCTTGGCGATGGATACCACCAGACGGAGGTTGGCCTCCGCCAGCTTCTGCTTCGCCTTTTCGCCGGCCTTGTGGTCCTTTTCCCAGGCGGCGATCTCCTCGGCAGTGGCGGTGATGGGCTCGCCCTCCTCCCGCTGACGCTTCAGCTCCGCCAGATGGCGGTCGGCCTCATTGCCGGCGGACATGGCTTGGGCCAGATTGATCTCTTCGTCGGGGGAGAGCAGAGGCACCTTGCCGATCTCTTTTAGGTACATGCGGACGGGATCGTCGATGGAGAAGTTGTTGACCAGGGTATTGGGGTCTACCAGCTCCTCTTCCTCCACATCGGCGATCTCCTCAGCGGCGGGCTCATCGTCAGGCAGCTCCGGCAGTAGGTCCTCGTCGGTGCTGATGTCGATATTCAAAGCCTCCAGAGAATCATAGAGCTGGTCCATCTGCTCGCTTTCCAGATTCAGATCATCCACGGCCTCCATCAGCTCGCCGGAGTCCAGCTTGCCTTTCTTTTTGCCCTTGGCCAGCAGTTCCCGCAGCTTTTCCTGGTTAATGAGCCACGCGGCGGCGGGCAGAGCGGCGACCTGCTTATCGTCCAGACGGACGATGCCGGCCTTCTTGGCCTCCTCGTCGGTCATAACATGGGGGGGCTCCTCCTCGGCGGGGACGCCGCGCTTGGAAGCCTTTTTGGAGGACTTCGTGGCCTCCGCCTGTTTGGGTGCGGCTTCCTCCGCCGCGTCAGCGGCGGCCAGGAGCGCGTCCGCCTGCTGCTCCAACTCCTCGGGAGTTAATTCCTTCTTCTTAGCCATCAATGCTTTCCTCCAGTACCCTTTTTGTCTTTGTTTTTTTCTACTGCCGCCAGCAGCGGGTCAATGGCTGCCCCGCCGGCGCGCTTGTCTGCTTCCGCTTGGATGATGCGTATGTAATCCGCCAGAGCCTGAGCTGCGTTCTGAGCCGACTCGGGCTGCTGACAGATAGCAGTGATATGTGCGATCTCCTCCCCGGAGAGGTGACCTGTGAGACAGGAAACGGTTGGTGACCGTCCTTCACACTTTGCCTGCCATAACAGGCTGTATGCTTTACCCAGCAGAGGAGAGGAGAACTGCTCCTCCCGAAGCGGAGACTCCGGTGGGAATACCGATTCATCCAGAGTCAAAAGCCGCAGAACACCCTCTTCCGCCCGGGCGGAACGGATATTCTCATACCGCAGAGCGCGTTCTCTGGGCTGGAGCTGGGCTGCGGGGTTCAGGTCCTTCCGCAGTTCCGCCCGCTTTTCCTTTGCCACCCGGCGCTTAAAAGCCCGCTGGACCTCCAGCTTCATGGCGTCAGGACTGGTGCCGGCGGTCTCGGCGGCTCGGACGGTGTAGATCTCCCGTTCCACGGCCCCTGGCAGAGAGGCCAGCAGATTGCTGATCTCCTCGCAATAGGCCACCCGGGACTCATCACTGGTAAAATCATATTTGCCGGCCACCTGGGACATGCGGAACTCCACGCCGTTCTCGCTGCCATTCAGCAACCGCTCAAAGGCGTCCGGCCCCTGATTTTTGATGAAATCGTCGGCGTCCTGCTTCACCAGCTCGCCGTCCGCCGTCCTGCGGCGGGGGAGCTGGAGGACTTTCACGGAAAATTCCGAGCCGTTCAGAATTTGCAGGGCCCGTTCCGTGGCGATCTTGCCGGCATTGTCGTTGTCGTAGCACAGCACCAGCTCCTTGGTGAACCGGGAGAGGAGCCGGGTCTGCTCCACCGTCAGCGCCGTGCCCATGGAGGCCACCGCGTTGTCAAAGCCCGCCTGATGCAGCGTGACAATGTCCAGGTTGCCCTCACAGAGGATGATGTTGGGCCGCTTCGTCTTCTTTGCCAGGTTCAGTCCGTACAGCACCCGCCGCTTGGAGTACACCGGCGTCTCCGAGGAGTTCATATATTTCGGCTCCGACTTGTCCAGCACCCGGCTGCCGAAAGCCACCACGTCGCCCCGGGTGTCGATGACCGGGAGCATGAGGCGGTTGCGGAATTTGTCATACAGGCCGCCGTTTTTGTTCTGCACCACCAGACCCGCTTGCAGCAGCTCCGACTTGGTGTAGCCCTTTTTCGTCATGGCGGTCAAAAGCACGTCCCAGGCGTCCGGGGACGCGCCCATGCCGAATTTGACGGCAGTGGCCTTTTTGATCTGCCGCCTGTCCAGATATTCCCGGACCGCCCGGCCCTCCGGCTGTTGGAGAAGCTGGTAGTAAAAGCGGGCGGCGTCCCGGTTCAGGTCCAGCAGCCGCTGCCTGCGGCGCCCGGCTTCCCGGTCACCTTCCTCCTCCGGCACCTCCATCCCGGCCCGCTTCGCCAGGAAGCGCACCGCGTCAGGGAAGGGGAGGTTTTCAATGTCCATGATGAAATTCACCACACCGCCGCCCTTTTTGCAGCCGAAGCAGTAGTAGATCTGCTTATCCGGGGAGACGGAGAAGGAGCCGGTCTTTTCACTGTGGAAGGGACACAGGCCAAACAGATTGCCGCCCTTGCGCTGGAGCTGCACATAGCTGCTCACCACGTCCACGATGTCGTTCCGGGCAATCAGCTCGTCCAGAAAGCTCTGGGGGAACGCCATGGCCGCTGTCCCTCCTTTCGGTCAGTTTAGCCAGAATACGCCCTTGTCATACGCAAAAACCCAGCGACAAGGTCCACAGTAATAAAATATACCCCATCCTTTTTTGATTTCCTCTTTTTTTACTTAAAAATTTTAAAAAACTTTGTTGGCCCACATCCTTTACAGGGCGGAGGGGAGCGGATACAATGGAGAAAACGGTGAAAGGGGAGGGGTGTCGGATGTCCATCGGGCTGTGGGCAGCGCGGCTGGAAAGGCCCCTGAGCGAGGGGGAAGAGAAACGTCTGCTGGCTCTGATCCCGGCGGCGCGGCGGGAACGGCTTCTGCGGGTGAAGGACCCGGCCCGGCGGCGGGAGCCCCTTTGCGCGTACCTGTTGCTGCGGCTGGCGCTGCGGGAGACTTACGGCTGGGAAGAACTGCCGGAGATCAGCCTTTCCGCGCAGGGTAAGCCCGACTTTCCGGATCACCCCGCTGTTTATTTCAATCTCAGTCATACCGGCGGCGCGGTGCTGGTAGGAATCAGCGACCAGCCCGTCGGCGTGGATATCGAGCGCGTTCGGCCTGTGGCGCCTGCGTCACTGAAACGTCTGGCGGCGGGCGTGGAGGAAAAGGACTTCTTTCCCTGCTGGGTGCGGCGGGAGGCCCGGGCCAAGCTGGACGGAACCGATATGGGGGCGCTGCTCCGCTCCGAGATACCGTTGCGGGATGGGGAATTCTATTACCCGCTGGATGTCTTTCCCGGCTATGCGGCAGGGATGGCCACCCACAGCCGGGAGACGCCGGGTCCGGTGAGCCTCTATTCTTTGGACGAGTTGACATAGGGACTGTCTCTTATACACATCTCCGAGCCCACGAGACGCTACGCTATCT
>CAMAZB010000151.1 GCA_945862785.1 uncultured Clostridia bacterium | reverse complement strand
AACCAGAGAAAGGAACTTCTTCATGTGGTGTTTTCCTCCTTTAAAATTTTTGCGAAGCGCGCCGGCCTTCTTTGCTCGCCCAGCCACGGCATCGGGGGCTAGCCAACCCCGTTTCTGCCGGACGGGCAGAGAACAGTCGGCGCCTTTCGCAAGGTGAGCATATGATAAAAACCTTGGCGTTTCAATGGTTTGAGCCGTCTTTTAACGCAAGTGAAAACCGGCGCACGATAGGCGGTGGCGGTTTGTCAGGAGGGGATAACCACGTCTCGAAAATGGGGCCCATGAGAGTAACAAACGACCCCGGCAAAACGAAAAACGGGCCGGTGCGTCCACCGGCCCGCGCAGCTTCATTCCGCTTTGCGGTCCCCGCTTTGGGGGAGATAGTATTTTTGGCCCGACTGGACCAGCTCGCCCTGCTCCACCATATGGCGGAGGATGAGCGCGCACTGCTTACGCTGGATGTGCAGCAGGTCCGCGATGTCCTGCCGGTAGGCGAAGCCCGCCCGGGACAGATAGGCCCGGATGGTCTCCAGATGCTGCTCCGGCGGCACCACATCGCCGGGGAGGTAGTATTTTCCCCCTATTCGCACCAACCGGCCCTGCTCCGTCAGGCGGTGCAGGCGGCCGTAGGCCGCGGTCTTGGACAGGCCCAGCAGCTCCATCACCTCGCCCCGGGTCAGCATCCCACGTTCCGCGGTCCGGGCCAGCAGGCGGGCGTCCTCGTCCTCCCGGCTCTCGTCCCGGCGCAGGTCCCGCAGGAGGACGTCCTCCATTCCGCCCCGGATCAGCGCCGCCCGGGTCATCCGGGACAGACGGGGCAGGTCCACGGGCTTGCGGGAATGCTCCGTCAGCAGGACATGGGGCTCCCCGGCCGGAGCACGGCGTCGGGTGTCCTCCAAAAGGCGGCGGAGGGCGTTGGTCAGCGGGACTTCCCGGTCCGGCAGACGGAGGCTGCCGCTGTCGAAATCCACCTGATCCCAAGTCAGGGCCACGATCTCCTGGGCTTGGAGGCCCATCTGCCACGCCAGTCACAGGGCAAGGCCCGCCGGGGTGTCCCGCTCCGTCTGGAGCACTTTCCACAGCTTGAATTCATCCACATGGGCCGCGGGGCGGCGGGGCGGCGGGACGGCTTTTTCTCCGGCGCGTAGGCCGCGAAGCGGGCCTGCAGGGCAGGCACCGCCACGCCGCTGATCCGGGCCACGGCGGGCCAGTCCTTGTCCGCCAGCTGGCGGATGATCCAGTCATGGCGGAGGTCCATCAGCCGCACGGAGGTCTGACCCTCCCGGTCCAGCGCCTGGCGGGCCAGCCGGGAGATAGACTCCGGCCGCAGGGGCGTCCTATCCCGGGAAGACAACACTACATAAGGAGATACCTCGCTGTGGGCCTGGAACAGCCGCCACAGGCAGGAGCGGACCTCTGCTTCCAGTGGGATCATCCGGTCCGGCAATTCCAGGCGGTCATCCAGAAACGACACCTGCTCCCAGGTCAGGTCCGATATCTCGTCCCGGGAAAGGCCCTGCTGCCAGGCCAGGCGGAGCACCACGCCCTCCGGGCTGGCAGGCTCGGCCTCCAGGATCCGGCGCATGGCGGCCTCGTCCGGCCGGTTCACCACATATTCCCGCATGGCGGCCTCCTTATCGTTACGATTGCATGACAAGTCAGGCGGAATTCTGGGAAATCCAACCTGCCACAGAGTATCGTTTATTCACTGTCCAGGCGGGACGCGGCAGCCCGGACACCGGTCAGGTCCCAGCACCCGTGCCGGGTGATCAGTCCGCCGGTCAGGCGACCGTCCCGAACGGTAAAAATGGCATCATAGGGCTCTTTGTCCACCGACGAACGCAGGGCTCCGGAGATGAGATATTTCCCCTCCTGCAGCACACTGCCGGAAAACCGGTTCTGATGGCCCAGCAGGCTCAGATAGCCCGAGACCACCTGGGCGCTTTCCTGGAGCATCAGCTCCCCGGCCCGGGGGCCCAACTGACTTTGCAGCATGACTGCATAGCAAACCTTTTTCACAATATCACTCCTGTTACGGCGCATTATAAATGGGCCAGATTTTGGTAAAAACGGTCATATTATGTAAAAGCGTCTTGTTTTTTGACATTTTTTGTATAAGTGTCAAAAAAGAGCGGGGGCAATGCCCCCGCTCCGCGGTGTCTCCTTTATTCAATTGTGCCGCTTTGAGATAGACTACGCCAGGCGGCGCCTGTCATACCGTCCCGCAGGTCTCGCTCCAGCAGGCTGATGACCTCCTCCGGCGGCTGGCACAGGTCGCCCCGCAGCCAGTCCTCTATCAGCGTCAGCAGCAGTGTCTGCCACCATAGGACACGGACATGCTCCGCCTCCGGGTCCGGCGGCACGCCAGACCGTTCCCGGCAATAGGACAGCGCCGCTTTCAAAAATTGTTCCGTAGCATCCTCCAGCACCTGCCGCAGCCCCGCCCGGCCCCGATTCTCCAGAATGGCCAGGTAAAAGCTGCGGCTTTCGGCGGTATAGGCCAGCAGGTCCGCCGCCGCCTGCTGCCAGGTCAGGCACTTCTCCTGACGGGTGGGCAGGTAGGCCCGCTCCCGGGCCAGTGACCAGTCAAACAACTGGCCGACGTCTGTAAAGTGGTAGTAAAAGGACTGACGGCGGATGGCGCACAGCTCCGTCACCTCACGCACCCGGATCTGCGCCAGTGGTTTTTGCCCCAGCAGTTGGCGCAAGGCGCCATCCAACGCCTTTTTTGTCCGGTTCATTTCCTCCGGCATAGCATTTCCTCCTGTTTCCGACATTTTCTGCCATTTCTTTCACATAAGCATACCTCGCCCGTTTCCGTTCCGTCAAGCATGGCACGTATCGGCATCTATATAAAAAACCGCGCTGTGGAATTTTACTCCACAGCGCGGCTTCTGGGTGCGGATCAATGAATCAACCCGGCCTTTTTCAGCGCCATCACGATTACGGGGATCAGCAGGATGTGTACGATGATGCCGGGCACGGCGTTGACAAACGCCCCGGCCACGAAGGCCGCCCAGGTGAAGGGCTCTCCCGCCACGCCGGACAGGGCCACCCGGACAACGCCCCAAACCACCCGGCCCGCCAGCATGGCGACGATAAGGGACACATAGATGTTGGAAGTCTTTTTCGGCAAGCGGGCATACAGCAGGCCGCTCACCAGTCCGTAGGCAGCCAGTTCAAAGCACATAGCAACGCCGGTAGGGAAGATGGGGGGCATCCCGAACAGGGCGAACCGCAGCAGCGGCGCCACTGCGCCCACCGCCATGGCCCACCAGGGGCCGCAGAGGAAGCCCGCCAGCAGGACGGGGATATGCATGGGACTGAGGGCGCTGCCGATTTGGGGGATCTGCCCCGTCAGGAAGGGCAGCACCATGCACAGGGCCAGGCACACGGCGGTGGTTACCATTCGGCGGATGGCAGGATTTGCGGTTTTCGTTTGCATTGGAGGTTTCTCCCTTTCAAATGGTTTGCCGTCTTGAACGGGAGCCGCGCCTTGGGGCGCGATTATGCGCGCTGGGATCAATCCGGCTTGGCCGGGGAATTACACAGTCAGTTCAACAGGGAGCGCAACAGCTCCACCGCCTCGTCCATCAGTCTGGACAGCGTCAGGTCCTGGGTGCCCACCACGATATTGCTGCACTGGTTCACCGGCAGCAGCAGCTTTTTGGCCCCGCTCTGGCCCACAGCCACCGCCATAGTGGGCGTGATCTCCCCCATTAGGGAGTCCGCCGACAGAATACCGATAGGACCCACGATGATGTCCGCCGTCCGGCAGGCCACCAGCACCGGGTTTTCTCCCGTGGCACCGGCAGAGGCCCCGGCCTTCAGCATGGCCGCCGTGGCAATGGCGTTGGTGCCCACCGCCATGAGCTCGCAGGACAGTTCCGCCGCTTTGGCCCGCTCGATGAACAACTGACCCATGCGGCCGCTCTGGCCATCGATGACCACTACCTTCATGGCTCCAC
>CAMAZB010000150.1 GCA_945862785.1 uncultured Clostridia bacterium | reverse complement strand
AAGTTCTGAAATCTTAAGCAGCTTGTCGAAAAGACTTTTTCGACAAGCTGAAGCGCGGAGGCTTGGCCTCCGCGCTTTTTTACAGTTTGGTATTCACATAGTCCACGAACCGGTATGTGACGCCGTTTTCCTCCACAGGCTCACTGACGGCCTCGACCTCCCACCCCGGCAGCTTATCCAGGTTGGGGAAGAAGGTGTCGGCGCCTTCGGCGGCGGCGTCCACACGGGTGAGGTACGCCCGCTTGCACCGGCTCAGCAGGGCGGCGTATACGCTCCCGCCGCCGATGACCCAAAGCCTGTCGTCCTCAGTTCCGGCGGCCAGCTCCACGGCGGCCTCCGGGCTGGCAACGACCTCGCTGCCCTCCCGGTCAAAATCCACGTTTCGGGTGATGACGATATTCCGCCGCTTGGGCAGGGGCTTGCCGCCGGGGAAGGAATCCAGTGTCTTGCGCCCGAGGATCACCGTCCCGTCAAGGGTCAGGGATCGAAAGCGCTTCATATCCGTGGGCAGGGAGAACAGCAGCCCGCCTTCCCGGCCAATGGCCCAGTTCTGGTCAACAACAACGATGGCATTCATGATTCGTCACCTCAGATGGCAATGGGGATTTTTTCGTCGAAGGGAGCGGGCGTGTAGCCCTCCAGCTTGAAGCTGTCCCGGGTAAAAGCGTAGAAATCCGTCACATCAGGGTCCACGGTGAACTTCGGCGCCGGAGACTGGGGGGCGGAGAGCATCTTTTCGATGATGGGCACATGGCGGTCGTAGATGTGGGCGTCGGCGATGACATGAACCAGCTCGCCGGGCACCAGGCCGCTGGCCTGGGCCATCATATGCACCAGAACGGCGTACTGCACCACGTTCCAGTTGTTGGCCGCCAGCATGTCCTGACTCCGCTGGTTCAAAATGGCGTTGAGCACATTGCCGGAGACATTGAAGGTCATGGAGTAGGCACAGGGATACAGGTGCATTTCGGAAAGGTCGGCGAAGTTGTAGATATTCGTCATGATGCGGCGGGAGGCGGGGTTGTGTTTCAGATCGTAGAGCACCCGGTCCACCTGGTCCATGTCTCCCTCGGGGTAGTGGTGCTTTACGCCCAGCTGATAGCCATAGGCTTTACCGATGGAGCCGGTCTCATCCGCCCACTCATCCCAGATCTTGGCGTTGAGGTCATGGACGTTGTTGGACTTCTTCTGCCAGATCCAAAGCAGCTCATCCACCGCCGTTTTCCAGTAGGTGCGCCGCAGGGTCAGGATGGGGAACTCCTTTTGCAGGTCGTAGCGGTTCACGATGCCGAATTTCTTGATGGTGTGGGCAGGGGTGCCGTCCTCCCAGTGGGGGCGGACCTCCCGGTCGGTGTCCCAGACGCCGTTTTCCAGAATGTCCCGGCAGTTTTCAATGAAGCGGATATCGGCATAACTCATGGCGGCTGCCTCCTTTTTCTTTTTCCAAAAACAGTATAGCAGATATCCCATGTGAATTCCACAGCCTTTTCGACAAAGAACGCCGAAATATTTTCAGGGTTTTGGGTTAAATTCAGATTGTAAAATGGCAAAATGTGCGGTATGATAAACCGGCTGAAACAAGGGAGGAGGGAACCGCCATGCTGGATGTCAGCGAGGTGGGCAAGCGCGGCTATCTCAACGAAGGCTTCCGACTGTTCCATTTGAAAGACAGCCGCGCCCAGAAACTGGACTATCACTATCACGAGTTCGATAAGCTGATCCTGCTGCTGGGCGGCAAGGTCACCTATGTGGTGGAAGGCGTCACGTACTTTCTCCAGCCCTGGGATGTGCTGCTGGTGCAGCATAACCTCATTCACAAGCCCATCATCGACCCTGGCGAGCCCTATGAGCGGGTGGTGGTATGGCTGGACCGGACATGGTTATCCCAGCGCAGCGACCCCGGTGAGCCTCTGGACGCCTGCTTTGACACCGCCCGGGAGCGGGGCTTCCACCTCCTGCGGACCGGCGGCGCCCGGCGGCTGCAATATATGCAGGTGATCCAGCGGCTGGAGGAGGCCCTCCATTCCCGGGAATTCGGCGCCTCCCGGCTGGCGGATACCCTGTGCCAGCAGCTTTTGATCGATGTGAACCGGGATATCCTGGCCAGCCGCACCGCCGCGGAGGCGTCGGACAGCTACCGGGTGGACCCGAAGATGGAGGAGATCCTGCGTTATATCGTCCACCATCTGGACGAGGACCTCTCGGTGGATATGCTGGCGAAGCGGTTTTACCTGAGCCGGTATTACCTGATGCACCGGTTCAAGGCCGTCACCGGCTATACGGTCCACCAGTATATCAGCCAGAAGCGGCTGCTGCTGGCGGGGGAGATGATCCGCCAGGGGGTCCCCGTGATGAAGGCCGCGGAGCAGGCGGGCTTTGGCGAATATTCCACCTTCCTCCGGGCTTTTCAAAACACGTTCCACATGAGTCCCCGGGAATTCCGCTGAAGCAGAATTTGAATTTTTAGATCAAAAAAGGAAGTATCATTCCATGGAAACCAAGGCAACCCTTCCCCAGGTCCGAAGGGTCAACATTGAATTTACCAAGGAGGACCTTCGGCGGCTCATCGTGCCGCTGGTCATTGAACAGCTCCTGGCCATCACCGTGGGCCTTCTGGACTCCGTCATGGTCTCCCAGGTGGGTGAGGCGGCCATCTCCGCCGTCAGCCTGGTGGATACGGTGAACGTCCTGCTGGTCAATGCTTTCGCGGCGCTGGCCACCGGCGGCGCCGTCATCGCGGGCCAGTATCTGGGCCGGCGGGAGGCGGAGAAGGCCGGCCATTCCGGCCAGCAGCTCCTGCTGTTCATGGGGGAGGTATCCCTCTTTATCATGGTGCTGTTCTATCTGGGCAAGGGATTTGTCCTGGGCATCGTGTTCGGCCAGGTGGAGCCGGACGTAGCGGCCTACGCCAATACCTACTACCTCATCGTGGAATCCTCCATCCCCTTCCTGGCGCTGTACAGCGCCGGAGCGGCCCTGTTCCGGGTCATGGGCAACTCCAGGATCTCCATGTGGGTGTCCCTGGCGATGAATGTGATCAACGCCGTGGGCAACGCCGTTTTGATCTTCGGCTTCCATTGCGGCGTGGAGGGAGTGGCCATTCCCACCCTGGTGTCCCGGCTGGTGGCGGCGGCAGCCATGATCGTGCTGCTGCGGCGGCCAGGCCTGCCCCTGCGGATCGAAAAATTCACATTTCACCATGACCGGTATGTGGTCAAGCACATCCTGCGCTTCGGCGTACCCAACGGCATGGAGAGCAGTATGTTCCAGCTGGGCAAGATCCTGCTGCTGTCCACGGTGTCCGTACTGGGTACGGCTTCCGTGGCGGCCAACGCCATCGGCAATACGGTCTGCACCTTCCAGTGCGTTCCCGGCAACGCCCTGGGCCTTGCCATCGTGACGGTGGTATCCCGCTGCGTGGGCGCCGGCAATTATGAAAAAGCCAGGTACTATGCCAAAAAGCTGATGAAGTCCGCATACCTCTTTATGGACGGGGCCATTGTGCTGATTTTGGCCTTGCTGCCCCTCATTATGCGGCTGTACAACGTCTCTGACGAGGCGGCAACGTATGCCCGGCAGATCATCTGGATGCACGGCATCGCGGCCAGCGTTCTGTGGCCCGCCTCCTTCACCCTGCCCCAGGCCCTCCGGGCCGCGGGTGACACCCGGTTCACCATGGTGGTCTCCACTGTGTCCATGTGGACGCTGCGGGTGGGCCTTGGCATCCTGCTGGGCCGGTACTGGGGCTTCGGTGTGCTGGGTATCTGGATGGCCATGTTCGCCGACTGGATGCTGCGGGTGTCCTTTTTCATCCCCCGGTTCCACGGCCGCAAGTGGGAGAGCATGGGCATTCGGGAGTGATGCCAATATACCCCCCAGGGGTATATTGGGGACCGATTTCCGATCCTTGGGAGGATGCGAAACGGGGCGCCGCGCAATGATATGCTCCCCCTATGGAAGACAAGGAATTAGAAAAGTCTTCAATAGGGG
>CAMAZB010000149.1 GCA_945862785.1 uncultured Clostridia bacterium | reverse complement strand
TTTCCGTTTGCTGAGAAACTTCCAATTCTCTTCCCCCGCCAGAAGCCCGGCGGAAAATCCGCAAGGGGGAGTTTTCTCCCCCTTGCAGGTATTTACACAATACTGCCCTTGGCCAGGACAATGGGATAGGTGGCGTGGCCCATCAGGGTACGGTCCGCCAGGACCTCCACATCCTTGTCCGCGATGATATAGCTGAGCTGGGCGTTGCGGCGCACGATATCCTCCTTAAACAGGACACAGTTGCGGACCACGGCGCCCTCCTCCACCACCACGCCGGGGAACAGGACGGAATTCTCCACCATGCCCTCGATGCGGCAGCCGTCAGCCACCAGGGAATTCACACAGCGGCCGTTGGCACCCACATAGGTGGAGGGCTTGTCAGCGCCCTTGGCCCGGATGGGTCGCTTCGGCGTGAACAGCTCCGCCCGGATGGCGGGATCCAGAAGCTGCATACTGCGGTCGTAATACTCCTGCACGGAGCGGATCTGGGCCGCGAAGCCGCCCCAGATGTAGCTGTGCAGATGCAGAGAATTCTTCCGGGTCTGCAATTCTCTACGCCAGCTGAACTGGTCCCGGGCGGAACACTCATCCACGATCTCTTTCAGAAGTTTCGTGGAGAGGATATAGACCTCCAGGCCACGGTAGCCCCGGGGCGTATGTAGATGATAGAGGACCTCCGTGATGCGGCCATCCTGATTCATCTCAAAATAAGTGCCGTCCTCAGTGGCGAAGCTGTCGTTCCCGCAGACCACGGTCACATCCGCGCCGGATCTGATGTGGCTCTCCAGGATCTCACTCATAGGCAGGTTCACCACAAGGTCGCCGTCCATCAGCGCCACATAGTCCTGCCGGATTTCGTCCAGGTAAGTGCGGACGCCGGCCAGGGCTTCGATCTTACCCCGGAAGGGCAGCACGCCCCAGTTCTGCTGATAGTTGAAGGGGGGCAGCATCCGGAGACCGCCGCGCTTACGGCTCAGGTCCCAGACCTTGCCGGTACCCAGATGGTCCAGCATGCTCTGATACCGGCCATGGAGCACCACGCCCACGTCGGTAACGCCGGCGTTCACCAGGTTGGACAGGGCGAAGTCCACTGCCCGGTAACGTCCGCCGAAGGGGATGGAAGCCGCGGAACGGATCTCGCCCAGTTCCCGCAGGTCGTTGCGCTTTTCATAGGAAAAGATGATACCGTGCATCCCGTTCATTTGGACACCTCCTCACCGTTGCGGCCCAGCATGATGCCGGGTGCGACCTTTCTGCCGTCCTCTACGGCGCAGCCTGGGGCCAGTACCGTCAGGCCCCAGGAATTCGGGGCTGTCTCCTCCGGTGTGCCGCCCACGCGGCAGTCCCGGCCGATATGGCAGCCCTCGCCCAAAATGGCGTATTCTACCACCGCGCCGGGCTCCACCACGGTGCCGGGCAGCAAGACAGAATAGCTGACACGGGCACCCTCGCTCACCACCACGTTGGGAGACAGGACAGAGTTCTCCACGGTACCCTGGATGTCGTCGCCGCGGTTGAACGCGCTATGGGTCACCTTGGCGTTCCGCCCCAGGAAGGTGGGAGGCGCGTTGACGGAGCGGGCGTAGATGGGCCAGGACTCATCCGTCAGATCCAGGCCGGACTCCGGGGACAGCATGTCCATGTTGGCATCCCACAGGGAGACCAGGGTGCCCACGTCTTTCCAGTAGCCGGCAAAGCGGTAGGCAGCCATCCGCTCGCCGTTATTCAGCATGGCAGGGATGACATTCTTGCCGAAGTCGTTTTCGGAGTTGGGATCGGCCTCGTCCTCGGTCAGATACTTCCGCAGGGCCTTCCAGGAGAAGACGTAGATGCCCATGGAAGCCAGGTTGCTCTTGGGCTCCTTGGGCTTTTCCGCGAACTCGGTGACCATATCGTTGCCGTCCACCGCCATGATGCCGAACCGGGACGCCTCGTTCCAGGGCACCTCCATGACGGAGATGGTGCAGGCGGCATTGGCTTCCTTGTGCCGCGCCACCATGTCGGAGTAATCCATCTTATAAATGTGGTCACCAGAGAGGATCACCACATAGTCGGGATCGTACAGGTCGATGAAGCCAATGTTCTGATAGATGGCGTTGGCCGTGCCTTTGTACCAAGTGCCGCCCTTGCTGCCCTGATAGGGGGGCAGGATATGGACGCCGCCGGTAGAACCGTCCAGGTCCCAGGGCTGGCCGCTGCCGATGTAGCTGTTCAGCTCCAGCGGGCGGTACTGGGTCAGCACGCCCACGGTGTCAATGCCGGAATTGGTGCAGTTGGAAAGGGGAAAGTCAATGATGCGGTACTTTCCTCCGAAGGGCACGGCAGGCTTCGCCATGTCCCCCGTCAGGACGTACAGCCGGCTGCCCTGGCCGCCGGCCAGCAGCATGGCGATGCATTCTTTCTTCATGGTTTCTCCAGCTCCTTTGCCTCTTTTTTCTTCCTGGGCTTGGGTAATTTGCCTTCACCCCGCAGGAACACCGCGCCGAAGGCGGGGATGCGGATGGCCGCGGACTGCTCCTTGCCGTGGGAGGGAATTCTCTCCACCATCACAGGCTCGGTGTCGCCAAAACCGGCTCCGCCGTATTCCACAGCGTCGGTATTGAACACGGGGACATACTTCCGGCGGGCGGGCACGCCCAACCGGTAGTTTTCATAAGTATTGGGAGAAAAGTTGATGGCGCACATCAGGTCGCGGCCCTTCTTGTCCTTCCGCAGGAAGACCACCACGTTGTTCTGGTTGTCATCGGGCACCAGCCACTCAAAGCCTTCCCAGTCAAAGTCGATCTCCCACAGGGCCTTTTCCCTTTTGTAGAACGCGTTGGCGTCCTTAAAGAACTGGTGGAGCTTCTGGTTGATCGGCTTTTCCAGCAGATACCAGTCCAGAGCCTGGTTGGAGTTCCACTCCTTCCACTGCCCCAGTTCCGCGCCCATAAACAGCAGCTTCTTGCCGGGGTGGGCCAGCAGGTAGGCGTAGAAGCCGCGGGTGCAGCGAAGCTGATTCTCGTAATCGCCGGGCATCTTCCCCACCACGGAGCCCTTCATATGTACCACTTCATCATGGGAGATGGGGAGCACGAAGTTCTCCGAAAAGGCGTACATCATGGAGAAGGTGATGTCCTTATGATGGTACTGGCGGAACCAGGGGTCCATCTTCAGATAGTGGCACATGTCGTTCATCCAGCCCATGTTCCACTTCAGGTTGAAGCCCAGGCCGCCAATGTCGGCGGGACGGGTCACCATGGGCCAGGCGGTGGACTCCTCCGCGATCATCATCACACAGGGGTCCACGCTGAAGGCCATGGCGTTCAGCTCCCGCAGGAAGTCGATGGCCTCCAGGTTCTCATGTCCGCCGTACTTATTGGGCGTCCAGGCGCCGCCCTGGCGGTCATAGTCCAGGTACAGCATGGACGCCACGGCGTCCACCCGCAGTCCGTCGATGTGGTATTCCTCCAGCCAGAAGCGGGCGGAGGAGAACAGGAAGCTCTTGACCTCCGGGCGGCCGTAGTCAAAGACACGGGTACCCCAGGAGGCATGCTCCCACTTGTTGGGATCGCTGTACTCGTAGCAGCAGCTGCCGTCGAACTGGTACAGGCCCTGGGCATCCTTGCAGAAGTGGGCGGGAACCCAGTCCAGCAGGACAGAAATGCCGTTTTTGTGCATGTGGTCCACGAACCACATGAAGTCGTGGGGGGTGCCGAACCGGGAGGTGGGGGCAAAATACCCGGTGCACTGATAACCCCAGGAGTCGTCCAGCGGATGCTCCGTCACCGGCAGCAGCTCGATGGCCGTATAGCCCATTTCCTTCACATAGGCCGCCAGGTCCTTCGCCAGATCCCGGTAGTCGATGAAATCGCCGTTATCCCGCTTTTTCCAGGAACCCAGATGGACCTCATAGATATTCAGGGGTGAATCATAGACCTGATGCTTCTGTCTTTTCTCCCGGAAGGACTTGTCCGTCCATTTGAAACCGCTGATGTCATACAGCTTGCTGGCGGTGGCGGGCCGGGTCTCCGTATGGAATCCGTAGGGGTCCGCTTTCATATGGACCT
>CAMAZB010000148.1 GCA_945862785.1 uncultured Clostridia bacterium | reverse complement strand
CATCAGCCGGGAACATAGGGTTCCACAGTCACGCCGGTATAGTAATGGGTCAGGATCTCCTTGTAGTCCGCCCCATCCGCCGCCATCTGATCGGCGCCGTACTGGCTCAGACCCACACCGTGGCCGTAGCCGGTGACGTAAAACACCAGCTTCTCTCCCTGCGTTTCCCACTCAAAGCAGGCGGAACGGAGGCCCAGCGCCGTCCGCACCTGGGCACCCTTTACCGTGACGCCGCCCACCTCCACCGTCTCCACACTGCCGGCGCTGTCGGTGACGGCGTTTTTCAGCCAGCCGGACACAGAACCGGAAAGGTCGGCTTCCGGGCAGACTGCCAGCATTTTCTCCTTGAACTCCGTTGCTGTGAACTCCGCCCGGCTGTAATAGTTGGGGATGGTGTCCCCCGCCTCTGGGGAATCCACCGCCTGGAGGTAGGGAAGGTCGTTCAGCCAGACCTGTCCCGCCGCCCGGGTCAGCCCGGCGGAGGAGGAGTGAAACACCGCCAGGATGGGCACGCCGCCGTAGAGGATGGCCTCGCCGTCGGTGGAAACGACAGCGTTTTCCACCTTTTTCTCGTAAGCATCAGCGTCCTTCCCCCAGTTGGCCCGGGCCCGCTCCTCGCTGATGTAGGCCTGGCAGCAGGTGGAGTCCGTACAGATGTCCGCCTCCGCGCCGTGGTTGCCGCCGGTCTGTAGCTTGTACAAGGTATAGGTCCGGGCGGCCACCGCCTGGGCCTTCAGGGCTTCCTCCTCAAAGGAGGCGGGCATTTCCGCACGCACCACACCCACGAGATAGGTGCCCAGGTCCATCTCCTCCACGGTGTCGCCGCTTTTGACCTTCAGGACCGTCCGGCTGTCCAGATCACCGCTGGCGAAAGGCTCGCCCTCTGTCTCGTCCACCGGCGGCTCCCGGGTCAGCAGTTCCGAGCGGAAGGGAACGATGACCAGCAGCGGCAAGATGAACAGCACCGCCAGAAGCGCCGCCGACACGGCGACGCTCTCCCGGATTCCTCGTTTCATAGGTCTCCTCCTCTTTTGCACAGGTTGTCCCTCCACTCTATGCGCCGTCCCGGCGGAAAATACGCCCCGGCATAGACAAATACCCGGGGCCGTGATATACTATTGGTCGCATTTACGATAATTTGTTTCCGAAAGGGTCTTTTGATATGAAAAAACATCTCGCTCTGCCCGCGCTGGCCGTTCTGGGCGGCGCCGCGGCGTTCCTCCTGCGGCTGCTGCAAAACCGCACCGGCTTCGAGGCCGAGACCGGCCTGCCTGTTCCCGGAAATGCCCCCGGGCTGGCTCTGATCGCCCTGCTGGTGCTGCTGGCAGCGGTCACTTGCGTTCTGGTAGGGAAGCTGCCCGGAGAGCAGAGTCCCGCCTTTCCCGCGGATTTTTCCACCACCGAGCCCAAGCTGCTGGTGCTGCCTGTCATGGGCGTGCTGCTCATCGCCCTTTCCGGACTGCTGGACCTGGCCCAAGGACTGGGCATTTCCCTGCCCAGCGTGCCGAATCTGAATGACGCCTACGTTCTGACCGCCGCCATGGAGGTCTGGTTCCCCGGCCCCTTCTTCTCCCAGAAAGCACTGCTGCTGATGGGGCTTCTGTCCCTGGCCTCCGCCGCCGGACTGTTCCTGGCCGTGGTATCCTGCCGTCCCCGGGAGGGCCGCAAGCCCGTTCCCGCCGCGGCGCTGCTCAGCGCACCCGCAGCGCTGGTGGTCCGGCTGGTACTGACCTACCGCATTGATTCCGTGAACCCCGCCCTGGGGGCATATTATGTTGAGCTGCTGGCCCTTGTCTTCCTGACACTGGGCTTCTACCGCCTGTCCGCCTTCGCCGTTCAGGCAGGCCGGACCCGGCGCTTCGCCCTGTATGCGGTTCCCGCCGTGGTGCTGTCCCTTGCCGCTCTGGCGGATCGCAGCATCGCCAATCAGTCCGCTCCCCTGCTGTATCTGGGCGGGGCGCTGACCCTGCTGGGCTTCCTGCTGCTGCGGCTGTGCCGTCCCGCCGACGGCTGTGAGGTACATCATAGCACAAGTGAGGAATAACGGCCACCTGTTTTTCAACAGGTTTCGACTGAGACGGTACGGAAATATTTTGCAAAAGCAGCATGATTTCAGGATTTATAGTTAAAAACGCCAATGTGGAAAAACCCTTACATCCGCAAGGAAGGGATAGTTTGAAAGGGAAACCTTTGCGGGTTTCCCTTTCTCTTCAATCAACCCCGGCGCAAAGCGCCGGGCTCATTTCAGACCATAGGGCTGAAATGGGAAGGCTTCCCCCCAAATAGACTGAAGGGCAAGCCAAGCGGCTTGCCCTTCAGTCTATTTTTTGGAAGATTGGATGAAAAGAAGTTTTGTCTCTTGCAAGTATTAAGATACAGGAGAGTTGTTAACCAAACCAGCACCAATTGTTACAAAAGTTTTAAATTCAAAAATATTTTTATGTTAACTTATTTATCCCGCCGAAGCCCGGCAAAAAAGTCCGCCAGCACCGACCGGCACTCCTCCGCCAGGACACCGCCCACCAGGGCGGGCCGGTTGGGGAATTGTTCCATAAACAGGTTCGTCACGCCGCCGCAGGCACCGTAGGCAGTGTCCCGGGCACCGTACCACACCCGGCGGATGCGGGCGTTCAGGATGGCCCCGGCACACATGGGACAAGGCTCCAGGGTGACGTACAGTTCGCAGTCGTCCAGCCGCCAGGTGCCGAGGAGCCGGTTGGCCTGGGCGATGGCCTCCATCTCCGCGTGGGAGGCGGTGGCCTGCTTCTCCTCCCTGCGGTTGCGGCCCCGGCCCACAATCTCACCCTCCCGGACGATGACGCAGCCTACGGGCACTTCCCCCGCCGCCGCGGCCTCCCGGGCCAGGGCCAGGGCCTCTTTCATGTACTGTTCCTGCTGTGTCAGCATCGTGTTTCCTCCTGCCGTATAAAAGCTGGCATATTTGTCCAAACTCCCCATAAGCTGTATTACTGGGAGGGACATCCATGAGAACCATTTTTTCCAAAAAGGCCAGACCCGATCCAGAGCTGCTGGCGCTGAAAGCCGAGTTACAGGAAGCGCAGGGCGAGCTGTCTCTGGCTTACCGCCGCTTCGACCAGGCTGTAGATCCGGAGCTGGTGGAATCCTGCGTATACGAGATCAGTGCGGTGAAAGCCCGGTGCAATTACCTGATCCGGACCATCAAGGCCCGGGAACCCAACGCCGCGGCCGCCTTCGGCAGAGCCGCGGGCCAGTGCGGAACGCAGACAGACACCGGGACGAAGGGTGCTTTGCCGCAGGACGGGGCCGGGCAGTATAGTGCTTACGGTGATGAGGAGGGAAACGCCCTATGGACCTAAACCAGACTGTTATCGCCGTCCTGCTGGGCGGCTTCTTCCTCATCGCTCTCATCCGGGTATTCCGCACCCCTTTGCGGCTGGCGCTGAAGCTGCTGTGCAACACCCTGCTGGGCTTTCTGGCGCTGTGGGTGGTGGGCTTGACCTCCGGCGTCACCGGCATCACCCTGGGGCTGAACCTGTGGAACGCCCTGGTCATCGGCGTGCTGGGCCTGCCTGGGTTCGTGCTGCTGCTGTTGGTGCAGTGGGTGTTGTAGGGGTACATATTTCGCGGCGGGCCTCCGGTGCGGACACCTATACCCGCATTTTTGCCCGCATTCCCACAAGTCCATCCTTTTTAACACGGAGATAGGCTCTCCGTGTTTTTTCATATGTGTGTTTTTGAAAATTAAAAGTAAGATTTCGAGAGATAATCAAAGATATTTAAAGAAATTGCGAGCTTTACCCGGGCTAAATCAAATTTCTGTTGACATCCCTTGTCCCCTGTGGTATAAGTATCCTTGCTCCGATTTTACCCCGGAGCGCTTGATTTGTAAAGCAAATGCAAATATATGATACGGAGGAAAAACCATGTCCACTTTTATGGCAAACAAGGCCAACATTGAGCGTAAGTGGTACATCCTGGACGCCGCCGGCAAGCCCCTGGGCAAGACCGCTGTCCGGGCTGCTGACCTGCTGCGCGGCAAGGGCAAAGTCACCTACACTCCCCACGCCGACTGCGGCGACAACGTCATC
>CAMAZB010000147.1 GCA_945862785.1 uncultured Clostridia bacterium | reverse complement strand
CCCTGGTGGTGGAGATGCCGGGCCGCTGCCCCAAGTGCGGCGGACGGCTGATGAAACGCACCGGTACCAGCAAAAAGACCAACAAGCAGTACACCTACTACTGCTGTGAGCATACCAACAGCAAGGACGAGTCCGAGAAGTGCGATTTCATGACCTGGGATGTGCCTGTGAAGGACGACTGCCCGGTCTGCGGCCACACCATGTTCAAGAAGGCCGGCAAGGGCTTCAAAAAGCCCTTCTGCATCAACCCGGAGTGCTCCAATTTCCTTCCGGAGGAGAAGCGGGGCTATCCTAAGAAGCCTGCGGAAAAGAAGGAGGAACCCTCTGCCGGGGCCCAGGAGGAGAAGAAGCCTGCTAAAAAGGCGGCGGCAAAGAAGACCTCTACGGCGAAGAAGACAACCGCAGCAAAAAAGACCACCACGGTCAAGAAGACTGCGGCGAAGAAGCCCGCCGCCAAGAAGACGGCCAAGAAGGAAGAGGCTTAAGACAGCGCCTGTCCCCATGTCCGGGACATCCCAACAAAGGAGAATCCTCTATGGAAGTAACAGTCATCGGCGCAGGTCTGGCTGGCAGCGAATGCGCCTGGCAGTTGGCCCAGCGGGGCGTCCATGTGACCCTCCGGGAAATGAAGCCGGAGAAAAAGACCCCCGCCCACTTGACGGACAATTTCGCGGAGCTGTGCTGCTCCAACTCCCTGCGCAGCGACCAGCTGGAAAACGCGGTGGGCCTCCTGAAGGAGGAGATGCGCCGCCTGGACAGCCTGATCCTTACCTGTGCCGACGCCACCCGGGTGGAGGCTGGCGGCGCCCTGGCGGTGGACCGCCACGGGTTTGCCCAAATGGTGACGGAAAGGATCAAAAACCATCCCAATATCACCGTCGTCCCCGGCGAGGTCACCGATATTCCCGAGGGGGAGGTGATCATCGCCTCCGGCCCTCTGACCTCCGACGCCCTGGCGGAGCGCCTTCAGGTGTTGCTGGGGGAGGACAGCGACCTCCATTTCTACGACGCGGCGGCACCCCTGGTGTCCGCCGAGAGCGTGGATATGGACAAGGCCTGGTTCGGCTCCCGGTACGATAAGGGCGGATTGGATTATGTAAACTGCCCCATGAACCAGGAGGAGTACGACGCTTTCTGGCAGGCCCTGACCACCGCCCAGGAGGCGGAGGTCCATGGCTTTGAGGACAGCCAGGTCTTCGAGGGCTGTATGCCCGTGGAAGTCATGGCCCGCCGGGGCCACGACACGCTGCTGTACGGTCCCTTGAAATCCCGTGGGCTGGACGATCCCCGTACCGGCCGCTGGCCCTACGCCGTGGTGCAGCTGCGGCGGGACAACGCCGACGGCACGGTCTATAACCTGGTGGGCTTCCAGACCCACCTGCGGTTCCCGGAGCAGAAGCGGGTGTTCTCCATGATCCCTGCCCTCCACGACGCGGAGTTCCTGCGCTACGGCGTCATGCACCGCAATACGTTCCTGAACTCCCCCAAGCTGCTGGACCGCTATTACCGCCTGAAAGCGGAACCCCGCATCTCCTTTGCCGGACAGATGACCGGCGTGGAGGGCTATGTGGAATCCGCTGCCAGCGGCTTTCTTGTGGGCGTGGAGACCGCCCGGCGGCTGCGGGGCATGGAGCCCATCGACTTCCCCCGGGAGACCGCCATCGGCGCCCTGGGGCTGTATGTCTCCAACCAGTCCATCACCCAGTTCCAGCCCATGAACATCAACTTCGGCATCATCCCGCCCCTGGACCACCGAGTCAAGGGCAAGCGGAACAAGAACGCCGAGCTTTCCCAGCGGTCCCTTGCCATCATCGACCAGATCAAGGAGGAGGTCCTCGCATGAAGATCATCGTAGACGCCATGGGCGGCGACAACGCCCCCGCAGCCGTAGTTCAGGGCGCTCTGGACGCCCATAAAAAGCACGGCGTGGACATCCTTCTAGTGGGCCGGGCGGCGGAGGTCCTGCGGGCTGTGGAGGCCTGCGGCGAAAAGACCCTGCCCGCCGGCGTGGAGCTGAAAGACGCCAGCGAGGTGGTGGAGATCGCCGACGACCCCGCCACTGCTTTTAAGATGAAAAAGGACTCCTCCCTGACGGTGGGATTGAACCTCCTGAAAGCGGGGGAGGGCGATGCCTTCGTCTCCGCCGGGTCTACCGGCGCATTGCTGTCCGGCGCGACGCTGCTGGTCAAGCGCATCCGGGGTATCCGCCGGGCCGCCATGGGCCCTGTCATCCCCGTTCTGGGCGGCAAGGCTATCCTGTGCGACTGCGGCGCCAACGCTGAGTGCACGCCGGAGTACCTGATGCAGTTTGCCTATCTGGGCAATTACTACGCCAAGCGGGTGCTGGGGGTGGAAAAGCCCCGGGTGGCCCTGCTGAACATCGGCGCGGAGGAGGAGAAGGGCGATGCCCTGCGCCATGAGACCTACGCGCTGCTCCAGACGGCTTCGGAGGCGGGACGCCTCTACTTTACCGGCAATATCGAGGCCAGCGACGTGATGATGGGCGGTGCCGACGTGGTGGTGGCCGACGGCTTTACCGGCAACGTCATGCTCAAGAGTCTGGAGGGCACCGGAAAGTTCCTGCTGAAGGAGCTGAAAAAGATGTTCCTGTCCAGCACCAAGACGAAGCTGGCTGCCGCCATGGTGAAAAGCGACATGGCGGACATGAAGAAGCTGCTGGACCCCAGCGAGATCGGCGGCACGCCCTTCCTGGGCATTTCCCGGCCTGTCATCAAGGCCCACGGCTCCTCTGACGCCCGAGCCATCTGCAATGCCGTCCTGCGGGCCAAGGAGTACGCGGAAAGCGGCTTTATCGCGGATATTGAGGCCAACATCGACGCCATGAAGCTGGAGCGGGGTGTTGAAAAAGCGTGACGGCGGTTTTCCGTAAGTTTTGATTTTTGGCAGGACACAGCGGCGCGGCGGCATAGCGCCTAGCGTGCCTTTCACAGCAGAAAAAACAGTTGTACGGATTTTTCATGGATTCTGGCATAAGAAGCTCTTGACAGCGGCGCGGCTGATGCCGTATGATTGCCTCAATGAAACCAATGGAACATCCTGTAAGGAGTGAAAGACTTATGTCTATGGAAGAAATTTTTCAAACGATGAGAGAACTGGTGGCCGAGCAGTTCGCCATGGAACCCGCCGAGGTGACGATGGAGACTTCTTTTGAGGAGGATCTGGGCGCCGATTCCGTGGATCTGGTGGAGCTGGTCATGGCCATGGAAGAGGAATTTGAAGTGGGCGAGATCCAGGAAGAGGAACTGGGCAAGCTCAAGACCGTGGGCGACGCGGTGAATTACATCGCGAGCAAGCTGAAGTAAGAGGAGGAACCGCCCCGCACATATGCGGGGTTTCCTTTTTGGAGAGAGGATCGCTATGCAGGAACTGGAGAAAAAACTGAACTACACCTTCCGTGACCCGTCCTTGCTGGCAGAGGCACTGAGCCATAGCTCCTATGCCAACGAGCACCGCGCCGCCGGGCTGAACAGCAACGAGCGGCTGGAGTTCCTGGGAGATTCCGTGCTGGGCTTTGTGACGGCGGAGTTCCTGTTCGCCCGGCATCCCAACTTGCCGGAGGGTGACTTGACCCGTATCCGGGCAGCCCTGGTGTGCGAGCAGAGCCTGTATGAAGTGGCACGGAAGCTGGACCTGGGACGTTACCTGAGATTGGGCCGGGGCGAAGAGGCCGGAGGCGGCCGTACCCGCACCTCTATCCTGGCGGATGCCACCGAGGCGGTATTCGCTGCCGTGTATCTGGACGGCGGTATCGGTGCGGCGTCTGCCTTGATCCACAGACTGCTGCTGGATGCGGAGAAAGAGGAGGCGGTGGAGGAACGCCGCCGGGACTACAAGACCGCCCTTCAGGAGCTGGTCCAGCGGCAGGCTGGCCAGGAGCTGGCCTACCACATGGTGGGAGAGGAAGGTCCCGACCACGCCAAGACCTTTGTAGCGGAGGTGTTGCTCAACGGCAAAGCCGCAGGCACCGGCTCCGGTCACAGCAAAAAAGAAGCCGAACAGGCTGCTGCCAAAGCGGCGCTGAAGCTGCTGGGCGGGGAATGACACACAGAAGAAAAAGCGCCCGGGGACAATGATATGCTCCCCCTATGGAAGACAAGGAATTAGAAAAGTCTTCAATAGGGG
>CAMAZB010000146.1 GCA_945862785.1 uncultured Clostridia bacterium | reverse complement strand
AAAGGAGGGAGCAATTTGACAAAACAGAACCGTGCGCCCAATTTCAGCCTGCTGTTCCTGGCGCTGGTCATCTTCCTGTGTATGAACTGGATCTGGCAGATGAACGGCCGGGAGGACCGGGTGTCCTACGCGGAGCTTCGCCAGCAGTTTGAGCAGGAGAATGTGGAGCGTTTCAGCTTCTCCGACCAGCACACGCTGGAGGCGACCCTCTACCGGGAGGTCGACGGCAGCAAGTCCGTCCGCTATCGGGTCTATGACTTCGAGGTGTTCTATCAGGACTTCCATGAACTGGTGGAGAGCCAGACCGCCCGGGGCATCATCAAGGACTACGACTATCCGCCGCCGGAGTCCACCAACTGGCTGGAGCTGCTGCTCCCCTGGATCTTGATGGCCGTGGTGCTGGGGCTGATGTGGTACTTCCTCATTGCCCGGGCCCAGGGGGGCATGGGGCCTGACCGCATGGCGAAATTCGGCGCGGCCCGCACACGGGGCCTCAGCGAAAAGGACAAAAAGGTCACCTTTGACGATGTGGCCGGCGCCGACGAGGAAAAGGAGGAACTTCAGGAGATCGTGGAGTTCCTGAAAGACCCCAAGCGGTTTATGAACCTGGGCGCCCGCATCCCCAAGGGCGTGCTGCTGGTGGGCCCTCCGGGCACCGGCAAGACATTGCTTGCCAAGGCCGTGGCCGGGGAGGCCGGGGTGGGCTTCCTGTCCATCTCCGGCTCCGACTTCGTGGAGCTGTATGTGGGCGTGGGCGCCAGCCGCGTCCGGGACCTGTTTGAGCAGGCAAAAAAGACCGCGCCGGCCATCGTGTTCATCGACGAGATCGACGCTGTGGGCCGCCAGCGCGGCACGGGCCTGGGCGGCGGACACGACGAGCGGGAGCAGACGCTGAACCAGCTGCTGGTGGAGATGGACGGCTTCGCCGCCAACGAGGGGGTCGTCGTCCTGGCGGCCACCAACCGGGCGGACGTTCTGGACCCCGCCCTGCTGCGCCCCGGCCGGTTCGACCGTCAGATCTATGTGGGCCTGCCGGACATCAAGGGCCGGGAGGAGATTTTAAAAGTCCACGCCAAGGGCAAACCCCTGGCGGAGGATGTGGATTTGCGGAAGCTGGCCCAGGGCACCGCGGGCTTTACCGGCGCGGACCTGGAGAACCTCATCAACGAGGGCGCCCTGCTGGCGGCCCGGAAGGACCGCAGCTTCATCACCATGGGCGACCTGAAAGAGGCCGAGATCAAGGTCATCGCCGGCCCGGAGAAGAAGAGCCGCATCATCCCCCGGCACGAGCGGGAGCTGACGGCCTACCACGAGGCGGGCCACGCCGTGGTGATGCACGCCCTGCCGGGGCAGGACCCGGTGAGCCAGATCACCATCGTCCCCCGGGGGCAGGCGGGCGGCATGACCATCTCCCTGCCGGAAGAGGACCGCTCCTATCTCTCCAAGCAGTATATGGAGGACGAGATCGTGGCGCTGCTGGGCGGCCGTGTGGCCGAGCAGCTGTGCCTGGGCGACATCTCCACCGGCGCCAGCAACGACATCCAGCGGGCTACCGCCATCGCCCGGAAGATGGTGGCCAGCTACGGCATGAGCGACAAGCTGGGCACCGTCTCCTTCGAGTCCGGCCATGACGAGGTCTTCCTCGGCCGCACTATGGGCCAGGGCCGCGGCTACTCCGAGGCCGTGGCCGCCCAGATCGACGAGGAGGTCCGCCGCCTGGTGGACGAGGCGTACCGCCGGTGCGAGGGCTTGCTGACGGAGCGCCGGGCGCAGCTGGAAAACGTGGCAAAGTACCTTCTGGAGCATGAGACCATGGAGCGGGACGATTTCCTGTCCGTGGTGGAGGGCGAAAGCGCAGCGCCGGAGACCCCGGAAACGTAAATTTTTGCGGACTGTTTCGGCAAAATCACGAAAACGAATGTCCGCCGTACGCGGACTGCGGTTCTGGAAAAATACCGGGCGTCCCTGAAATGTCCATGCACCGAGGACGAAGGTCGGCAAAAGAAAGAAAGCGAACTTTTGAAAACCGAAAAAAGGGCAAAATCTTTCTGTGTATTATTCACCTTGCAATGGCGGTGAAAAACGCATAAAATGCTTTCCATACAAGGGGTGGAAGACCCCGTATCGAACAGGAGGATGAAAAGAATGAAGAAACTGATGGCAGCTGTGCTGGCGCTGGTCATGGCTCTGAGCCTGGCGGCCTGCGGCGGCAAGAGCGATTCTCAGGACGCCCAGAGCGGCGATTCCGGCAACAAGGTCGTGAAGATCGGCGTGTTCGAGCCCCAGACCGGCGACAACGGCGCCGGCGGCAAGCAGGAAATTCTGGGTATGCAGTACGCCAACTATGTCCAGCCCACCGTGGAGATCGGCGGCGAGACCTATGACGTCAAGCTGGAGATCGTGGATAACCGCACCACTCCCGAAAACGGCAAGTCTGCCGCCGCTGAGCTGGTGAACCGCGGCGTGTCCATGGTTCTGGGCTCCTACGGCTCCGGCGTGTCCATGGCCGGCGGCGAAGTGTTCCAGGAGGCCGGCCTCCCCGCGCTGGGCACTTCCTGCACCAACCCCCAGGTCACCGCGGGCTGCGACGTGTATTTCCGTCTGGCCTTCCTGGATCCCTTCCAGGGCACCGTTCTGGCCAACTATGCCTACAAGGAGCTGGGCGTGACCACCGCTTACGTGCTGGGTATGCTGGGCAGCGACTATGACCAGGGCCTGGTCTACTACTTCACCGAGGCTTTTGAGGGCCTGGGCGGCACCGTGGTCGCCGAGGACTTCCCCGAGGGCAGCGCCAACTTCGTCTCCTACATCAACAACGCCAAGGCTGCCAATGCCGGCGTTATCTTCGCTCCCGTCTCCATCAACTACGCGCAGCTGATCGTGGAGGCCGCTGCCGCTCAGGGTTACCAGGGCGCTCTGCTGGGCTCCGACACCTGGGACAGCAACAAGGTCATTGAGAGTGCCACCGGCAAGGATGTCACCGCCTATGTTACCACTTTCTACCAGGAGGGCGGCAACCCTGAGTTCGACTCCGGCATCAAGGAGTGGATCAACGCCAACCCCGACGCCAAGACCAACAACGGCGGCAACGACATGGTGGCCGCTGTGACCGCCGTTGGCTATGACGCCTACTTCACCGCTCTGGAAGCGCTGAAGATCGCCGGCAGCACCGACCCCAAGGCCGTGCTGGAGGCTCTGCCCTCTGTCAGCTTCGAGGGTGTGACCGGCCTCATCGAGTTCGATGACATCGGCGATGCCAAGCGTGACGCGGCTTATATCAAGACTGCCAACACCGAAGCCGGTGTTTGGGACTTCGTGAAGGTCCAGACCGTCGGCTGAGTGCATCGCGCATGAACAAAAAGGGGATGGCGAGCGTCTTCGCCGCCATCCCCTTTTTCTCCGCGTTTTGGGTCGCCTCGAAAGAGCAGGGGTGCCCCGCCCTTTCGAGACGGCCCAGTCCCCGAAAAAGGGCAACGCCGCACAGTTCCGCAAAGCGCCGCTGGCGTAATTGTGTGGCGCTGCCAAAAAAACCACAGGAGGTTTTCCCCATGCAACAGATACTGCCTTATATCATCAACGGTATCTCCGTGGGCGGCCAGTACGCGCTGATCGCCATCGGCTACACGCTGGTCTACGGTATCCTGCGCCTGATCAACTTCGCCCACGGCGATGTGTTCATGGTGGCCGGCCTGGTCATGGTCTACGCCACCACCGCCCTGCCGTTCTATGTGGCGCTGCCCCTGGTGCTGGTTGTCACCGTGCTGCTGGGCTTCACCATTGAGCGGGTGGCCTACAAGCCCCTGCGTACCGCCCCCCGGATGTCCGTCATGATCTCCGCCATCGGCGTCAGCTACCTGATCCAGAACCTGGCGTTCTATATCACCGGCGGCGTGCCCCAGCCCGTCACCCGGCCCATTCCCTGGATCTCCGAGAATGTCACCATTCTGGGGGTCTCCACCAAGCGGGTCACCTTGGTCACCCCCATCCTGACGATCCTGCTGGTGGTGGTTTTGGTGTACCTCATCAATCACACCAAGATCGGCATGGCCATGCGGGCCGCCGCCAAGGACTTTGAGACCGCCCAGCTTATGGGCATCAGGATCAACGCCGTCATCTCCATGACCTTCGTCATCGGCTCCTTCCTGGCGGCGGTG
>CAMAZB010000145.1 GCA_945862785.1 uncultured Clostridia bacterium | reverse complement strand
AGAGTCCCTCTTTGTCGATGAGGCGGATGGTCTCGTACTCATCCACCGTCAGGATCACTGCCTGGTCTCTGTCCTTATGGTCTTCCGGCAAAAACGTCAGCGTCCGGGGGTAATCACACACACGCCTGCATTTCTTTGGCCTTGGCACAGGGTATGCCTCCTTTCTTCACATTGCTTTATAAAGAAAGTATAGACCCATTTACGGCATATGTCAATTATCATAATTGACATATGCCGTAAATGGCTTTATACTGAGTATAACTGAAGTAGAGGGGGCGCACAATGGAGTTTCAAGATTATTTTCCTGTTTGGGAGAAATTGACTTCCGTACAACAGCAGCAACTTAAAGGCAGCGCGATCAGCCGTACTGTAAAGAAGGGGACTGTTCTTCATAACGGAAACCTGGATTGTACGGGTCTGCTTCTGATCCGGCATGGTCAGCTTCGCTCCTACATCCTCTCCGACGAGGGACGGGAGATCACCCTCTACCGCCTGTTTGACCGGGATATCTGCCTGTTCTCCGCATCCTGCATGATGCGGTCCATTCAATTTGAAATGATGATCGAGGCAGAAAAGGACACGGAGCTATGGATCGTCCCTGCAGAAATATATCAAAGCATCATGCAGGAATCCGCCCCGGTATCCAATTTTACCAATGAGATCATGGCCTCCCGGTTCTCCGAGGTCATGTGGCTCATGGAGCAGATCATGTGGAAAAGCTTTGATAAAAGGCTGGCAGAATTTCTGCTGGAGGAAAGCACGCTGGAAGAAACGCAGGTCCTCAAAATTACCCACGAGACCATCGCCAACCATCTGGGAACTGCCCGGGAGGTGGTCACCCGGATGCTGCGGTATTTCCAGAGCGAGGGCATGGTGAAGCTGGCCCGGGGAACTGTGGAGATCACGGATACGGAAAAGCTGCGGCAAATGACATAAAGGATAAACACCTCCCGTGTATCAGCACAGGAGGTGTTTTTATACGGTCAGACTTTGTCCATGCCGCAGGCGGTGGCCGATTCAATGAGGCAGCGGTCATGCATCACCGCGTCGTAGAACCGGAAGCCGCCGGAGAAGTTGTAACACTCGAAGCCGTTCCCGGCCAGAATACGGCAGGCGATGTAGCTGCGTAGGCCGCTCTGGCAGATGACGTACACCGGCTTGGACTTGTCCAGCTCACCCAGCCGCTCCCGCAGTTCATCCACAGGGATGTTGGTAAAGCCGTCGATATGTCCGTGGGCGAATTCCTCCACCGTGCGGGTATCCAGCAGCGTCACGCTGCCGTCCCGGGGGAGGCTGTCCGCATCCGTCAGATGCCACTGCTTCAGGACGCCCTTGGCGATGTTCTCGATCATAAAGCCCGCCATGTTCACCGGGTCCTTGGCGGAGGAATAGGGCGGCGCGTAGGCCAGGTCCAGGTCCTTCAGCGCGGTGGCCTTCAGCCCCGCCCGGATGGCGGTGGCCAGCACGTCGATGCGCTTGTCCACTCCCTCGTAACCCACGATCTGGGCGCCCAGCAGGCGGTAGGTTGCCTTCTCAAAGACCACCTTCATGGTCATGACCTTGCCGCCGGGATAGTAGCCCGCGTGGCTCATGGGGGAGAGGATAACGGTGTCCACATCCAGACCGGCTTTTCTGGCATTGGTCTCATTGACCCCGGTAGAAGCCGCTGTCATAGCAAAGACCTTGATGACGCTGCTGCCCTGGCTGCCCGTATAATGGCTGTCGCCGCCGCAGATGTTGTCCGCCGCGATGCGGCCCTGCTTGTTGGCGGGGCCTGCCAGGGAGAGCAGCACATCCTGCCCGGTGACGAAGTGCTTCACTTGCACGGCGTCGCCTACGGCGTAGATGTGGGGAACGGAGGTCTCCATCCGGTCGTTGACCACGATACTGCCCTTGACGCCCAGCTCCAGGCCCGCTTCCTGGGCGAGGTGGGTATCCGGAGAAACGCCGATGGCCAGCACCACCATGTCGGCATGGAGGGGGGCCTCGTCCTTCAGCAGCACATCCACGCCGCCGTCCTTTTCCTCAAAGCCCTCCACCGTATGGCCCAGAGCCAGCTTCACGCCGTGGCGGCGCATTTCACTGTGGATAAAGGACGCCATGTCCGCATCAAAGGGGTTCATCAGCTGCTTGGGCCGCTGGACGATGGTGACGTCCATCCCCAGCTCCCGCAGGTTCTCCGCAAGCTCCAGACTGATGAAGCCGCCGCCCGCCAGCACAGCGGACTTGGGATGGTTTTCGCTGATGTACGCCTTGATGCGGAACGTGTCCTCCACGGTGCGCAGGGTGAACAGTTTGTCAAGGCCCACGCCGGGGAGCCGGGGCTGGGTGGGCTTGGCGCCGGGAGAGAGGATCAGCTTGTCGTAGCCCTCCTCAAATTCTTCCCCAGTCTCCAGATTTGTCACGGAGACCGTCTTTCTGTCGGGGTGGATGGCGGTGACCTCGTGGCGCACACGCATGGCGACCCGGAAGCGGGAGAAGAAGCTCTCCGGCGTCTGGAGGGTCAGCTCCTCGGGGTCCTGGATGACCCCGCCAATGTAGTAGGGCAGGCCGCAGTTGGCGTAGGAGATGAACCCGGACCGCTCAAACACCACGATCTCCGCCTGCTCGTCCAATCTGCGAATGCGGGCCGCAGCAGTAGCGCCGCCTGCCACACCGCCTACAATGACGACCTTCATCTTATCGTTCCACCTTTCCTGCATAAGCGGCGATGCCGCCGATATTTTTGACATTCGTGTATCCCATGCGCTGCAGCGCACTGACCGCCTGAGCGCTTCTGGCCCCGCTGTAACAATAGGCGAACATGGGGGTATCCTGATGGTTGACCAGGCCGGTCACCTTGTCAAGGGACTGCAGCGGCACGTTTTTGCTGCCGGGGATATGGCCCTCCCGGTATTCCTCCGGCGTGCGGACATCCAGCAGGACCGCGCCGGGCGTGGCCTGATAATCTTTTACACCCTGACTGATGTCGGGTCCTTTCAGGAAATCGAAGAATCCCATACCTGAGCCTCCTCACAGCATGGCCAGAATTTGTGCCTTGGGCCGTGCGCCCACCATTTTGTTGACGACCTTGCCGCCCTTCATCACCACCAAGGTGGGGATGCTCATGACGCCGAACTGCGCGGCCAATTCCGGCTGCTCGTCCACATTGACCTTGCCAACTTTGATGTCGCCGCGCTCGGCTGCGATCTCATCCACAATGGGAGTGACCATGCGGCAGGGGCCGCACCAGGGCGCCCAGAAGTCCAGCAGGACGGGTTTCTCGGAATCCAGAACCTCATTCTGGAAATTACTCTTATTGATATGGATGACAGACATATACAAGTCCTCCTGTGATCTTTTGTTTGATGTCTCCATGATAACCTGAATTTTCTACAAGTTCCGTGATATTGTCACGCTTCGCCGCTGACGGTTTCTCCCGTCCAGTCATTGATACCGCCGAACTCTACGATATTTGTGTAGCCCAGCTTTACCAGCTTTTCCGAAGCCTGCTTGCTGCGGTTGCCGCTGCGGCAGTATACCAGGATCAGCTGCTCCTTGTCTGGCAGCTCCGGGATGTCCTGGTCACCGATGGTCTCGTTGGGGATATTGATGGCGCCGGGGATATGCTTCTCGCTGTATTCCTGAGCAGTCCGCACATCCAGAATGATATAGCCACTTTCCTCCTCCATCATGGAGGCGGCTTCTTCTGCGTTGACCTGACGGTAGGTGCTTTCCTCCGACTGCGCTCCGCACCCGGCCAAAAGCAGCAGGGCCATCAAAAAGGGTATGATTCTCTTCATGGTCATTCCTCCGTGTTTTGAAAACAAGGCGGCTGTGTCAGCCGCCTTGTTTGTTTTTAGGTTCTTGCCATACCATCCACACTCAGTACCACACCTGTGATATAGGACGCTTCATCAGAGGCCAGGAACACAAACGCATTGGCGATGTCCTCCGGCTGGCCCAGACGGCGCAGGGGGATCTGCTTGATCATCGGCTCGATCACTTCCTTGGGAACAGCCTTCATCATGTCGGTCTCCGTGATGCCGGGAGCCACCGCGTTGACCCGGATGCCCTTGGGACCAAGCTCACGGGCCAGGGATACTGTCAAGCCGTTAACTGCGAACTTGGACGCGGGATAGGCGAAACCACTGGGTTGGCCGGAAATACTGACCATAGAAGATGTGGAGAGAATAACGCCCTTGCCCCGGGCCACCATGCACTCACTGGCTGCCCGTG
>CAMAZB010000144.1 GCA_945862785.1 uncultured Clostridia bacterium | reverse complement strand
CTACACACTGCATATCGTCGGCAGCGTCAGATGTGTATAAGAGACAGCCACCCCGAAAGCAAGGCGGTACCCCCAAATGCGGGGAAACACTATCTCTGTTCCACTGGGGTATAGCGCACCCGGTACGGGCCTGCAAGGCTGCACCGCACCGGCCACAACGACTCCCGTATTTGCGCAAAAAGGCGCCAACGGCGCCGGCTTTGCACATGAACGCCTTTTCCTTTGGACCGTGAACAACCCGTTTCCTTTTCGGCGTTGTCGAAAAGGAAACGGGGGGTTCAGTATCCCCGCCCGGCGAAGCCGGGCATCCCCCGTCCCCCGAAGGGGGACACTCACTCTATTGCTTAACAAAAGAAAGTTGAGGATCACCTATGTCAAACATCAAAAACGTCGCCATGATCACTGTCTGCGGCCGCCCCAACGTGGGGAAATCCAGCCTGACCAACGCACTGGTGGGCGAAAAGGTCGCCATCGTCTCCAACAAGGCCCAGACCACCCGGAACCGCATCTACGGCGTGGTGAACCGGGACGACACCCAGTATATTCTGCTGGACACCCCCGGCCTCCACAAGCCCAAGTCCGTTCTGGGGGACTATATGGTGAAGGTCGTCACCTCCAGCCTCTCCGACGTGGACTGCGCCCTGCTGCTGGTGGAGCCCATCGCCCATGTGGGCGGCCCGGAGCTGGCCCTCATTGAGCGCATCAAGGAGGAGCACCTGCCCGCCATCCTCTGCATCAACAAGATCGACACCGTGGAGCCGGCGGAGCTGCTTCCTGTCATTGCCGCCTACAACGAGGCCTGGGATGGCTTTGACGCCATCATCCCCATCTCCGCCCACAGCGGAAGCGGCCTGGACGATCTGATGAAGGAACTGCGGAAGTACGCCAGCGAAGGCCCCCAGCTGTTCCCCGACGGCCAGACCAGCGACCAGCCGGAGCGGCAGGTGGTGGGCGAGATTGTCCGGGAGAAGCTGCTGCTGTGCCTGGACAAGGAGATTCCCCACGGCACCGCCGTGGAGATCACCCGCTTTTCCGAGCGGGACTCCGGCGTTATCGACGTGGACGCCACCATCTACTGCGAAAAAGCCAGCCACAAGGGCATCATCATCGGCAAGCAGGGTGCTATGCTGAAAAAAATCAGCACCCTGGCCCGCCATGACATTGAAAAATTCATGGGAACCAAGATCTATCTGGAGACCTGGGTGAAGGTGAAAGAGAATTGGCGGGATAACGTCAATTACGTCCGCAGCTTCGGTTACAACGACGACTGATTTTTTCCAGCTATAAAATTCGACTTTTTCCGCAGACTATCCACAGAGAAAGTGCCGGTCCATCCGGCTCTTTTGAAGGAGGTCTGCGTGATGGAGTCCGAACCGTTTTGGGAATTGTTCTGCATGACCGGGGAGCCTCTGGCCTATATGCTCTACCGGAGGCTGGAGGGCGCGGAGGACGAGCTCCCGCCCATCCTGTGAACAGCGGGGGCCTCGCCCCCGTACATAAGGTGGTGAGCGCATGGCGGGAACGCCGTACATTGTGACAAAGGGCATTGTCCTCCGGGAGACAGAAACCAAAGAATCGGACAAAATACTAACTCTTTTAACCGATAAATGCGGCAAAATAGCGGTGATCGCCCGGGGAGCCCGGCGGAAGAGCTGCAAGTACGCCGCCTGCGCCCAGTCCCTGGTCTGGTCCGAATGGACCCTCTATCAAAAGGGCGACTGGTACTACGCCAACGAGGGTTCCACCCTGGAACTGTTCTCCGGCCTGCGAAGCGACCTGGAGGCCTTGTCCCTTGGCTTCTACCTGGCGGAGCTGACCGAGGCCGTTACCACGGAGAACACCCCGGCGCCGGAGCTGCTGCGCCACCTGCTGAACGGCCTGTACGCCCTCTCCGCGTTGCATAAACCCCCGGCCCTGGTAAAACCCGTTTTCGAGGTAAAGCTCTTGTGTCTTGCTGGTTATGAGCCTTTGGCGGACGGCTGTGCCTACTGCGGCTGTCCCGATCCGGAACGGCCCATGCTGGACGTGGTGCAGGGCGTCCTGCGGTGCGGGACCTGCGGCGTGAAGGAGAGCGCCCTGTCCATGCCCCTGTGCCAGGACTCCCTGGCGGCTCTGCGGCATATCGTGTACGGGGACCCCAAGCGGCTCTATTCCTTTACGCTGGGCGGTGATGCTCTCCGACGTCTCTCTGCCGCCGCGGAGACCTTCGCTGCGGCCCAGTTGGAGCGTGGCTTCCGTTCCCTGGACTTCTACAAGAGCTTGCAGCCGATGGAAGCCCCATTAAATTAGGATACATTCTGTATAATTTAAAACGGATTATACAAAGAGGAACAAATATGAGCGAATTATTTGACAAATCCATCCGAACCCTGGAACTGCCCCGGGTGCTGCAAAAGCTGAGCGACCAGGCCGTCAGCGCCGAGGCCAAGGAGCGGGCCCTGCGGCTCCGCCCCGAAACGGAGACGGAGGAGGTCCTGCGCCTGCTGGACCAGACCGATGCCGCCCGGCAGATGATCGGCCTCCATGGCAGCCCGTCCTTCTCCGGCGTCAAGCCGGTGGCGGAGGCCCTGGACCGGGCGGACCGGGGCGGCAGCCTGAATACCAAAGAGCTGCTGACCATCGCGGGACTGCTGACCGCCGCCCGCCGGGCCCGGGAGTATTTCAACGACGAGGCAGCGGAAAAAACGGCCATTGACCACCTGTTTCTCTCCCTCCACGGCAACCGCTTCTTAGAGGAGAAGATCAACCGCTGCATCGTGGACGAGGACACGATCGCCGACGCCGCCAGCACGGAGCTGGCGGACATCCGCCGTCATATGCGGGCGGCCCAGGCAAAAAGCCGCCAGATTTTGCAGAAGATCATTTCTTCTCCCAGCTACGCCAAAATTTTGCAGGAGACCATCATCACCCAGCGGGACGGCCGTTTTGTGGTGCCGGTCAAGGCAGAGCACAAGGGCGATATGCCGGGCCTGGTCCACGACATTTCCTCCACCGGCGCCACGCTGTTCATCGAGCCTATCGGCGTCGTTCAGGCCAACAACGAATATATTGAGCTGGAGGCCAAGGAACAGAAGGAGATCGAGCGCATCCTGGCGGAGCTGTCCGCCGATGTGGCGGCCCACCGGGAGGACATTCAGTGGGACTATGACGCCCTGGTGCACCTGGACCTGATCTTTGCCCGGGGCCAGCTCTCCTATAAAATGGACGCCATCCGGCCGGAGGTCCGGCGGGACGGCGCCATCCACCTCCGCAAGGCCCGCCATCCGCTGCTGGACGCGAAGAAGGCGGTGCCCATTGACATCGAGCTGGGAGACACCTTTGATACACTGGTCATCACTGGCCCCAATACCGGCGGCAAGACCGTCTCCCTCAAGACCCTTGGCCTGCTGACGCTGATGGCCCAGTGCGGTCTCCACATCCCGGCGGCGGACCAGAGTGCCGTTTCTGTCTACGAGCGGGTGCTGGCGGACATCGGCGATGAGCAGAGCATTGAACAAAATTTGTCCACTTTCTCGGCACATATGACTAATATAGTGGCGATTTTGGGGGAGGCGGACCGCCATAGCCTCATCCTGTTCGACGAGCTTGGCGCCGGTACCGACCCGGTGGAGGGCGCGGCCCTGGCCATCTCCGTCATCCAGCACGTCCGCGGGATGGGCGCCAGAGTGGCCGCCACCACGCACTATGCCGAGCTCAAAACCTTTGCCATGACCACCGCCGGGGTAGAGAATGCCTCCTGCGAGTTCGACGTGGATACCCTCAGCCCCACCTACCGGCTTCTCATCGGCATCCCCGGCAAGTCCAACGCCTTTGCCATCTCCAAGCGGCTGGGCCTGCCGGACGCGGTCATTGAAAGTGCCAAGGCCCAGATGAGCGGCGAGAGTGTGCGCTTCGAGGATGTCCTCACCCAGCTGGAAGCCAAGCGCCAGGCGCTGGAAAAGCGGGAGCAGGAGGCCAATCGCCTGTACCGCCAGCGGGAGGAGGATGCCCGCAAAGCCCGGGAATTCCGGGAGCAGATGGAGCGGGCCAAGGAGAACGCCCGTGGCCGGGGCGAAGCGGAAGCCAAGCGCATCCTGCGGGACGCCCGTGCCGCCGCCGATGAGGTGTTCGCGGAGCTGGCGGAAATGCGGAAGCAGCAGGCAAAGGCCGAGCGGACGATGAATGCCAATGAAGCCCGTGCCGAGCTGCGGCGAAAACTGAACGAGGCGGAGGATGCCGCCACCCGCCGGGATGCCCGTCAGGAGCCCATCCCTGTCTCTTATACACATCTGACGCTGCCGACGATATGCAGTGTGT
>CAMAZB010000143.1 GCA_945862785.1 uncultured Clostridia bacterium | reverse complement strand
GTTGCCGGCACCTATAAGAAGGAGTGCATCGAGCAGGGCAAGAAGTACTTTTCCGTCGCTTCCGGCGGCGGCACCGGCCGGACTCTGCATCCCGACAACATGGCCGCCGGCCCCGCCAGCTACGGCATGACCGACACCATGGGCCGGATGCACTCCGACGCCCAGTTCGCCGGCTCCTCCTCCGTGCCCGCCCACGTGGAAATGATGGGCTTTTTGGGCATGGGCAACAACCCCATGGTCGGCGCCACCGTCGCCGTGGCCGTGGCTGTTGCTGAGAGCAAGAAGTAAGAGGGAATAACCTTTGGGTTTCCCTCTGAAAAGTTCGGATACCTGATTTCCATTCAAATACAAGCAGGAAGCACGTCATCTTCGCGAAAATGCGAATGATGTGCTTCCTGTTTTTTGGGAGGATATCCTTGCGTTTTTTATGGAATGTACTATAATGGATCTATATCAATCCGGAAAGGACGGTGACATATGAAGAAGTTTGTTTCTGCATTTCTGGCGCTGCTTTTGATTTGCTGTATGATCCCGCCTGCGCTGTCTGCCGACCAGTCCACGAAGGCGGCAGATGTGCTGTACGAGCTGGGACTGTTCAAGGGAACAGGGACCAACCCGGATGGCACGCCCATCTATGACCTGGGCAAGACGCCCACCCGCAATCAGGCCATCATCATGCTGGTGCGGCTGCTGGGCAAAGAGGACGAGGCCAAGGCCGGGACCTGGGATATCCCCTTCACTGATGTCTCCGACGCGATGCGGCCCTACATCGGCTACGCCTACGCCAATGGCCTGACCAACGGCTACACCGCTACTACCTACAACGGCGGCGCCCCCATCAAGGCCAACCAGTACATCACCTTCGTTCTGCGGGCTCTGGGCTACGAATCCGGCAAGGATTTTGAGGTCGCTTCCGCCTGGACACTGTCCGACGAGCTGGGGATCACGGCGGGGCAGTACCAGAAGGGCGGTGCCTTTACCCGGGGCAATGTGGCGGAGATCTCCTGGGGCACCCTTTCCGCCACTGTTCGCGGCACAGACCAGGTCCTGGCGGAAAAACTGCGGGCTGACGGTGCCATTCCGAAGGAGGCCCGGGTCCTCTATCAGCAGGATACTGCTCCGGAGGATCTGGTATTCCAGACGATCCCCAGGGAATATTACGGGTGTTGGGGCTATATACCGAAGTATTTTACACTGAAAAGTATCGAATACGCGCCTGCCGGCGAAAATGTGTATTTCCGCGTGCATTACAGCAGTTCCACGGTGCAGAAATTCTTTGTGATGCCTGCTAACTGGGAAAGAAGTGAGTCGGGTGAGATGGTCCGCTACGCCATTGACCCGGCAAGCGGCATCTTTACCTGCAAGCTGCCGAAAGCATGGTTCAAAGACCACGCCCAGCTTGTGATCGGCCCCTCGGAGGACGGCAGCACCGCACCGGACTATGTCATCAACGTGGGCTACTTGATGCTGACCGAGGACGACCAGCCGCCGGTATTCCGGCCGACATCGGACTATATTGACGACAGCTATGAGGTGGCGGATTTCAAATTCGGCTCTGCGGAGTACGCCGAGGTGCTGGGCGGCCGCATGTATCGCATCAGCTTTACCAATACGGCTTACCGGAACATCCAGTTCTGGACCTTGAAAAAGGGCCGGCAAGAAAAGTTCAATACAGGATTGATGCACCTGGTCAAGCCGCAGGCGGGAGACACCGGCGCGACCTATTTCGTTCCCGACTACGTCCTGAACGAATATGACTACATCTATGTGCGCGTCCGGGATGCCTATGCCATTGACCCCAACGGCGGAAGCTGCCAGGAGCATTGTGGCATCGACATTTACTTCCACGGGCTTCCCAAGGGAAAATGAGTGGGAAGCGGCCATATACTGACTGTAAAAGATCCCCGGAGTTCAACTCCGGGGATCTCAGCTTGTCGAAAAGACTTTTTTTGACAAGCTCGAATGGCTCCATGATATCATGGAGCCATTGGAAAAACCACTAAGTTTTTGCTAAGAAAGCCCGGAACTACACAATATGCGGCCGCTGCAGGCGTCTGTCATGCGGCCCTCCGCGATGGCGGGAACGCCGTTTACGAACACATAGTCCATACCCTGGGCCAGCTGCTCCGGGGAGAGCCAGGTGTCCGCCTCGTGGATGTGCTCCAGGGCGAACAGGCAAAGGTCCCCGTCGGCGCCCGGCTGGATACGGCCCTTTTTTACAAGGCCGAAGCGGTCGGCGGGCTGACGGGTCATCTTCCGCACGGCGTCGGGCAGCGTCAGGACGCTCCGCTTGCGGACGTAGGTCTCCAGAATCCGTGAAAAGGTTCCGTAGACCCGGCGGTGGAGCAGACCGCTGTCCGGATAGGTGGCATCGGAGATGATGCTGGAGAACGGCACCCGGAGGATGTCGTCGATGTCCTCCTCGTGGTTGATGGTGTCGATCATGGAAGCGGCGCAATGCTCCTCTGCCAGCAGGTCAAACAGGGTATCGTAGGGGTCCTTGCCCAGCGTTTCCGCAATTTCCAGGACGGTTTTTCCCTCAAAGCCACGGTTCCGGGGCTGGCGCAGAGAGGTGGGGCGGATATTTTCAAAGCCCACCAGCAGGGAGATATTCTCAAAGTCCGCGGCCGTCTCCATCCGGCGGCGCATGTCCGCCCGGCGGACAGGGTCCCGGAGAGCCGCGGCCAGGGCCTCCATGCCGCCGGCCTGGAACTCCGGGGGCAGGACGTGGATGAGCTGTGTGGACCCGGCGGGGTAGGGGTACACATCACAGGCGATATCCAGGCCCTCCTGCCGGGCACGGGTCAGCATAGCCAGCATCTCCGGCACTGCCCGGCGCCAGTTCCGCTTGCCGATGGCCTTCAGGTGGCTGATTTCCACCGGAGTGTCCAGCTCCCGGGCCACGGCCAGCATCTCCCGCAGGGCGTCCGCCACGCCGTCGCCCTCCTGCCGCATATGGACCGCGATGGTCACACCAGAGCGGCGGAGAGGCTCCAGCGCCCGGATCAGCCCCCTGGTGTCGTAAAAGCACTCCGGGGCATAGCCCAGGCCCAGAGAGACGCCCACGGCGCCGTCGGACAGGGAGCGTTCCAGCAGGGCGTGGAGCTGACGATATTCCACATCGGTCAAAGGGCCGTCCCGAAAGCCCGCCACACAGGCCCGGAGGGTGCCCATGCCCACCAGCAGGCCGCTGTTCAGCCGCTGGGGCACCGTGGACGCCTGGGCGCGGTAGTCCGCCAAGGTGGAGAAGTTCCGTCCCTCCGGCAGATCGCCTACGATGGGGGCCAGGTAGCGGAGCAGTTCCTCCCGGTGAGGGCCTGCCACCGGGGAAAGGGAGAGGCCGCAGTTGCCGTTCAGCACCGTGGTCAGGCCCTGGGCCAGCTCGGCTCTGCCGTGGCCCGGGGAGAACAGGGCGCTGTCGCCGTGGCGGTGGATATCGATGAAGCCGGGGGTCAGATACCGGCCGGCGGCGTCGATGATATGGGCGGCGGAAGCCTGGGACAGCTCTCCCACGGCGGCGATGGAGCCGCCGGAGAGCGCCACATCCCCGGAGAAAGCCGGAGCGCCGGAGCCGTCCAGAATACGGGCATTTCGGATGAGACAGTCGTACAAAAGGTCCACCTCTTTCCTTCTGCGGCAAGTGTAGCACAGCGGCAGAGAATTTGCAAACGGGCTGAATAAAAAACGTGGACGCCTGAAAAGGCGTCCACGCTGCTATGTAGAGGAAAATCAGTCGTTGCACAGGCCGGCGGTAATGATGGCCATAGAGTAGACCTCCTGGGCGTTGCAGCCGCGGCTCAGGTCGTTGATGGGGGCGTTCAGACCCTGCAGAATGGGGCCGTAGGCGTCGAAGGAGCCCATGCGCTGGCAGATCTTGTAGCCGATGTTGCCGGCGTTGATGTCGGGGAAGATGAAGGTGTTGGCATGGCCGGCCACGTTGGAGTTGGGGCACTTGGTGCGGGCCACGGTGGGAGACACGGCGGCGTCGAACTGCAGCTCGCCGTCGATGGCCAGGTCGGGCATGGCAGCCTTGGCCTTGGCGCAGGCGTTACGCATCTTGTCCACGTCCTCACCCTTGCCGGAGCCCAGGGTGGAGTAGCTCAGGAAGGCAACCTTGGGGTCGATGCCGAAGACCTTGGCGGTAGCGGCGGTCTCCAGGGCGATCTCCACCAGCTCATCCTCGTTGGGCTTGATGTTGATGGCGCAGTCACCCATGGCCAGGACCTCGCGGTCACCGGTAGCGGAGGGACGGACCAGAATGAAGCAGGAGGAGACGATCTTGCTGCCGGGCTTGGTCTTGAT
>CAMAZB010000142.1 GCA_945862785.1 uncultured Clostridia bacterium | reverse complement strand
TTGAAAGTTCTGAAATCTTAAGCAGCTTGTCGAAAAGACTTTTTCGACAAGCTGATTTCCGGCGGGGCGGGAACTGTGTTTCCCGCCCCGCCGGAAAGATCATCCGGGATATTTCTCCCCCAGCCGCCGGATCACGTCCGCCAGGGCGCTCTCCCGGGCGTCGGCCACGATGGTGGCCCCGCACTTCCGCACTGCCTCCACGCAGTTCGCGGGAGCAAAGCCCTCTGCCGCCGCGGTGAGCATGGGGATGTCGTTGGCCTCGTCGCCCACGCAGTAGACATGCTCCTTGGAAATCCCCAGCCGGGCGGCCAGACGGCGTACCATGCCGCCCTTGTTAGCGCCTCTGGCCGTCAATTCCAACAGGCTCTGGCCGGAGAAAATCAGTTCGTAGTCCCCACCCCAGCCCTGTTCCGTCAGAAATGCCTTGATCTCCTCCAAAACGGCGTGATCCGCCTCGAACAGCAGCTTGCCCAGGGGCAGGGGCACCTCCGGCAGCGACGGCTTCTCCTCCACCGCCACCTTGGTCAGGTGCTCATGCTTCCGGGTAATGGCGTTGGGGTGAACGGCGTGGATGACGTTGTCGATATGGTACGCCTCAACCGCCGCCGTCGGGAATTTTTCCAGCACCGTCTGGCCCCGCTCCCGGACGCAGCCATCCAGCATGGCCATTTCCAGATATTCGCCCTTGGCGAAGTCATACAGCGCTGCGCCGTTGCACACCACGCCGGGGGCGTTCATGGGGACCTGGTCCGCGTATTTCATAAACGCCGCCAGGGCCCGGCCGGTAGCGATGGAAAAGTGTCCGCCCTCCGCCATGAACCACTCCAGAGCTTCCCGGTTCTCCGTTGAAAGAGGCGGTACCGGCACGCCGGAGCGCAGGGCCTCCTCCGTATAGATCAGAGTATTGTCAAAATCGCTGGCCAGCAAAACGCCGTCAAATTTTCCCATCATGTGTTCCTTTCCAGAAAAATGCCCGCCGCCCGCAAAGCGGACGGCGGGGCTCATTCCTTGCTTATTCGGCCTTGGGGGCGCTGCCGCCCTCGCCGCCCTTGTTCCGGCGGCATCCGCCCCGGTGATGGGGCCTGCGGCGGCGTTTGGCCTCGCCGCCGTCACCGCCCTCGGCGGCCTTGTTCTCCGCCTTCGGCTGCTGCTTGGGACCCTGCTGCTTCGGCTGCTGCTTGAGCGGGCGGGGCTTCTTCCCCTCCTTGACGTCGCTCTTCTTCTCCTGTGCGGCCTGCGGCTGCTCGCCGCTCTTGCCGGCGCCGCTCTTGCCGCCCCGGCGGCGTCCGCCCCGGTGCCGACGGCGGGGCTTTCCGTCGCCGCTCTCCTCGCCCATCTTCTCCCGGACGGGTGCGTCCTCCATCTGGGTGTCCATATAGAACGGCGTGGAGAGGACCGGCGTCATCTCAAACGTCTCTTCCTCATGCTCCTCCACATACCGGGCGGGGCGCTCCGGGATCTCGATACCCTCCCGGCTGCCCTTGCCGTTCCGCAGCACGCAGATCTCGCAGTTGTGGTAACACTTCAGCGGCTCCGGCGCGCTGTCCAGACTGACCTTCACGGTCTCCCGCAGCAGATCCACGCTCTTGACGTTGCCCGGGCCGTCGGGGGTCTGGACGAAGCTCTCCGCCTTGGGCATCCGTTTCACGGCGTCCTCATAGGCGTTCTGCTCGTATTTCAGGCAGCACATCAGCCGGCCGCAGGTGCCGGAAATCTTGGTGGGGTTCAGGCTCAGGTTCTGGGTCTTGGCCATTTTGATGGAAACAGGCATAAAGCTGTCCAGGAACTGAGAGCAGCAGAAAGGCCGGCCGCAGATGCCCAGGCCGCCGATCATCTTGGCCTCGTCCCGGACGCCGATCTGGCGCAGCTCAATGCGGGCCCGGAACACGCTGGCCAGGTCGCGGACCAGCTCCCGGAAATCCACCCGCCCGTCGGCGGTGAAATAAAAGATGATCTTGTTGCCGTCAAAGCTGGCGGAGACATTCACCAGCTTCATCTCCAGGCCGTGATCCGCGATCTTCTTCTCGCAGATGTCAAAGGCCTCGCTCTCTTTTTTCTTGTTGTACTCCACCACCCGGCGGTCGTTCTCAGTCGCCATGCGAAGAACGGCGCACAGCGGGCTCACGATGGCGGTATCCGCCACCTCGTGGTTCCCCTCGGTGCAGGTGGCGAATTCGGGACCCTGGGCAGTCTCCACCACCACCTGGTCCCCCATCTTTACCCGCAGGCCCTTGGGGTCAAAATAATAATTCTTACATCCGCCCCGAAAGCGGACGCTGATGACTTCAGTCAAAGGATACCCTCCAATTCAGCGGCGAGAGCGCCCAGCACGTGGCCGGGGCCGACATTGTAGGCGCACTCCCCATGATACTTCTGCAATAGTTCTATTGTGGACATAATTTGGGTCTTTGTCAAGTTTTTCGTGATAAATGGTGCGATTTCCCGGTCTATTCCCTCCGGTTGGCGCCCATAGAGCGACAAAAGCGCCGCCGCGAAGGCCGCCCGGCTCCGCTCCAGCATGGCTGCCAGGGCCTCCCGGTCCAGCTTCTTCCTCTCCAGCCGCACCGCCAACTCCGCCACGGTGCCGTGCCGCCGGGTGCAGATCGCCCGGCACAGCTCCTCCGCCGCCTCGGATGGCTCTCCGTCCTCCGCCGCTTCCGGACGGAGCTTCACCTCCACGCAGCGGGAACGCAGGGTCTGGAGCACCTGGCTGGGGTTTTCCGCGCAGAACAGGAACGCCGCGTAAGGCGGGCCCTCCTCCACAATTTTCAAAAGCACGTTTTGGTCCTGCTCCGTCAGGATCGCGCAGTCCGGGAAGATATAGACCTTCCGCCGTCCCTCATTCGGGCGGATGTATGCGTCGGCCCGGATGGCCCGCACCACATCCACGGCGATATTTTTATGGTCGGGGTCCCGAACGGTGATGACGTCGGGGTGGATATCCTGTCCCACCTTCCGACAGGCTGGGCAGGCGCCGCAGGGCTGGCCCCGGTCCGCCGTGCACTCCATGGCCGCCGCGGCATAGCGGGCCAGGCCCACCCGGTCGCCGCTGCCGGTGAACAGCAGTGCGTGGGACAGCGTCCCCCGGCCGGCCGCCTCCCGGATACGGAGCGCCGCCGGGTCTCTTTCCAAGCCTTCAAACGCGGCCATGGCGATCCCCCTTTCAGCAGTTCTTTTGATTGTACCACAATTTTTTTTAAAAAGGAATACGGAAAGCTCCATATTCCGAAGCGGGCCTTTCCGGTTTTATCACGAATCCTTGCGGAAAAACCGCTGGTCCCTCCGCGGGTACTTTCCCCCCACGGCAAGGCCATTTGCCCGGACTGCTCTGCTGTCGGGGCATCGAAGGCCCCAAACCGGGTTTTCGGATTATTTTAGTAAAAATCGCAAGAATTTCGTGAAAATGCTTTATTTTTTCAAGACTTTATTATGGCATTTATGCATTGTTTTCCAGAGGGCATCCTATTATAATATTATCGGTCACTTTTTAGGCAAACGTTTAACTTGCATTACCCGATCATTTTTCTGCCTTTTGGCAGCGACAAAAAATACGGAGGAATGAAAATGAGCAAAAAGTATTGTTACCTGTTCACCGAGGGCAACGCCAACATGCGTGAGCTCCTGGGCGGCAAGGGCGCCAACCTGGCCGAGATGACCAACATCGGCCTGCCCGTTCCCCAGGGCTTCACCATCACCACCGAGGCCTGCACTCAGTACTATGAGGACGGCCAGAAGATCAACGACGAGATCGTGGCCGAGATCATGGAGTACATCGAGAAGATGGAAGGCATCACCGGCAAGAAGTTCGGCGACGCTGAGAACCCCCTGCTGGTCTCCGTCCGTTCCGGTGCCCGTGCCTCCATGCCCGGCATGATGGACACCATCCTGAACCTGGGTCTGAACGAGACCGTGGTGGACGTGCTGGCCAAGAAGTCCGGCAACCCCCGCTGGGCTTGGGACTGCTATCGCCGCTTTATCCAGATGTACTCCGACGTCGTCATGGAAGTGGGCAAGAAGTACTTTGAGCAGCTCATTGACGAGATGAAGGAGAAGAAGGGCGTCACTCAGGACGTGGAGCTGACCGCTGAGGACCTGAAGGAGCTGGCCGGCCAGTTCAAGGCCGAGTACAAGTCCAAGATCGGCCAGGATTTCCCCTCTGACCCCAAGGAGCAGCTGATGGGCGCCGTCAAGGCCGTGTTCCGTTCCTGGGACAACCCCCGCGCCAACGTCTATCGCCGCGACAATGACATCCCCTATTCCTGGGGCACCGCCGTCAACGTCCAGTCCATGGCCTTCGGCAACATGGG
>CAMAZB010000141.1 GCA_945862785.1 uncultured Clostridia bacterium | reverse complement strand
ACCTCAGAAGCGGCTTCCATCTTGAACTTGTCCATAGCGGCACGGGCCTCGGGGACGTTGAGCTTATTGGAATTCTTGCTAGACATAGTCATTTCTCCTTTTCATCACTTTTTTGAGTCGCTGGGTATCGCACACATAGATTGTGTCGAAAAAGAGGAAATATGCTGTTTTTTTTACGGAAAATTTTGTATAAGCAAAAGAAAGGTGCTATCAGGCGGCACCCGAAACAGCGGCGAATTTTACTGGACATTTGTACAGAGAACGGGTATGATAGATGCGGGAGTTCGCTCCCGCATCTTCTTCGCATTATCATGCATTATTTTCTGTCAAAATGGAGTGAACAATATGGGTAAGTATTTTGGAACAGACGGTTTCCGCGGCAAGGCCGGCGAGGGCCTGACCGCCCAGCACGCCTACGAGATCGGCCGCTTTTTGGGGTGGTACTACGGCCGCAATGGGCGTGCCCGCATCGTGGTGGGTAAGGATACCCGGCGGTCCAGCTATATGCTGGAGTACGCTATCAGTGCCGGTATGGCTGCCTCCGGGGCGGAGGTGTATTTGCTGCACGTGACCACCACGCCCTCTGTGTCCTACGTCACCCGGACAGATGGCTTTGACTGCGGCGTGATGATTTCCGCCAGCCACAATCCCTTCTACGACAACGGCATCAAGCTGATGAACCGGGAGGGCGAGAAGATGGACGAGGCTACCATCGCCCTGGTGGAGGACTATCTGGACGGCAAGCTGGAGCTGGACGGCCGGAAGTGGGCGGAGCTGCCCATGGCGACCGGGGACGGCGTGGGCGCCATCGTGGACCACAGCGCCGGACGGAACCGCTACATCGGCTACCTGATCTCCCTGGCCATGTACTCCTTCAAGGGCAAGAAGGTGGCTCTGGACTGCGCCAACGGCAGTGCCTGGTCCATCGCGCCCAGCGTGTTCAAGGCCCTGGGCGCCGAAGTTTCCGTTATCAATGACCATCCCGACGGTCTGAACATCAACACCGACTGTGGCTCTACCCACATCGAGGGGCTGAAGAAGTACGTCAAGGAGCACGGTATGGATGTGGGCTTCGCCTTCGACGGCGACGCCGACCGCTGCCTGGCCGTGGACGAGAAGGGCGAGCTGGTGGACGGCGACCAGATCATGTATGTCTACGCCTGCTACATGAAGGAGCGGGATAAGCTGGTGAACAACACAGTGGTCACTACCGTTATGTCCAACTTCGGCCTGTACAAGGCCCTGGATGATGCGGGCATCGCCTACGAAAAAACCAAGGTGGGCGACAAGTACGTCTATGAGAACATGGTCCAGAACGGCCACCGCATCGGCGGCGAGCAGTCCGGTCATATCATCTTCTCCAAGTACGCCCGGACCGGCGACGGTATCCTGACCGCACTGAAGGTCATGGAGGTCATGCTGGCGAAGAAGATGACCCTGAGCCGTTTGGCAGAGGGTATGACCGTCTATCCCCAGGTGCTCATCAACGTGCGGGTGAAGGACAAGAAAGAGGCCCAAGCAGACAGCGACGTGCAGGCGGCGGTGCAGGCCGTGGCTGACGAGCTGGGCAACACCGGGCGCATCCTGGTACGGGAGTCCGGCACAGAGCCTCTGGTCCGCGTTATGGTGGAGGCCGAGAGCAAGGAGCAATGCCAGGTCCTGGCTGAGCGGGTCGCGAATGTCATCAAGGAAAAGGGCCATGCGGTCTGAGTGAAAAACAAAAAACGCCCCCGCTCTGTGGAAAATTCCACGGAGCGGGGATATTTTTGCGTTATTTGGCGGAGGACTGGGGAATGGCCCAGGGCTGGAGAATATCGGAAAGACCGGCGGTGTAGTCTACCGTGACAAAATACCCGGAGCCGTATTCGTGGCTGGGCAGGGTACCCGGCGGAAAGATGATGGAGACATTGTCGGGAGTAAATACGACGAACTCCGGACGGAAAGCCGCCAGCATTTCCTTTTGGATCACGGGATCGGTGGGACCGGAGCCGTCCCGTTCCGCCAGATCCAGAAGGTTTTTCGCAATATCCTCCGCGGGGCAGGTAAAGAGGTCCGTTGGGGGGATGTATGCCCCGGTCTCCCGGTCAAAGGCGGCGCAAAAATCCATGCTCATGCCCAGATCCCGGTCGAAAGGCAGCATGAGCTCCGTGCAGAAATACATGACCCGCTCACTGGAGGCGGAGGGGGAGGTGTCCTGACTGACCCAAAGGGCGGAGAACGCTTCGGGAGCCTGCTGGTACTCCGTCCAGACTTTTTCCAGCTCCGCCTGGAGGTCGTAGAGGGCGCCCTGCTCGTCATAATACTGCCGGACAACGGGCTTGGCGGCTTCGCTGAGGTCGTCGAAGCTCTCCAAGTCTGCCACATAGTGGTTTTCCGGGCCGCTGGGGGCGTCCTCCCGGAGCAGCTCGGTGCCGTCCCGCAGGCGGTAGGTGGTGCCAAACATACTGGTTTTCCAGGTGTCCAGAACCGTGCCGTCTGACAGCGTGACCGCGTCCTGAATCAGGTAGGCGTCGATGCTGATATAGCGGTCGGCGTGATAGGCCTTGAGTTTTTCACCGTTCGCCGTGGTCAGAGAAGTCCTGCGGCTTTCGGGAAAGAACTGGATACCTACGCCTGCATATGGCAACGCTTTGTAGGCTTCGCCGTCGATCTCATCCATGCCGAACACATAGGTATCTTCGTCCAGGAATACGGCAATGCGTTTATCACCGTCCGTTTGCAGGATGAGGGCGGTGGCTTCGGGAGTCTGGTGGATGTCCACTACTTCGCCGGAGATGCTGTCGTTCCCGCCGCAGGCGGTCAGGAGGAGACAGAGGCACAGAGCCGCCAATAAGGCGGAAGTACGCTTTTGCATGGGACCTCCTTTCACGGGCGCATTATCACAGGACTCCCAAAACGCTTGCGTTTTTGGGAAGAGGAACCACAACGGAGCGGAGGAAAAACCGGCGGAAGCCGATTGTGACGGGTATGAAGTTTGTGGTGACGCGGTTAGCGGTTCAGTTCCTTGTGGACGGCTTTGGCGAGAAGCTGCTGGCCTTCGGGGGAGCGGAGGACTTCCAGCACTGTGGAGCGGACCATGTCCTGGAAGGACTTACTTTTCAGCAGAGCGCTGAATACGGCTCCGTCTCCGTCGCCGCCGGAGGACTGCACCACGGCAGGCCGGGGGACCGCTTTGGGGACGGGCCGGGGGATGGCGGGTTCGTCGGCGACATTGCCGCTGAGCCAGGAATCCGTGCCGGCGGGGTCGTCGGCCTCGCCCCGGAGATAGGCCAGGGAGACACCGAAATACTGGGCCAGCTTGGTCTGCTGGTCCTGGGACGGGGTCTGGCGGCCTGTCTCAAATTTTTCAACGGACATGCGGGGAAGGCCCAGCGCCGCCGCCAGGGCGGGACGGCTCAGGCCTTTCTGCACCCGCAGAGTTTCAATGCGCTGTGCAATGGTGACCATGTTGGTATTCCTCCTTGTGTGTTCAGCGGCGGTCCGGCAGGAAGCAGAGATGTCCCGCCGCACGGCTGGCGTTCAAGTCGATGAGGCGCTGGTTCCGGCTGCCCCGGAACCGCAGGGAGATGTCCTTCAGCTCCTCCACGAAGCGGCCGTCCACCAGCACGTCCAGCAGGGACAGGAACTCGTCCGTCACCTCGCAGCGGGGGTGGGTGCCGTCGGTGGTCAGTTCCTCGTAGGTAAAGCCGGAGAAGGACCAGATGTTTTTCTCCGGGTAGGCGGCCCGGACCCGGCGCAGGAAGGGCACCAGCACCCGCTGGTTTTCCGGTTCGAAGGGTTCGCCGCCCAGGAGCGTCAGGCCGTTGATGTAGCTGGGGGAGAGCAGCTCCAGGAGGTACTGCTCTGTTTCCTCCGTGAAGGGCTGGCCGTATTCAAAATCCCAGGTCTGGGGCTGGAAGCAGTTTTTGCAGTGGTTGGTGCAGCCGGAGACGAACAGCGTCACCCGGACGCCCTCGCCATTGGCGATGTCGCAGTTTTTGATCTCACCGTAATACATGTTTAGCCGCCTTCCCAATTCCCGCCCGCAGGCGGGAATCTCATAAAATTGTTTTTCCCGAGGACATGCGCCTCGGGAAAAACACTTCTCAGTTTGTAAGTGTGCGAGCGCAGCGAGTGCGCGCACAAACTGCCGCCCTTTTTCCCAAAAGGCTTGCCTTTTGGGAAAGAAATTATAGGTGCAGAACCCGGTCGCGGATCTCCTGGGTACGGCCCTGATTCCAGAACTGGGTGCCGATGTAGCCGCAGGTACGGCGGGCCACATTCATCTTGCTCTGGTCGGTGTTGCCGCACTTGGGGCACTTCCAGATCAGCTTGCCGTTCTCCTCTACGATCTGGATCTCACCGTCCCAGCCGCAGACCTGGCAATAGTCGCTCTTGGTATTCAGCTCGGCGTAGATGATGT
>CAMAZB010000140.1 GCA_945862785.1 uncultured Clostridia bacterium | reverse complement strand
CAAGAAATCATAACAAAGGGGAAACGGGATCAAAAAAATCCTGCCTGGAGTTCAGGCAGGATTTTTTTATTGATTTTCGTGAAAATGCTTCCAGACCGCCTCCGCCGCGCTCCTTGGCACCACAGCGGCCAGGGTCTCCACGTCCGCTTCCTTAATGGCTTTGATGGTGCCGAAGTGCTTGCGCAGCTCCTCCCGGCGCTTGGGACCCAGGCCGGGGATACCGTCCAGGGCGGACTTCATGGTGCTTTTTGTGTGGCTCTCGTGGTGGTAGGTGATGGCAAAGCGGTGGGTCTCCTCCTGAATCTGCCCGATGAGCGTAAACACCGGCTGGTAATTACCAATGCCGATTTCCCGGCCATCCGGCGTCACCAGTGCCCGGGTGCGGTGGCGATCGTCCTTCACCATGCCGAAAATGGGGATGTGTACACCAAAGCGCCTTGCCACCTCCAAAGCGGCCCGGGCGTGGGTCTCGCCGCCGTCGATGAGGAACACATCCGGCAGGGGCAGGAACTTTTCGTCGCCGTCCGCCGCCCGCTGGAGCCGTCTCGCCAGCACCTCCTGCATGGAGGCGTAGTCGTCGGGGTGTCCCTCCAGGGACTGGATACGGAACCGGCGGTAAGCCGACTTCAACGGGCGTACACCGCTATACACCACCATGGAGGCCACGATGTCGCTTTTGCCGGTATTCGAGATATCAAAGGACTCCATCCGCTTGGGTGGTGCGGGCAGATCCAGCAGCTTGCCCAGCAGTTCCAGGGTATGGGCGGTGCGTTCCTCGGCGGTGGTGGCCCGCTCGGCTTCCTCGACGGCATTCCGCTGGGCCATGGCCCGCAGCTCCGCTTTCTCCCCCCGCTGGGGGACGTGGACCCAGACCCTGTGGCCCGACCGCTTCGTCAGGACTTCGGACAAGCCATCGCAGTACCCTTCCGTCTCAAAGGGCAGCAAAATCTCATGGGGCAGGATGGCCCGGGGCAGGTAATACTGGGCCGTCAGGGCGGAGAGCATTTCCGCCTCCGTCTCCTCCATAGGGGCGGTAAACAGCTCCGTCTCCCGGCCCGCCAGGTCACCATTTTCCATGTGAAGGATGGCGTAGCAGCATTTGCCGCTGCCCCGGTACAAGCCCCAGATGTCCGTGTCGGCGCAGAGACCCGCAATGACCGTCTGCTTTTTGGAAAGGGCGCTGATGGCGTTGATGCGATCCCGGAGCTGGGCCGCCTGCTCGAACCGCAGGGCCTCGGCCTCCGCCTCCATCTCCGCCGTCATCTCCCGCAGGAGCTGCTTCGACTTGCCCTCCAGCAGCTGGCAGGCCTGCTGGATGCGGCGGTTGTACTCCTCCGCCGTCATATCGGGGCGGCAAAAGCCATCGCAACGACCCATGTGGAAATTCAGGCAGGGGCGTTCCGCGCCGATGTCCTTGGGGAATCTCCGGTTACAGGTGGGCAGCCGCAAAGCCGCCAGCACCGCGTCCAGGGCCTGCCGGGTCTCGAACCGCCCGCCGAAGGGGCCGAAATACCGGGCGCTGTCATTGACAACTTTATTCGTCATGGTGAACCGGGGATAAGCTTCCCGGGACAGTCGTACAAAGGGATAGCCCTTGTCGTCCTTCAAAAGGATGTTGTAGCGGGGCATATGGCGCTTGATGAGGGAATTCTCCAACACCAGGGCCTCAAACTCGCTGGAGACAAAGATGGTATCGAAGTGGTCCACTTGACTCACCATCTGGCGGGTCTTGGCGGTATGGGAGGCGCTGTCCTGGAAATACTGGCTGACCCGGTTTTTCAGTTTTTTCGCCTTGCCCACATAGATGACTTTCCCGGTCTTGTCCATCATCAGATAGACGCCGGGGCTGAGGGGCAGGTCGTTTGCTTTTTCCTTCAGCTCGTCCTTTGTCATGGAACACGCCTCCTTTCTCTCCGTTATATTCCCAAAAGGTTACGCAGGACACCCCAAGCCAGCAGAAATACCAGCAGGGCGGCGCTGACGGCTTTCTCCGCCTTCCCGCAGGCGCCGTTCTTCCACAGCCGGACCACCAGCCACACCAGCCCTGGGGACGCCAGCACCAGCCCCCAGTTGTAGCTCAGAGCCCCCAAAAACTGCCCGTGGAGCAGCGCCAGGCACAGGTCCGTCACGCCGCAGCCGGGGCAGCGAAGGCCTGTAAACCGGTAAAACAGGCAGGGGAGTCGCAATCCCAGGGGAATCAATACGAAGCCGTAAAACAAACCGGCGCAGAGGACCCCCGCGCCGGTTTTGTACAGCGTCGACCGCTTACGCAGCATATTTGTTCAGCTCGGACTGCATCAGCGCGTAGGAGATGATGCCGAAGCCAAAGATGCCCAGCAGCAGATACAGGATGCCCAGATGTCCGCCGCCCATACCGCCGCGGCTGATCTCATACTGGTCCAGCGCCTCGCCGGAGACATAGAGCCAGTACCAGCCGTAGATACCGCAGGTCACGACGGTCAGCAGCAGCACAAATCCGCCGGACATGGCGCCCTCCCGGCCTGTGAGGCGATTCATGTCCTCCGCCAGACAGTACAGCCAATACCAGGAATACAAGCCGCAGGACAACACGGAAAATACAATGCACAAGGCGATGTTTTTCTTCTCCAGCATATGGACCTTCCTTTCGGCGGCCCTATGGGCCACGCAGCTTATAATATGCACTTGATGTGCTCTTGTACACTTAATTATAGCATATGGACGGTATCCGTGCAACAAAAGATGCGGCCCCGCACAAGCGGGGCCGCATGAGAGTTCCTTCTATCGTTTTACTCGCCGAAATTGTCGTTCACCAGGTCCACCAGCGCGGCGACAGCTTCCTTTTCATCAGCGCCGTCAGCGATCAGGGTAATGGTGGTGCCCTTCACGATGCCCAGGGACAGAACGCCCAGCAGGCTCTTGGCATTGACGCGGCGGTCTTCCTTCTCGACCCAGATGCCGCTCTTGAACTCGTTGGCCTTCTGAATAAAGAAAGTAGCGGGTCTGGCATGCAGACCTACCTCGTTGTTAACAGTGATCTCCTGTGTATACATGATCCAGCTCTCCTTTTCTACACCAAGTCAGTCTAGCAGCTTCGCATAGTCCGTCATTATCTGATTCTGTTATCATCATAACTGGTTTTTCCCAATCCGTCAACGGCGATTTTAACAAATGTTTGGGGAAAACTGCGGCCTTGAAAAACAGCTTTTTGGTAGTTTAGCCCACTGGCGCCGTATCATGCGGCAAAGATCATATATCTGCCTGTGTTTTCAAGCAAAAACCGCCGCATTTGCGGCGGTTCAGGCTGTCGTGATCAATAATTGGTGGCCTTCACCTGGAAATAGGCCTGGGGATGGTTGCACACAGGGCAGACGGCGGGAGCACTCTCGGCAATCTCCACATGTCCGCAGTTGCGGCAGAACCACATGACCTTCTCGCCCTTCTTGAAGACCTCACCCTTCTTCAGGTTGTCCAGCAGCTTCAGATAGCGTTCCTCATGGCTCTTTTCAATCTTTGCCACGCCCTCGAACTGGGCGGCCAAGGCCAGGAAGCCCTCTTCCTCGGCGGTGCGGGCCATGTCGGCGTACATCTTGGTCCACTCCTCGTTCTCGCCGGCGGCGGCCGCCGCCAGGTTCTCCTCGGTGGTGCCAATGCCGCTGAGTGCCTTGAACCACAGCTTGGCGTGCTCCTTCTCGTTCAGAGCCGTCTCCTGGAAGATGGCCGCGATCTGCTCGTAGCCCTCCTTCTTGGCCTTGCTGGCAAAATAGTCGTACTTATTCCGGGCCTGGGACTCTCCCGCAAAAGCGATCCACAGATTGGCCTCAGTCTTGCTTCCCTTCAGTTCCATCATTAAATCTCCTTTCAAATTTCTGACGGCTGCTCTGCCCCGCAGGCAGGGCAAATGCCGTTGAATACAAGTTCGTGTCCGGTAATGACCCAGCCATCTCCGGCAGCTTCCCGATCCAGCGCCGGGTCGTACGGCAGTTCAAGGTCTGCCACCTGTCCGCACCGGACACAGCGGATGTGGGTGTGGGACGGCAGCACGGCATCAAACCGGGCCACAGGGCCCTCCAGTTCCCGCAGGCGGCCCTCCTGGGCCATCTGGTGGAGGTTCCGGTATACAGTCCCCAAACTCAGCCGGGGCATTTCAGGCCGCAGTGCATCATATACCATCTGGGCGGAAGGATGCTCCATGGAGGTCCGCACGGCCTCGTAGATCCGTTCCCGCTGCTGTGAAAACCGCTGTGATTTCATCTCCGCCTCCCCTATCAATAATAATAATTATTATTGATATAACATAGTTCTTTTCAAAATGCAAGCGTGATTTTTCAAAAAAGGAAAATTTTTTAGGAATTTCTGAAATGTATGCGGGCACAATAGCTGTCTCTTATACACATCTGACGCTGCCGACGATATGCAGTGTGTA
>CAMAZB010000139.1 GCA_945862785.1 uncultured Clostridia bacterium | reverse complement strand
GATAGCGTAGCGTCTCGTGGGCTCGGAGATGTGTATAAGAGACAGGTTCAAAATATATCGTGGTTTTGCACATTGACGACGAGGGAACAACGTGGTATTATTTAGCACGCTAATAATTAGCGCGCTAAATAAAAATGGAGGTGACAGCATGCATTGCGGAAACGCCCTGGGACCTATGCTGGGACACTGTGCACATCTGGCCCGGGAGCGGATGGACGCCCGGATGTCCCGGTTTGGCATGACTCCGGCCCAGACCCATGTACTGCGGTTTCTGCGGCTGAACGGCGGGCAGATGCTCCAGCGGGAGCTGTTGGAGAATTTGAAAGTGAAGCCCTCCACCGTCAACGGTATTTTGGACCGGATGGAGGAGAAGGGCCTGGTGGAGCGATCTGTGAGCGGTACTGATGCCCGCCAGCGGGTCGTTGCCCTGACGCCTGCCGGACTGGAGCGGGAGGCGGAGGTGAAGCAGAGCTTCCTGGAGGCCGAAGCGCTGATCGCCCGGGGGTTGACGGAGGAGGAGACAAACACGCTCCGCAGCCTGCTGGAGCGGGTGATACACAATCTGGAGGAGGATCGGAACCTATGATGAAAAAACTTTGGCCCTACGCCAGGCCGCTTACCGGATGGATCTGTGTGGGCATCGTGTGCGGCGCGGCGGAGGCCATCTTCGAACTGCTGATCCCTCTGGTGATGAGCGACATCGTGGATATCGGCATTGCCACCGGCGACCAGGCCTTCATCCTGCGCAAGGGCGTACTGATGGTGGTGATGGCCCTGGTGTCCCTGTGCTTCGGCGTGGGGGCGGCCATTTGCTCCTCCACGGCGGGTCAGGGCTTTGGCGCCAACCTCCGCCGGGCGGAGTATGAGCACATCCAGGAGTTCGCTTTTTCCAACATCGAAAAGTTCTCCACCGCGTCCCTGGTGACCCGGCTGACCAACGATGTGAACAGTATGCAGATGTCCCTGATGATGGGGATCCGGCTGCTGGTTCGGGCGCCGGTGATGCTCGTCAGCGCGCTGATTTTGTCCGTCCGCATCAGCTATCAGCTCAGCAATGTGTTTCTGGTGGCCCTACCCCTGCTGCTGGTGACCGTGGCCATCATCCTGACCCGGGTGGGACCCATGTTCCGCTCCCTCCAGGAAAAGACCGACGCACTGAACTTGGTGGTGCAGGAGAACCTGACGGGCATCCGCGTTGTAAAATCCTTCGTCCGGGAGAACCACGAGCGGGAGAAATTCGCAAAACGAAATCAGGACCTGAAGGGGACCTCTCTGCGGGCCTTCGGCGCCGTGGTGGTGAATATGCCCGTCATGATGCTGATCGTCTACGGCACTATCATCGCCGTCATGTGGTTCGGCGGCAAGATGGTCTACGCCGGGACGCTGGAGCCCGGCAAGCTCATCACCTTCTTCACCTACATTACCCAGATCATGATGTCCCTGATGATGGTGTCCATGGTGTTCATGATGCTGACCCGGTCTGTGGCCTGCGCCCGCCGTATCGCGGAGGTGCTGGACGAACAGCCCGCCATCACCGACGGCCGGGTGGCGGAGGGCGCCGCGGTGGAAACCGGCGACATCGATTTTGACCATGTGTCGTTCAAATACAATGCGGAGAGTCCGGAGTGGATCTTGCAGGACGTGAACGTCCATATCCGGTCCGGACAGACGGTTGGCATCCTGGGCGGCACCGGCAGCGGCAAGACCAGCCTGGTGTCCCTCATCCCCCGGCTATACGAGGCCCAGGAGGGCACCGTCCGGGTGGGCGGCCGCCCGGTGGCGGACTACACGATGGAGCATCTGCGGGACGCGGTGAGCGTGGTCCTGCAGAAGAACACCCTGTTCTCCGGTACCATCCGGGAGAACCTGCTGTGGGGCGATGCCAATGCCACCGAGGAACAGCTCTGGGCCGCCTGCCGGGCCGCCTGCGCCGACGAGTTTCTGGAGCGGATGCCCCAGGGGCTGGACACCGACCTGGGCCAGGGCGGCGTCAACGTCTCCGGCGGTCAGAAGCAGCGGCTGTGCATCGCCCGGGCTATTTTGAAGCAGCCCAGGGTACTGATCCTGGACGACTCCACCAGCGCGGTGGACACCGCCACCGACGCGAAGATCCGCGCCGCCTTTGCGGGTGAATTGAAAGATACCACCAAGATCATTATTGCCCAGCGGGTGACCTCCGTGATGGACGCGGACCTGATCCTGGTGATGGACCAGGGCCGGGTAGCGGCCCAGGGCACCCACGCGGAATTGATGAAGACCTGCGACATTTACCGCGAGGTCTACCAGTCCCAGCAGGAAGGAGCGAGCATCCATGGCTGAAAAGAAACATCCCGGTCCCGGTATGCCTCCTCCCGGCCCCCACAGACCCGGCCATGCCCCCAAGGGCGGGTTCCGCAAGCCCAAAAATATGCGGGGCACCCTGCGCAAGCTCATGCGCTATCTGGGCCGGTACAAGGCCCACCTGGCACTGGTCGTGATCCTGCTGTTCATCAGCTCTGCCTGCACCGTGGGCGGCTCCTACCTCATCAAGCCCCTCATTAACGACTATATCCTGCCGGGCGATTTTCCGGGCCTCGCCAAAATGCTGGGCCTCATGGCGCTGGTCTACATCGTGGGCGCGGTCTGCTCCTTCGGATATGCCCGCATTATGGTCCATGTGTCCCAGAACACCGTCGCGAAGATCCGGGCGGACCTGTTCGACAAAATGCAGGGACTGCCCCTGAAATACTTTGACGCCCACACCCACGGCGAGCTGATGAGTCGCTACACCAACGACATCGAGACAGTGTCCGAGGCCTTGAACAACAGCTTCGCCAGCGTCATCTCCTGCTCGCTGAACTTCCTGGGCACCATCGCCATGATGCTGGTGCTCAGTCCCGTACTGACCCTCATCACCTTTGGCGCGCTGGCGGTGATGCTGGCGGTGGTGAAGGCCGTGGGCGGCCGGAGCCGCCAGTATTTCGCAGCTCAGCAGAAGGCCGTGGGCGAAGTCAATGGCTATATCGAGGAGATGATCGAGGGCCAGAAGGTCATCAAGGTCTTCAACCACGAAAGCGCCGCCAAAGAGGGCTTCGACCAGCGGAACGAGGCCTACCGCCAGGCGGGTACCCGTGCCCAGATCTACGCCGGCATAATGATGCCTGTCATGGGCAACCTCAGCTATATCAACTACGCCGTTACCTGCTGTGTAGGCGGTCTGCTGGCTATCCGCAGCGGCGATCTGGGCGGCCTGGCGGCCTTTTTGCAGTACACCCGGCAGGTGAGTCAGCCCATCACCCAAATCTCCCAGCAGGTGAACACCATCCTCTCCGCCGTGGCCGGTGCGGAGCGGGTGTTCGAGGTCATGGAGGCCCAGCCGGAGGTGGACGAGGGCAAGGTCACCCTGGTGCGGGTCACGGAGGGCCGGGACGGAAGCCTTGCCGAGGCTAACTTCGACACCGGGGCCTGGGCCTGGAAGAAGCCGGACGGGGAGCTGGCGCCTCTGCGGGGCGACGTGCGGTTCGACCATGTGGTGTTTGGGTACGACGAGGACCAAACGGTGCTCCACGACGTGTCCCTGTTCGCAAAGCCGGGGCAGAAGATAGCCTTTGTTGGCTCCACCGGCGCGGGCAAGACCACCATCACCAACCTCATCAACCGCTTTTACGAGATTCGAAGCGGCACCATCACCTATGACGGCATCGACGTGCGGGATATTGAAAAAGACTCCCTCCGTCGCTCTCTGGGCGTAGTGCTCCAGGATACCCACCTGTTCACCGGCACCGTGGCGGACAACATCCGCTACGGGCGGCTGGAGGCCACCGACGAGGAGGTGGAGGCCGCCGCTAGGCTGGCGGGCGCCGACGGTTTTATCCGCCACCTGCCCCACGGGTATCAGACAGTCCTCTCCGGCGACGGCGGCAGCCTGAGCCAGGGCGAGCGGCAGCTTCTGAACATCGCCCGCGCCGCCTGCGCCAATCCGCCGGTGCTGATCCTGGATGAAGCCACGTCCTCCATCGACACCCGGACGGAGAAGCTCATTGAAAAGGGCATGGACCGGCTCATGGCGGGCCGGACCGTGTTCGTCATCGCCCACCGGCTCTCCACCGTGCGGAACGCCAAGGCCATCATGGTGCTGGAACAGGGAGAGATCATCGAGCGGGGCGACCACGACGATCTGATCGCCCAGCACGGCAGATACTATCAACTCTATACAGGCCAGATGGAACTGGACTAAATAAAGGGGGAGCAGGCTCCCCCTTTAGATTCCCCACCACTAGTCTGCGGACTGGTGAACGCCGCCCAAGGCGGCTGAGTCAATGTATTTTTGCCACGTACACGCCGCGGCAAAAATGATAGAAGCAATGCGCCCGGACGCAGGTCCGGGCGCTTCAGACTGTCGATAAACCCGGAAATGTAGGAAAACGGGAAGGAAGGGTGTGCGC
>CAMAZB010000138.1 GCA_945862785.1 uncultured Clostridia bacterium | reverse complement strand
TGAAAGTTCTGAAATCTTAAGCAGCTTGTTGAAAAGACTTTTTCGACAAGCTGAGAGCGGCCGTCGGCCGCTCTTTTTCTATGTCCTTATTCCTGGTCGATGCAGAAATAGCTGAACTGCCCCGTGGCCAACAGCTCCCCGGCCTCGTTGGTGATGTCCACCTGGGCAAGACACGTCGCCTTGCCCCGGCGGCGGACACGGCCCTCAGCCCGGATGGTGCCGCTGTCCTGGTTTTTCAAAAAATGCAAATCACCGTGCTGGGTAACATAGTGCCGCCCGTCGGTGTGGACAGCGGAACCGGCGGCATCGTCCGCCATGGTGTACAGCGCCCCGCCGTGAACCATCCCATAAGGATTTTTGCTCTCAGAACGAATATCCAGGCGATATACCGCCCGGTCCTTTTCCAATGTTTCCAATTCAAAATGATTGTACGCCGTGAACGCATTTTCCCGCAGGCGCAGTTTTTCCAGCTGTTCTTTTTCCCGATCCATAGGTCTCTCCCTTCGCTGAGTTCTCTGACAGTGTATCACGTCCGCCGTCCTTTTTCCACATTTTTAAAAGAGGGGGTTGACAAACGGTATTATTTGCGTATACTGAATATATGAGCAATCGTTCAAATGTTCAGATGAAAGGAGGCGGACCATGGAAGACCGCTACAATGTGGAGTGCTGCGATTTTATCTGCACCCATGAGGACGTTGTAAAAAAGGTGCGGCAGGAGATGCCGGACGAGGACACCCTGTACGACCTGTCGGAGTTGTTCCGCATCTTCGGCGATTCTACCCGCATCCGCATCCTGTATGTCCTGTTTGAGGCGGAGATGTGCGTGTGCGACATTGCCCAGTTGCTGGGCATGACACAGTCCGCCATTTCCCACCAGCTGCGGGCATTGAAAAACGCCCGACTGGTCAAGTCCCGGCGGGAGGGCAAGACCGTCTTTTACTCCCTGGCAGACGATCACGTGAAGACTATCATCGACCAAGGCATTGAACACGTCAAGGAATAATCCGTTTTCCACATTTTTATAACGATCGGGAGGAAATCAACATGAAAAAGCGTTACAAGTTCGAGGTAGACTGCGCCAACTGCGCCGCCAAGGTGGAAGAAGCCGTGAAGAAGATCGACGGCGTGAACGACGCCACTGTGAATTTTATGGCCCAGAAGATGGTCCTGGACGCCGACGACGCCCGTTTTGACGAGATCCTGCAGGAAGTCATTGCTGTGGCCAAAAAGGTGGAGCCCGACTGCGAGCTGTACCTGTAAGATGGGCCGGACGTTCTGGGATAATATCGCGGGTCTGTATGACCTGGCGGAAAAAACCAACGGCAGAGCTGTCCGCGGCATGGCCGCGGAAGTGACCCGCCGTCTCCCGGAGAACACAGACTTTCTGGAGTGCGCGGCGGGCACCGGGGAGATCTCCCTGGCCGTCGCGCCTTTCGTCCGCCGGGTGGTCTGCACGGACCTGTCTTTACCTATGCTGGACCGGGCCCGGAAAAAGGCCGCCAGGCGGGACCTGACCAACATCGAATTCCAACAGCGGGACCTGTTTCATCTGCCGGAAGGGGACGGGACCTACGGCGCCGTCTGCGCCGGGAACGTACTGCACCTTCTGGATCATCCGGAGGACGCCGTGGCGGAGCTATGGCGGGTGACGGCCCCCGGCGGCTGCCTGCTCCTGCCCACGTTCCTCATGGGGGAGTCCGGACCACTGATGGACACCCTGGTGGCCCTATACCGCCTGCTGGGCTTCCGGCAGAAGCACACCTTTACCCGCCAGAGCTACCGGGCCTTTTTTGAGGGGCTGGGTCTGCCTCTGGCGGAGCTGGCCGTCATCCCCGGGCGGATGCCCGTGGGGCTGGCAGTCCTGCGAAAACCAAACATCCAGGAGGGATGAACCATGAGCAAAAAACAGAAAAAAATGGTTCGGCGCATCGTAATTTCGGCGGCGCTGCTGGTGGTGGTCAAAGTGCTGTGCGCCCTGGGCGTGCTGCCGGAGCAGGGCCTGCTGACCGCCCTGTGCTACCTGGCGCCCTACGCCGTCATCGGCTGGGATGTGCTGTACAAGGCCGTCCGCAACATCAAAAACGGCCAGGTGTTCGACGAAAACTTCCTGATGGCCCTGGCCACCGTGGGTGCCTTCGCCACAGCGGAATACGCCGAAGCCGTGTTCGTCATGCTGTTCTACCAGGTGGGCGAGCTGTTCCAGGACTATGCCGTGGGTAAGTCCCGGCAGTCCATCGCCGCCTTGATGGACATTCGTCCCGACACCGCCAACCTGGAAGGGGAGGACGGCGAAATTGAGGAGGTAGACCCGGAGGACGTTCCCGTTGGCGCGGTTATCGTGGTAAAGCCCGGCGAGCGGGTACCCCTGGACGGCCAGGTAATCGAGGGCACCTCCGCTCTGGACACCGCCGCCCTCACCGGCGAGTCCGTCCCCCGGGACGTAACAGTAGGGGACGACGTCATCAGCGGCTGCGTGAATCAGTCCGGCGTGCTGCGGGTGCGGGTGACCAAGCCCTGCGAGGAATCCACCGTCTCCAAGATTCTGGACCTGGTGGAGAACGCCAGCGAAAAGAAATCCACCAGTGAGAATTTCATCACCCGGTTTGCCCGGTATTACACCCCCTGCGTGGTGATCGCCGCCGCGGCGCTGTTCCTGCTGCCCACAATCGCTCTGGCGGTCATCCCGGCCGCCAGCCAGCCCGGCTTCCTGGCAGGCAGCACCTGGACCGGCTGGCTCCACCGGGCCCTCATCTTCCTGGTCATCTCCTGCCCCTGCGCCCTGGTCATCTCTGTGCCTCTGAGCTTTTTCGGCGGCATCGGCGGCGCCAGCAAGTGCGGCATCCTGGTGAAGGGCAGCAACTACCTGGAGGCCCTGGCCAAGACCGAGACGGTGGTTTTCGACAAGACCGGCACCCTGACCAAGGGCACCTTCTCCGTTACCGCCGTCCATCCCGAAGATGGCTTTACCCAGGAGCAGGTGCTGGAATACGCTGCTCTGGTGGAGCACTGGTCCGACCATCCCATTTCCCTGTCCCTGAAGGCCGCCTGCAAGGCGGAGCCGGACGCCTCCCGCGTCTCTGACGTGGAAGAAATTGCGGGCCACGGCGTTTGTGCCAAGGTAGACGGTAAACTCGTCTGCGTGGGCAACAGCCGTCTGATGGAGCGGCAGAATGTGAATTGGCTGCCCTGTGAGCTGCCGGGCACCATCGTCCATGTGACGGTGGACGGCTTCTACACCGGACACATCGTCATTTCCGACCTGCCCAAGGAGGATGCCAAGGCCGCCATCGCGGACCTGAAGGCCAGCGGTGTGAAAAAGACCGTCATGCTCACCGGTGACGCCGAAGCCGTCGCCAAAAACGTGGCAGCGGAGCTGGGTGTGGACGAATACCATGCCGAACTGCTGCCCGCCGACAAGGTGGAGTGGACGGAAAAGATTCTCTCCTCCAAGGCCCCCAATGCCAAGGTGGCTTTCGTGGGTGACGGAATCAACGACGCCCCGGTCCTCAGCCGGGTGGATATCGGCATCGCTATGGGTGCGTTGGGCAGTGACGCCGCCATTGAGGCCGCCGACATCGTGCTGATGGACGACAAGCCCTCCAAGATCGCCACCGCCATGCGGATCTCCCGGAAGACCCTGCGGATCGTGAACCAGAACATCTGGTTTGCGCTGGGCGTCAAGGGCCTGGTGCTGCTGCTGGGCGCCCTGGGGTACGCCAGTATGTGGGCGGCAGTGTTCGCCGACGTAGGTGTAGCCTTCATTGCCATTCTGAACGCCACCCGCTGCCTGCGGGTGGATGAGTTCCGCAAATAAATCCTCATCATACAAAATTGCCGGTAGAGAAATTCTCTGCCGGCAATTTTTCAATCTGTGATATCGAGTCCCCGCTCTCCCACCTGCACGCTGCCGTCCTCCAGGGAGATATACGGTGAAAATTCAACAGTCTCACCTTGGTATGTCAGGCGGATGGTGGCGTCCGGAAAAATGTCACTGATATTGCATCGGATCAGGAACGGCCCGCAGGACGCGTCCTCATAGACCAGTTCCGAACCCATGGTCTCTATATCGTTCCGGTACAGCTCCACCGCCATATCCGGGTATCTTGGGATGATGAGATACCAGTCGCCGCCTGAGAAATGGTGAATGGGCGGGTCTTTGTCCAAGTATTTTTCCGTATAGAAGGCCAAATTTTCCATCTCTCCATATCCCAAATACGCTGCGGCATATAACTGACCGTCCTGAAAAGGGATATTGTCCCGTTTGCTCTCCTGCGCGTTAGGCACAGCCCCGCATCCCGTCAGTATCAGCAAACAGAGCAGAATTATACTCTTTTTCATCCGAAAACCTCTCTCGCGCTACCAACTTCCCATAGGGAACCCTCTTATTCCAGCGTATCCAGCTCCGCCTGCCACAAATTCATCTTCGCGTCGCTTGGCATCCGCCGCGTCGGCACATGCTCCGTATCTTTCGCCCCGGCCTGCGGCCAGG
>CAMAZB010000137.1 GCA_945862785.1 uncultured Clostridia bacterium | reverse complement strand
CAAAGCGGTTCTGCTCCAGCCGCTGCAACACACTGCGGATGGGGGTGCGGGAAACCCCGAACCTCTTGCAGAGCTGGTTTTCGCTGAGCACTTCTCCGGGAAGGATTTTCAGCTCGATGATTTCCCCTTCCAATGTTTTATAGATTTCGTCGGTTCCCTGCTGGCCGGCCATGGCACACCCCACTTCCCCGGGCAACGTCCCGTGGTCTTTTTCCTAATTGTACCGTAGGAAAAAGGGGTTGTCAACGGGGCGTGAACAACAGAAAAACTCTGGTTGTATACATGTTGAACAAACCTTTCTTTCCATCTTGAGCAATCGCACCAAATTTTAAAGAAAATTCATAAAATCAGCGCAATATTTATCCCTTTCTCATGAAAAGTGTATAAAATAGAATCGATTTTGTGAAAATTGTACAGGATGCGCCATGGATTCCGTACAGGTTGAACAATTGAAAAATGGGTGTTTTTTTGCTATGATGAAAGCGATACAGGGGAAGTTGTATACAAGACCGCGTGCGACTGCCCTGAAAACTTTTTGCGGTCACGATGTTATGAAGGAGGAAAACCACCCCATGAAAAAACTCATCGCATTGTTTTTGAGCCTGACCATGGCTGCTTCTCTGGCAGCCTGCGGCGGCAGCGCAAGCTCCGCGGCGTCTTCTGCCGCGTCCACTGCGGATTCCACCGCTGCTTCTTCCGAGGCGGCCTCCACCGCTGAGGGCGAGGACCCCTATGCCGCTCTGGGTGACTTTACCATGGTTGTCGGCCATGCCCAGCCCGAGGGCAACCCCCGTTTCGTCTCCATGGAGCAGTTTGCCAAGGATGTCTCCGAAGCCACCAACGGCCATGTGACCGTTGAGGTTTACGGCAACGGCCAGCTCGGCACCGAGAAGGAGATGCTCGAGCAGGTTGTGGCCGGCACCATCCAGGGTATGCGCGGCGGCCAGTTTGACTTCAGCCCCCGCCTGCTGATGTTCACCCTGCCTTTTCTGACCCAGACCCGCGCCCAGGTGACCGCTCTGCTCCAGAGCGACCTGGCCAAGAGCGTCTGCGCCGAGGCTGAGGCCGAGACCGGCACCGTCATCATCAACCTGTGCGACGCCGGCGGCTACCGTCAGTTCTCCAACTCCAAGCATCCCATCACCAAGCCCGATGACCTCAAGGGCCTCAAGATGCGCACCAACGGCATGAAGACCATCGATATGACCTTCCAGGCTCTGGGCGCCACCACCACCACCATCCCTTACTCTGACCTGTACATGGGCCTCAAGACCGGCGTTGCCGACGGCCAGGAGAACCCCTGGGTCAACGTTCAGGGCATGAAGTTCTACGAAGTCCAGCAGTACTTCACCGAGGTCAACTACCAGTTCCATCCCGATCCGTTCTATGTCAACGCCACCTGGTGGAACAGCCTGCCCGAGGAGTATCGCACCATCATCTCTGACTGCGCCACCAAGATGGGCGAGTACAATGACCAGCTGATCGACGAGAACTCCGAGGCCGCCAAGCAGGCCATCATCGACGCCGGCTGCGAGATCTATGAGCCCACCGACGAAGAGATTGCCGCCTTCCAGGAGGCTGTCCAGGGGGTCTATGACCAGTGTATCGAGGAAGGCATCTGCACCGCCGACGAGCTGGCCGAGATGCAGCAGATTGTTGCCAACGCAAAATAACGGTTTCAAACCAGAACCAAATGAGGGGCGGCCAACCACCGCCCCTTGTTTTGAAAGGGGCTGACTATCATAGAAACGCTGAAAAAAGTGGGGAAGAAGCTGTTTGACATTTATTTTACCATCGGTGTGATTGCCATGGCTTTGCTGGCGGTTCTGGTGATCTTTGCGGTCATCGCCCGGTACTTCTTCTCTCTGAGCTGGAAACAACTGGCCGAGTTCAACACCACTCTGTTTGCGTTTACCACCTTCTGGGGCATGGGCATCAACATCATCAAAGATGAACATGTCATGATCGATATTCTCTACGATAACGTCAAGCCGGCCCACAAGCGCTGGCTGGCCATCGTCAACCACCTCATCGTCCTTGTGGTGGATCTGGTCTTTACCTGGCAGGGCTTCAAGTATGTGGCCGTGGCCGGCAAGCAGATCAGCCAGGGCATGGAAATCCCCATGAAGTATATGTACGGCATCATGCCGGTGTGCGGCGTGATCTGCGCGGTCTGTGTTGTCATCAAGATCGCCATGCTGTTCACTGCGGATATTTCCTACTTTTCCCCCAAGAACAAGGCGCTGAGCAAGGAAGACCCGGCGTAAAGAAAGGAGAGACAAACCCGCTATGGCAATGCTGATTCTTTTGGTGCTGCTCATCATTTTCGCCGCGCTGGGTGTGCCCCTGGCTTTCGCCATCGGTGCTTCCTGCGTGACCTACATCGCAACCAATGCCCCTACCTTTATGAGCATGGTGCCCCAGCGCATCTGGAACGGCGCGTACAGCGAGCTGATGATTGCCATGCCGCTGTTCATGCTGGCCGGTGAGCTGATGAATACCGGCGGCATCACCCAGCGCATCATCAACTTCTGCATGGAGCTGCTCCGCCCGGTCCGTGGCGGCCTGGGCGAGGTGAACATTGTTGCCTCCATGATCTTTGGCGGCATCTCTGGTTCCTCGGTGGCGGACACCTCCGCTCTGGGCTCCATCCTCATTCCCGCCATGGAGAAGGAGGGATATCCCTCCGACGCGGCCGCCGGCATCACGGTGGCTTCCTCCACCATGGGCATGATTATCCCGCCCTCCACCCCCATGATCGTCTACTCCATGATCTCCGGCGCTTCGGTGGGCGCTTTGTTCATGGCGGGGGCTGTGCCCGGCATCCTCATTGGCCTGACCCAGCTGGTGCTGGTCTACATCATCAGCGCCAAAAAAGGCTGGCACCCTGCCAAGGTTAAGTTTGACGGCAAGCGTGCTGCCAAGGCGTTGCTGTCCGGCATTCCCGCCCTCATCATGCCGCTGTTCATCATCGTCTGCGTCTCCTTCGGCATCTGCACCGCCTCCGAAAGCGCCGGTGCCGCCGTGCTGTACGCGCTACTGGTGGGCTTCCTCGTCTATCGTGAGCTGACCTGGAAGGACGTCTGGAACGCCCTGAAAAAGACCCTCATTTCCTCCTCCTCCATCATGCTCATCATTGGTTTCACCACCATCTTTACCTGGGTTCTGACCATGCAGAAGGTCCCCCAGACGGTGGGCGCCTTCTTCATGGCGCTCAATCTGCCCGCCTGGGCCATCGCGCTGATCTTTGATGTCCTGATTCTGCTCATCGGCACCTTCATCGACGTCAGCCCCGCCATTCTGCTGCTCACGCCCATCCTGCTTCCGGTCATGCAGCAGTACGGCTTCTCGCCGCTGCAGTTCGGCGCCATGATGATCACCGGTCTGGCCATCGGTCTGGTCACTCCGCCCGTCGGCATGTGCCTGAATGCCTGCAACAAGATCAACCGGATGCCCATTATCGATATCTTCAAGGGCGCGGCGCCCTATGTGGTCTGCAATGTGATCGTTCTGGTCTCCATCAGCCTTTGGGGGCCCCTCACCACCTGGCTGCCCCAGCTCATGGGTTACAGCATTTTCTGACAGGAGGCGGGATCTGTGACGCTCAAAGAAAAAATGAAGCGCGGTCCGGTGTTTGGCATGGCCTGCTTTACCGGAACCACCTGCGTGATCGAAAACATTGCCATGTCCGGTCTGGATTTTATCTACCTGGATCTGGAGCACACCAACTATATGCTGGATGAGGCGTTTGAAAAGCAGATTATGGCCGCCAAACTCCATGACATCGGCATTCTGGTGCGCATGGCGGACGATGACGAGGTTGCCATCCGCAAGGTGCTGGAGTGGGGCGCCGACGGTGTGGTGATCCCCCACTGCAAGACCGCCGAGATGGCCCGACGCTGTGTGGAAGCCGCCAAGTTCGCGCCCCTGGGCCGCCGCGGCGGCGAGAGCAACGTCCGTGCCGCCGGATTTGGCTATCACGACTTTGACTGGAATGCCTACATCGAGCAGCAAAACCGGGATACCCTGGTCATCCCCATGGATGAGGATTATGAGTTCACCGACAATATTGATGAGATTCTGGCCGTTCCCGGCATTGATGCCGTGAACTTCGGGCCCATCGATTACGCCGTGTCCAAACAGCTCAAGATTGGCTACACCATGGGGAAGGAAGTCAAGGAAGCCTACAAGATTCTGGTGGAGAAGTGCCGTGCCAAGGGCATCGGCGTACTCGGCCCGGTGGTTCCGCCCACCAAAGAGAATCTGGAGAACGCCATTGCGGAAGGCTACACCATGATCATCCTGGGCAACGATATGTGGCATTTCCAGAAAGCCCTCAAGGAACTGGTCCACGACCAGGTGGAACCGGTCCGCAGGGAGCAGTAACCTTTTGACATTCCCATAACCTCCACAATACAAAAAGCGCCGTTCTCCATCTGGGAAACGGCGCTCAGCGTGTCGGGTTTCCCGACACGCTGCAAAAGGGGGACCCGTCCGGCACGGCTTCGCCTAACCGTCCGG
>CAMAZB010000136.1 GCA_945862785.1 uncultured Clostridia bacterium | reverse complement strand
GGGAAGGTGTAGGAGACGGTATAGGTGACGAACTTGCCCTTAACGGTGGAAGTCAGGACTGCCTCCTGTCCATTGACCGTGACAGTGCCGGCATTTTTGAAGTCGTCGGCCAGCACATGGGCAGCATCCGCCTTCAGCGTGAAAGAGACAGTGTACGCCGTTCCCGCCTGGAACGTGGCGTCGGCGGGGGACCATTTGACATCGCTGACCGCAACGCCGGTGCCGGTCACAGCTGTGGAGGGGGCCTTGCCGATCTCCGGCGCGGTGACGGTCATGGCGGCAGATTTGACGATCTGCGAAGCATCCGCTTTGACCTCAATGTAGAAAGCATATCGCTTTTCTTTGGCGTTGAGGCCAGCCACCGTGTCGTCCGACTTCAAGCCGTTCCAGGTGGCGGTGCTGCCGCTGGCGAACTCATAGCCGTCCGCCGCGGCCACCGTCACGACCACCGCGATATTCTCTCCGTCGGCGGGAACATAGTCAGTCATGGTTTTCCGGAACATCTGGTACTCGATCTTCTTGACGGTGCAGCCAGCGGTGGAGGTAGAGGCTGTATAGTCCGCCTCAGTGCCGGGCTTCAAAGCGTCAAGCTCGGTGATATTAACAGTGGAGATGGTTTTCGACGGCTTTTCACAGGTAAAATCGATGGTTACGCCGCGCTGTTCCGGCTCTCCGTATACATTGGTAACCTCCACCGTTTTGCCGTTGACGGTGGCTGTCATACTGTCAGCACCGTCAAAGGTATAGCCCTTTTCGGGGAGGAGATAGAAGCAGGCCCGGTAGGTCTTCCCCGCCTGGAAGGTACCGGCGCTGTTCATCTTCAGAGAACCGTCATACCAGCCCATGCTCTTCAGGGTGTAGCCCGTCCCGCCCAGCTTGCAGGTCTCCACAGGCTTTGCCCCGTCCACCGGGGTCACAACACCGGTGACGGCCACCTCGGAAATGATCTTCTTTGTTGTGACCCAGTTTTGGTTTTCGGAGTTTTCACCGCCTGTGGCCGGGAAATGGTAAGCCACAGTAAGATAGTCCGTTCCGCCGTACACCGGTGATGCTGACCCGCCGTTTACGGTGACTTTTGTGGTGGAATATCCCACCAGTTCATATCCGCTTGCGGGTGTAACCGTCACAAACGCCGAATATGCCTTGCCGCCCTGTGCAACCGCGCCGGAGACAACATCAACGCCGTCTGTGGAGTTGTACCATTCGACCGTGGCCGATGCGATACCGGGGGTGCTGCACTCCGCTGTCATGTCCAGCGGCTGGCCGGTAACAGGTGCGTCGATACCGGTAACCGCCACACGATCAATGCGGGCGTTGGTCACGCAAATCAGCACACTCATCCTGTCCAAGATTTTATCAGGCTGTCCCCAGGTTTTATCAATTTTTTGAATGTTAAGGAGACACTCTCCCGGACGTTTTGCCAGTCCCGCATCGGAGATAATATCGCCATCGGAACTCAAAGCCTCCACATAGTATGTGAGGTCATCAGACCAATCATGGCGAGGCACGGTATATGGACCAAGTCCTTTTGCATGTTGTCCGGTCAGCTTATATATGATGGACTGTATCTCTGGCTTGTCAAAAGCATTCTCCCCGACCTCCAAATACAAATCATATCTTTCGTCGGCCAGTGCCGTGGCGCCCAGCGCCGGGAGCAGGCCCAGCACCATCACCAGGGTGAGCAGAACGCTCAGAAGTCTGCTGGTTCGTTTTTTCATATTGGACTCCTCCTTCAAATTTCATTTCAGAAAATCGCATGGTTCCAGCCGTTATCCGGATACCTCCCCCGGGAGAATGAACTGGGTCTCATTCGGGTCCGCCTCCTCCAGCAGGACGGAGCCGTCGTAGCCGCTCTGCACCAGGGCGAAACGGCGGAGATTGCCGCCTCCGTCCACATAGGAGATGCCGTAATTGGGGATGGTACCCATAAAACCCAGCTGTACCGCCACCGGGGTGTCCGCCGTCATCACCTCCGGCAGGCTGTCCACCCCCTTCTCCAGCACAACAGGCGAGGCGGAGAAGATCGCCGCTCCAGTCTCCGTGAAGTCCTTCAGTTCCAGCGTCAGCACTGTGAACTCCGTCACCGGGCTGTCCGTGGTGAAGAGGAGGGAGGCGGCGCCGTCGCCGTCGTACAGGGTGACCCAGTCGCAGTCCACGTCCCCAGCCTCTGTCAGATACTGGACCGACACCGGGAACTCGGATCCACTGGCGCTCCCGCCGCCTGTCCCGGAGAAGGGCGTCAGGGGCAGAGGCTCCCCGGCGGGGTCCAGCGCCCAGAAATCCTCTGCCGTCATGTCTGACTTCTCCGATTCCGCCGGGTCCCAGCTTCCGGTTTCGTTGTAATAGACATCAAGGTCTCCATCTCTGTTGAGGCCGGTAAAGAGAAAGCTCTCACATTCCAGTTCGGTCCCGTCTTTGGTAAGATAAAACACGCCCTGGCCGTTCTCCGCCGCGCTGTTGGCACCGGAGTAGTAGAAGTGTCCGTCGCCCATGTAGACGTAGCTGCTGCGGTACCAGCCCTCAAAGACCAACTCCGGTTTGCCGTCCACCAGGGTATAGAGGGCGTTGGTCATCCCGTCAAGTACTCCTACCGCCAACTCTGGGATATCATCGCCGCTGAGGTCTTCTATCAGATAGCCCATCTCATACACGGCGTTGTCCCCCGCGGCCCGGGCCGCCTCCAAAACGCCCATTTCACCGGGCTTGTCGCTGTCCTGGCCGAAGGGGTCGGATACCAGAGTGCGGAATCGCTCCACCAGCTCGCTGTAGACCAGGTCAGGGTCGATGGCCTGCTCCGATGTCTGCCCCGGATCCTTCGTGCCCACCGGCTTTTTGCCACCCTTTTCCGGGATCTGGATGCCCGGTGTGTGGGCGGGAGGCGATTCCTCGCCGTCGGGCGAACTGCTGGCCGCTGGCTGGCCGCCGCAGGCCGTCAGGACCGCCAGCAGCAAAATGCTCAGTAAAATCGCCGCAAATCGTTTCATAGTTCTCACTCCTTAGTTCCCAGCGGAAAATGGGGTCATAGGCAAATTTTCATACTCCGGCTCCCAGGCATAGAAGTATTCCATGGTCCAATCGGTCAGTTCCGATTCCGCCGGGTCAAGGCTCCCGGTGGTGTTGTGGTAGATCGTGATGGCGTCGTCGCCAAAGATATCATCTAAGGTGAAATAGAAGTCATTCCATAGGAGCTGTGTGCCGTCTTGAGAAAGGAAAACGGTTCCCTGACCCATCCCTGTTGGGAGCGTGACAACATAGTGGAAGGAGCCGTTCCCCACATAGCCCAGGGAACCACTCTCATCGCCAAGGACCAGTTGGGGACTCCCGTCTGCCAATGTATAGACGGCATACTCCAAGATACTGTGATCTGGCAGAAACCCAATCACCAGCTCCGGTACACCATCGCCGCTCAGGTCTTGTATCACATAGCCCAACGCGGCGGAAGGGTCTTCGCCCCACTCCAGCATATCCTGCGCAGCTACAAGAACACACCGTTCCCCGGCTCCATTGGCGGAGGAAGCATATGGATCGGTCACAATCTGGCGGTACCGCTGGATCAAGTCATCATAGGCCGCTTCTGCCGAGACTGGGGCGGAGGGAAGGCTGCAGTCCACGAAGGCGGCGCAGGACCAGTCCTCGGGAGCACCCATATCGGGGTTGTCCCGGAAGGTACAGTCCCGGAAGGTGATGCGGACGTCCTCCGGGTAACCCTCCAGCAGGGGATTCCGGTTTTGGAAGATCTCCGTGTCCCTGACCAGCGCCTCTGTTTCTCCCCACAGGAAGAACATCCCGTCGTTGTCGTAGAACCGGCAGCCGTCAAAGACCGCCTCCCCGGTATCGACCAGGCTGAAGATGCTGCTGGTGCACTCGTAGATGTCCGTTTTGGTGACGGTGAGGCGGTCGGCCTTCTCCGCCCAGACGCCGTCGGCGCCGCAGCCAAACAGGCCGCACTCCTCCACATGCACATCCTCGCAGGTGTCGATCCGGAGGACATCGGCGTCGCACTTGCCCTTTTCGATCTCATGGCCCAGGATCAGCCCCTTCAAAACAACCCCATCACAGAGGGTGAGTGTCATCACGTCCGCATATCCATTTTCAGTGATCAATCGTACAGACCCACTCTCCTCCGCCTCCAGGATCAGGCCGGGGGCGTTATAGATTGCGATTTCCCCATATGCCAAACAGTCTGGCCTTACATAGCCGCCGCATGACTCGATTTCCTCCTCTGTCAGAGCGGAGAAATTGTAGTCGCCAGGCTTCAGAATAATATGGACATCCGGGGCAATGGCCCGAATCAGTTCAGCGGCGGTGGATACGGTAACTGTATCGTCTTTTTCACGGGGGGCCACCTCCTCTTTTGGAGGCGGGGAATCGGTTTCGGGGTTCTGCTTCGTATCTGTTTGAGCACAGGCCGTCAGCGCGGCCAGCAGCAAAAGCGGCAAGCACAGCGTGATCCATCTTCTCATGGCATCCTCCTAATTATTTTTGTGCTCTCAACCAAAGCTCTGCATAAAGACCGTCTTATCGCCTGTCTGCTCTCCAATG
>CAMAZB010000135.1 GCA_945862785.1 uncultured Clostridia bacterium | reverse complement strand
GCTCACCTTTTGGTGAACTCCTGCGTTCTTTAAGGCTATTTTTTTACAGCCTCTTCTTCAGCATTTGGGTGATGATTGGCCGTCAATTCTCGGCGTAGCGGGCCAAGAACTGCCGGGTGCGTTCCTCCTTGGGATGGTCGATGACCTCGTGGGGGTCGCCTTGCTCCACGATCACGCCTCCATCCATGAAGATCACCTGATCCGCCACATCACGGGCAAAGGCCATTTCGTGGGTGACGATGATCATGGTAGTCTTTTGCTCCGCCAGATTGCGAATGACCCGCAGTACCTCGCCGGTCAGCTCCGGATCCAGGGCGGAGGTGGGCTCGTCAAAGCAGAGAATATCCGGATGCAGGGCCAGCGCACGGGCAATGGCCACGCGCTGCTGCTGGCCGCCGGAGAGCTGGTGGGGGTAATGGTTTGCCCGGTCCGCCAGACCCATTTGAGCCAGAAGCTCCAGTCCGGCGGCTTCGATATCGGCTTTGCTTTCGCCGCATCGTTCCTTGGCCAGCAGTTCTCTGGCCAGCGTGACATTCTGGAGGGCGGTGTACTGGGGGAACAGGTTGAAGTTCTGGAATACCAGGCCGAAATGGAGACGCTTGGCCCGGATCTCCTTTTCCTGCTGCGTGGCGGGGTCAGCAGCGTCAAAGATCACATTTCCATTGACGGAGATGACGCCGCCGTTGGGTTTTTCCAGAAAATTCAGGCACCGCAGCAGGGTAGTCTTACCGCTGCCGGAGGAACCGATGATGGACAGGGCCTGTCCTTTTTCCAGAGAAAAACTGATGTCGTTGAGCACCTGCGTGGCGCCGAAATGCTTTTCAATATGATGGACTTCCAGAATAGACATATCCGCGCCTCCTTACTTGAAATAGGCCAGCTTCTTTTCCAGCCAGTTGAACAGAATGGTCAGGATGCCTACGAAGAGCAGGTAGTATACCGCTGTGTAGAACAGGGGCCAGGTGATGCCGTCGGACTTCATATAGGCTTCACCGGCTTTGACCAACTCCATGATGGCGATGGTCCGGGCCAGAGAGGTATCCTTCACCAGGGTAATGATCTCGTTGGACATGGGGGGGACGATCCGCTTGATGACCTGCAGAAGGGTGATCTTGAAGAAGATCTGGCGCTTGGTCATGCCCAGGACCTCGCCGGCCTCCCGCTGTCCCTGGGGCACGCCTTCAATGCCGCCGCGGTAGATCACGGAGAAGTAGCAGGAGTAGTTGATGACAAAAGCCACCACACAGGCAGCCATGCGGCCATTGCCGAAAGCCCAGATGTTGTTATCAAACCACATGCCCGGACCATAGAAAATAATAATGAGCTGGAGCATCAGGGGAGTGCCGCGGATGATCCAGACAATTACATTGGTCAGCGCACTGACCGGCTGCAGGCTCGCCAGCCAAACAGTCACCGCGCCGGGCTTTTCCCGGCCATACAGCAGGAAGCGGAAGGGCGTCCATTTGTTCATGGAGCCAAATGCAATGATAAGTCCCAACGGCAGGGAAAACAGCAGCGTCAGCGCAAAAAGCTGCGTGGCGGTGCCAAGGCCCTTTAAAAGGGACAGAGTTACGGACAAAAACATGGAAGCTCTCCTCTAATCAACAAATTTCAAAAGCCGCTCAAAGGCAGAGGGCATTTCTGCTCTCTGCCTTTGGGGTAATTGGAAGGGGGAAAATTACTTGGTAACAACGACCTGCGCGTTGTTGCAGTAAGCGGTGGAGCACTCCATAGCCTCCATGACCGCGTCAGTCAGGGTCATGCCGTTCCAGACCACATCGATATTGCCGGAATCCAGCTCCATGATCTTGCTGTCCCAGTCGATCTCAATGAACTCGACCTCAACGCCCAGCTTCTCAGCCACGACCTTGGCCATGTCGGCGTCAAAGCCGATCCACTCGTCGCTGTCGTTCTTATAGTCCATGGGAGCAAAATCGGTAATGCCGACGATCAGCTTGCCCTTGTTCTGGATAGCGGCCACATCGCCGTCAGCGGCGGGAGCGTAATCGGTGGGAGCGGGCTGCTCTACCAGAGCCTCCTGCACGCCGTATGTATTGGCGATCTCCTGCAGGGTGCCGTCGGCGTAGGTCTCAGCAAACACGTTATCGATGAAAGCGGCCAGATCGGAGCCCTTGCGGCAGCCGACACCGTACAGCTCCTCGGTGAGTTTCTGGTCGGTGACCTTCAGGTCGGGGTAGCTGGTGCCTTCGCCAACCATGGCGCCGGCCATCAGGGAGTCGATAATAGCGGCATCGGAGGTGCCGGCCTGGACTTCCATCAGGGCCTTGGCCTGGGTATCGACGCTGTTGATCTCAAAGCCGTTCTCCAAAGCGGCGGCTTCACCGGCGGAACCGGCCTCAACGGCGTAGATGATGCTTTCTTCCTGGGCGGGAGCCTCAGCGGGCTTTTCGGCCTCGGCGGCGGGAGTCTCGCTCTTGCCGCCGCAGGCGGCCAGAGACAATGCCAGCGTCAGAGCCAGCAGCACGGCCCAGATCTTCTTCATGTTTTTCATCTGAATCATCCTCCAAATTTGAGCGGAGGCTCCGCTCGTTTATTACGGTAGTAGTTTACCATGCTAAATCGATACTGTAAAGGTGGAAAATGGCTGAATACAAGAGAAACGGACGTTCTGCTTTTGTCACTTTTATACAAAGGCAGACGGGCCGTCATACTTTTCAGCGCCGGGACATAGAGTTTAAGCAAGACTATGGAGCGCAAAGAGGAAGGGACAGCGTGTGTTACACGCAAAGAAAGATGCCCATTCGGCCACCGAGAACGGCAGACGCGAATGATGGCGGCAACCTCCATGCGCGAGAGGTTGCAAATCTGAATAGGCGCTGTTAGGCGCATGGAGGTTGCTATGAATACCAGTATCTATCAGAATATCGCCACCCGTACCGCGGGAGATATCTACATCGGCGTGGTGGGCCCGGTGCGGACCGGAAAATCCACTTTCATCAAGCGGTTCATGGAGACCCAGGTGATCCCCAATATTGACAACGTCTACCGCCGGGAGCGGGCCCGTGACGAACTTCCACAGAGCGGTTCTGGCAGGACCATTATGACGGCAGAGCCAAAATTCGTCCCGGAGGAAGCCGCCCAGGTCCAGCTGGAGGGCGGCGCGGCTTTTTCCGTCCGGCTCATCGACTGTGTGGGGTATATGGTAAAGGGAGCCATCGGCCAGTATGAGGACGACGCGCCTCGTATGGTTACGACGCCTTGGTTCGACCACGAGATCCCCATGACCGAAGCGGCGGAGATCGGCACCAGAAAGGTCATCACAGAACATTCTACCATCGGCATCGTCATCACCACTGACGGCACCGTGGCCGACATTCCGAGGGAGGACTACCTGGAAGCGGAGGAACGGGTCATCCGGGAACTGCAGGAATTGGGAAAACCCTTCATCGTACTGTTGAACTCCGTGGACCCCGCCGGAGACCGTGCTCAGGCTATCGCCAAGGACATCGCTTCCCGGTACGAGGTGAACTGCGTACCCATCAACTGTCTGGAGTTGGACGAGACCGCCGTATCGGACATTATGAAAGCGGTCCTCTACGAATTCCCCATGCAGGAGCTGGACCTGTTCCTCCCGCCCTGGGTGGACGCCTTGCCGGCCCAGCATCCGCTGAAATCCGGGCTGTATGATGCTATCCGCCAGGGGACTTCGGAACTGCATCACATCCGGGAGATCGATGGCGTCATCGCCGCCCTGGGAACCTGCGAAAATATCAGCGAGGCAAAGATCACTACCATCGACCTGGGTACCGGCGTCGCGGCGGCGGAGCTGCGGCTGCCGAGAGAACTGTTCTATCATACGCTCTCGGAGCAGTCCGGGTTTGAGGTGACAGACGACGGCGATCTGATGAGTCTGCTGACCCGTCTGGCGGAGGTCAAAAAGGAATACGACAAAGTAGCCGGGGCGTTGAAGGACGTGCGGGAGACGGGCTACGGCATCGTGGTCCCCGGCATCGACGAGCTGAAGCTGGAGGAACCGGAGATTATGAAGCAGGGCGGCCGGTACGGCGTGCGGCTGAAAGCCAGCGCTCCCAGTATTCATATGATTCGGGCAGATATCGAGACCGCCGTCAGCCCCATCGTGGGCAACGAAAAGCAGTCGGAGGACATGGTGAACTATCTGCTGCAGGAGTTCGAGGGGGACACCAGCAAGATCTGGCAGTCCAATATCTTTGGGCGCAGCTTCCACGAGCTGGTCAGCGACGACCTGCAGACCAAGCTGAAGCGGATGCCCGAGGACGCCAGAAAGAAGCTTCAGGAAACGCTTACCCGCATCATCAACGAAGGCAGCGGCGGGCTCATCTGCATCATTCTGTAAAAAAAGGGGCTGTAAAAAAACAGCCTGAAGAAAGATAGCGAGTCTCATCCGAGAGGCTCGCCATCTTTTTTAGCCCGCAGCAGCAGATTGTGGAAAACTTTGGATGAAAACAGGTATACCAAACCAGGTCCAGGGAATTTTGTGAATTTCCTGGACCACTATTCAGCGAAAATTAAGGGTCTGTCCCAAATTCTGTGTAAACACCGAAATGCGGTGCAAATAGAGCAAAA
>CAMAZB010000134.1 GCA_945862785.1 uncultured Clostridia bacterium | reverse complement strand
AGAGCCGGGCTACGCCCGGTTGCGCTCCGAAACGTCCTGCGGGCCAGCCGCGCACGCCCTTCCTTCCCGTTTTTCTACATTTCCGGGTTTATCGACAGTCTGTTTCTTATTATGCCTGATGCTGTTTTGCCGCGGTAAGGATGTTCTCCATCAGCATGGCCCGGGTCATGGGCCCCACGCCGCCGGGCACCGGAGTGATGTAGGACGCTTTGGGCTCCACGGCGTCAAAGTCCACATCCCCGCACAGCTTTCCGTTTTCATTCCGGTTCATGGCCACATCAATGACCACCGCGCCGTCCTTCACCATGTCGGCGCTCACAAAGCCCGCCTTGCCGATAGCGGACACCAGGATGTCCGCCCGGCGGGTGAAATCCGCCAGGCCCTCCGTTTTGGAGTGGCACACGGTCACGGTACCGTCGGCCTGGGTCAACAGCATCGCCATAGGCTTTCCTACGATGTTGCTCCGGCCCAGTACCACGCAGCTTTTGCCCCGCACCGGGATGTCATAGGCCCGCAGCATTTCCATGACACCGGCAGGGGTACAGGGCAGGAACACCGGTTCTCCAATGGACATCCGTCCCACATTGAAAGGATGGAAGCAGTCCACATCCTTGTCCGGCGCGATGGCGTTGATAACTGCCTCCTCGTCCAGTCCCTTGGGCAGGGGAAGCTGGCACAGGATGCCGTCCACCAACCGATTGCTGTTCAATTCCTGAACCAGCGCCAGCAGTTCTTCCTGGCTGGTCTCTGCGGGCAATCTGTGGGAAAAGCTCTGAATACCGCACTCTGTACAGTCCTTTTCCTTGCCATTGACATAGACCTGGCTGGCGGGGTCCTCCCCCACCAGAATGACTGCCAGCCCGGGCTGCCGGGGCAGCTTCGCCGCCTCCTCCCGGACCCGGGCCTTCACTTGGGACGCCAGGGCCTTGCCGTCAATCCGTACCGCCATTCTTCTCCTCCTTCTCCGGCGTCTCCACCGTGGTATTCGTCAGGATCTCTTCCACACTTTCAGCGGTTTCCGCCCCCTCAGCGGCTTCCGCCGCCAGCCGGGCCTCCTCCGCCGCGGCCAGCTGGTTTACCAGCAGGCCGTCGGCGGTGCGCTTTTTGATCTTGATATTGTAGAACAGCATAAAGGCCGCCACCACGACCATCACCAAGCTCAGCGCCTGGGACACCCGGATGGGCTGGCCCATAAAGGTCCAATCGAACAGGTACAGGCTGTCGGTCCGCAACCCCTCGATCCAGGCCCGGCCCAGGCCGTACCACAGGAAGTAGAACCAGGTGTTCTCGCCGTCGAACCGGCGGCCCTTGGTGACCACAAACAGCATCAGCAGCAATCCCACCAGGTTCCACAGGCTCTCATAGAGGAAGGTGGGATGCACCTCGATATACTGACTGGCGCTGACCCACAGCCGCATCCGCCAGGGCAGGTCCGTCAGGCCACCGAAGGCCTCCCGGTTGATGAAGTTGGCCCACCGGCCGATGATCTGGCCCAGCAGCAAACCCATGACGGCCAGGTCCATCATGGCGGCGAACCGCAGCTTCTTCACCCTTGTAAAGATCAGCACCACCAATGCACCGGCGATGACCGTGCCATAGATGGCCAAGCCGCCGTCCCAGATGGCGATGATGCGGCCCCAGTCCAGGCTGCCGTCAGCGTTGCGGTAGAGGTCCAGGTAAAAGATAACATAGTAGATACGGGAGCCCAGAATGCAGCAGGGCACCGCCCACAGCACCAGGTCCAGCACATTGTCCTCTGTGAGGCCGAAGCGCTTGGCCTGCTTCATGCACAGGAACAGTCCGGCCAGCATGGCGCAGGCGAGGATGATCCCGTACCAGTAGATACCGTGTCCAATGTGGATGGCGATGGGGTCAGGGTTGAATTCCCAGTCGCCAAACAGGCCGGGAAAGCTGATGGGCATATCTTTTAACGCAGTCAAAACAAGATTCTTCCTTTCTTTCTAAAAGCGCTGTTGCCGGGAATGGTTTACCGGGGCACGATCTCACTGAGAACACAGCGCTCCTCCGTAATGTTCTCCCGCAGGAAGGCCTGGATATCCTCCTTTGTGATCTCGTCGAACACCTGGGGGAAGCGGAATGGGTCATAGCCGTTGAAATATCCCTCCGTCAGGGAGACGGCGATGTTCTCAAAGGAGTTCAGCCCCCGCAGGTTGGAACCAAAGGATGCCTTCCGCACCTGCTGATAGAAGTCCTCGTCGATGCCCTCTTTCGCCAGCCGGGCGGCCTCCTTCAGGATTTCATGTTGCACCTTCCGGGCGTCCTTGCTGTCGCCGCCGGCGTAGAGATAGGCTACACCGGGCATAGTCTCAAAGGCGCCGCCGAAGCTGGTGTTGATGAGACCTTCGTCATAGAGCCGCAGGTACAGGGGGCTGGAATCCCCCAGCAGGATGTCGCAGGCCAGATCGCCAATGACAGCAGTGCGGAGATAATGCTCCCCCTCCCCGGCGGGCTTGCACTTGAAGCCTGTGAGGAACTGGAGGCAGGAGACTTCCATGGCGAGACTGGTCTCCTTCTCCGCCACCTCCGGCGGCTCCGTACCGTGGTCCCTGGGGATGACCGGTCCGCCCTCCCGGGGCAGCACCCGCTTTGCCAGGTCCATCACATGAATGGGATCCACGTCGCCCACCACCGTCAACACCATGTTGGACGGGGTGTAGAACGCCTTGTGACAGTCATACAGCGTCTCCGCCGTGATGTGGGAGATGCTCTCCACCGTTCCGGCAATGCTGGTCCTGGCGGTGCTGTTCCGGTACAAAGCCCGCATCATACGGACGTAGATCTGCCAGTCGGGGTTGTCCTCCACCATGCGGATCTCCTGACCGATGATGCCCTGCTCCTTAGCCACGCTCTCCTCGGTGAAATAGGGAATGGACACAAAGGACAGCAGAATTTCAAGGTTTTCCTCAAAGTGGTCGGTGGAGTCGAAATAATAGCCGGTCATGGCGTTGGAGGTAAACGCGTTGGGCTCCGCGCCGTTCTTCGCCAGCTCCTGGAGGGCGTTGCCCTCCTTGGTGTCGAACATCTTGTGCTCCAGATAGTGGGCGATGCCCGCCGGAGTGTCCAGCCACTGGCCGTTCAGGCAGAAGCGGGTGTCCATGCCGCCGTATCGGGTGGCGAAAAAGGCGTATTTCTTGGCGTAGCCGGGCTTGGGCACCACGTAAATTTGCAGTCCGTTGGGCAGGGTCTCCCGGTAGACGGACTCTCCCAGCCGCTCGTAAAAGCTCTGCTTCATTCTGCCGCCTCCTTTCCCCGCAGGAAGTACACCGTGTCCAGTTCCACGGACTTCATGGCGTTGAAGATGCGCTCCGGCGTCACGTTCCGCGCCTGCTCCGCCAGTTCCTCCGGCGTCTCGGACTGTCCGGTGGCCGCCTGACCCAGGTAGAAGTTCTCCAGCTTCCCCTGGGAGTCTCCCATGGAGGCGTAGGCGTTCAGCAGGGTGCTCCGGGCGCCGTCCATCTCCCAGTCCTCCAGGTCGCCGTTTCGCACGGCGTCCAGCTGGGCCATGATCTCGTCACAGGCCTTCTGGTAGTTCTCAAATTCAATGCCGGAGGACACCGTGATGATGCCCTTCTGCCGGTGGTACAGAGAGGAGGCATAGTAGCACAGCGATAGCTTCTCCCGCACATTCAAAAACAGCTTGGAATTGCTGCTGCCGCCGAACAGGGTGTTGCCCATCAGCAGCGCGGCGGTGTCGTCGCTGCCGCAGGCGAAGCCCATGCCCAGCTTGCCCTGGGTCACGTCCAGCGCTTCCTCCACCCGCAGGGCCTCCTGCCGGGCGGGGTGTCCCAGGGCCGGGAGAGTCTCCCGGATATTCTCCCTGGGCAGGGTGGCAAAGGCGGACAGCAAAGCGCCCTCCACCCGCCGCCGGTCGGCGCTGCCGCTGTAAAACAGCTCCAGCCGGGAAGAAGCGATAAGCCTTCCATACTGGGCGTACAGCTTCCGAAGCTGGAGCCGCTCTGCCCCCTCCTCGCTGCCCAGCCGGGGGATACCGTAGGCCTCCCCGGCGCACATGGTCTGGAGCAGGCGGCTGTCGGCGTAGTCCCGCTTGTCGTTGATGATACTGCGGATAGCGTCGATCAGATTGGTCTTTTCGCTTTCAAAGTAGGCAGATACGAACCGCCCCCGTTCCGTAGCGGGGTCGCAGACCAGTTCGCCCAACAGCGCCGCCACCGGCTCCAGAAGCCGCTCCCCGCCGGGAATGAAGCTGTCGTCGATAAAACTGGCGACAAAGCCCACACACTGGCTTTCGCCCTTTTTCCGCACCGTGTAGTCGATGCGGGCGCCGTACAGCTTGTCCAGCCGGGCGGACAGCGTCCCCATGTCAGGATAGGTGACGGTTCCCCGCCGGAGGACAGCGGGCAGCAGCGCATAGGCGGAAGCCGTCTCCTCCGTCAGCGGTGTCACAAATTGGGCGGAGAGTAGGCTGGTCTTGAATTTCCGCGCCGGCAGATAAGTGAGGTACACCCCGTCGGCGAGTTTCGTTCTGGTCACTTCCAAAGTCTCACTCCTTTGTGTATACACTCAATATACCTGTCTCTTATACACATCTCCGAGCCCACGAGACGCTACGCTATC
>CAMAZB010000133.1 GCA_945862785.1 uncultured Clostridia bacterium | reverse complement strand
CCACCAACTACATCAACCCGATGGACCTGAACCTGGACTATTCGGACGATGAAAGCCCGCTGTCGCTGAAATCCGATTTTATCCTGTCGCTGTGTGAACTGATCGTGGGCGGCAAGGACGGATTGCAGCCGGTGCAGAAAACCATCATTGACCGCTGTGTGCGGCTGGTGTATCAGGACTACCTCAACGATCCGCGCCCGGAGAATATGCCCATTCTGGAGGATTTGTACGACCTGCTGCGGGCGCAGGATGAGAAAGAGGCGCAGTACATCGCAACGGCGCTGGAAATCTACGTCACCGGCTCCCTCAACGTGTTCAACCACCGCAGCAACGTGGACATCAACAACCGCATTGTCTGCTACGACATCAAGGAGCTGGGCAAGCAGCTGAAAAAGATCGGGATGCTGGTGGTCCAGGACCAGGTGTGGAACCGCGTCACCATCAACCGGGCCGCCCGCAAGTCTACCCGCTACTACATCGACGAGATGCACCTGCTCTTGAAAGAGGAACAGACTGCCGCCTACACGGTGGAGATTTGGAAGCGGTTCCGAAAGTGGGGCGGCATTCCCACGGGCATCACCCAGAACGTGAAGGACCTGCTTTCTTCCCGCGAGGTGGAGAACATCTTTGAAAACTCCGACTTCGTGTATATGCTCAACCAGGCGGGCGGCGACCGGCAGATTTTGGCCCGGCAGCTGGGTATTTCCCCGCACCAGCTGTCCTATGTGACCCACTCCGGCGAGGGCGAGGGGCTGCTGTTCTACGGCTCCACCATCCTGCCCTTTGTGGACCACTTCCCCAAGAATACCGAACTGTATCGCATTATGACGACCAAACCCCAGGAAATGAAGGAGGCTGATGGACGATGAAACCCGAAATTCTGCATAACGACCACATGATGTTTCTGGACCGGGCGCTGGAAACCCAGCGCACCGCGCTGCTGACGGCGATGGCGGACGCCGTTTCCGAGTGCCGCACGGCGGCGGACCAGGCCGCTGAACTGACTGAAACCGGCGAAATTGGCCTGCTGCGGCTGGTGGAGATTCTGTGCGCCGCCAAGGTCCAGCGCGGGCAGGCCGGAGGTGCCGTGCTGGAGGGCACCGAGGTCCAGATTTTGGCCGACGTGGTGGCCCAGCTCTACGCCTGCCTGACCGAGTGCCGCTTTGTGGGTCCGCTGGGGCTGGCGGCCTATGCGGAGCTTTCCAGCATGGCGGCCTCCCTCATGCTGGGGGAATGGTTTGATTAAGGAACCGCGCCTGCGCTTCACGGAGGAAGAACGGGCGGACCCGGCGCTGGAAAAGCCCATCCGCAAGGCGGAAAAGGCCGCCGCCAAAGCGGACAAGGCGCAGGCAAAAATCCCGAAAAAGCAGGTCAAGCGGGCTGAGGTGGACCCCAAGACCGGCAAGGTCACGACTAAGTTGGTGCTGGAGGATAAGCCCCGGCCGCCCTCCAAGTTGTCCCATACGGTGCGGGACGCGCCGGGCAACGCGGTGGCGGGCAAGATTCACCAGGAGATTCAGGAGTCCGAGGATGACAACGTGGGTGTGGAGAGTGCCCACAAGTCTGAGGAAGCCGTGGAGACCGGCGTGCATCTGGTGCGGGAGGGCTACCGCAGCCACAAGCTGAAACCCTACCGCAAGGCCGCCCAGGCCGAACGGAAGCTGGAAAAGGCTAATGTGAACGCCCTCTATCAGAAGTCTTTGCAGGAAAATCCTCAGCTTGCCAGCAATTCGCTGTCCCGCTGGCAGCAGAAACAGCAAATCAAGAAACAGTACGCCGCCGCCAAACGGGCCGCACAGTCCGGCGGGAGCGCCGCCGGTGCCGCCCAAAAGACCGGCAAGGCGGCCAAGACGGTCAAGGAGAAAGCCCAGCAGGCCGGGGCCTATGTGATGCGCCACAAAAAGGGCTTTGGCATCGTGCTGGCGATTTTCCTGCTGGTCTGCCTGCTGCTCAACACCATGTCCTCCTGTTCCATGATGGCGCAGAGCATCGGTTCGGCGATCTCCGGCACCACCTACCCCTCCGATGACCCGGAGCTGGTGGCGGTGGAGGCCGACTACGCCGCCAAGGAGGCCGCGCTGCAAGCCGAGATCGACAACATCGAGAGCAGCCACCCCGGCTACGACGAGTACCGCTATGACCTGGACATGATCGGCCACGACCCGCATGAGCTGGCGGCCTATCTGTCCGCCGTCTTGCAGGGCTACACGCGGGCAAGCGCCCAGGCGGAGTTGGAACGCATCTTCGCAGCCCAATACCAGCTGACGCTGACCGAGGAAGTGGAGGTGCGCTACCGCACCGAGACCCGGACGGACAGCGAGGGCAACGAGTATGATGTGGAAGTGCCCTATAACTATTACATCTTAAATGTGACCCTCACCAGCAAGCCCATCTCCTCCGTGGCTTCGGAGCTGCTGACGCCTGACCAGCTGGAAATGTACCAGGTGTACCGGCAGACGCTGGGCAACAAGCCCCTGATCTTCGGCGGCGGGTCCGCCGACACCAGCGATTCCGAGAGTTTGGCCGGTGTGGAGTTTGTCAACGGCACCCGGCCTGGCAATCAGGCGGTGGTGGACATCGCCAAAAGCCAGGTGGGCAACGTGGGCGGCCAGCCCTATTGGAGCTGGTACGGCTTTAATTCCCGCGTGGAATGGTGCGCCTGCTTTGTGTCCTGGTGCTACGGCCAGATGGGCCTTTCCGAGCCGCGCTTTGCCGCCTGCCAGTCCCAGGGCATTCCCTGGTTCCAGTCGCATGGACAATGGGGCGGGCGGGATTACGCCAACATCGCCCCCGGCGACGCAATCTTCTTCGATTGGGACCTGGACGGCAGCGCCGACCATGTGGGCATTGTTGTCGGCACCGATGGCAGCCGGGTTTACACTGTGGAGGGCAATTCCGGCGACGCTTGCAAGATCAAGAGTTATTCCTTGACCTACGAGTGCATCAAGGGCTACGGCTTGATGAATTGGTGATTTTTTGCGGAGGTATAAAAACTGAATATTGTATCCTTTGGGGGCGGCACGAACAGTGCCGCTCTTTTAGTTGGGCTTCATCAGCACGGGATTCCCGTTGACCTTATCACCTTTGCGGATACCGGGGCGGAACATCCCCACACCTATCAGTTCCTTGAAACTATGAACGAATGGCTTCGCGCCCACGGTATGCCGCCCATCACGGTGGTGGAAAAGATGGACCGCAACGGCAACCGCCTGACATTGGAAACAGAGTGTCTGCGATCCGGCACGCTTCCCTCCATTGCTTACGGGTTTAAGCGGTGTTCTCAGAAGCACAAGATCGGACCGCAGGAGAAATTCTGCAACCATCACCCGCTGTGCCGCGCCGTGTGGCAGGCAGGTGGACGGGTCACGCGGTTTATCGGCTACGATGCCGGGGAGCGGAAACGGTATGAACATTCCAGAAAATTCAATGAGGCGGACAAAAAATATGAAAACCGCTACCCATTGATCGAGGACTGGCACTGGACGCGAGACGATTGCATCCGGGTGATCCAGGAGGCGGGGCTGCCTCTGCCCGGCAAATCGTCCTGCTTTTTCTGCCCCAGTATGAAGCGTGAGGAAATCGAAACCCTGAAACGGCAGTACCCCGACCTGTACCGGCGGGCGCTTGCCATCGAGGAAAATGCAATGCCCCATCTCAAAACCGTCAAGGGATTGGGGCGCAACTACGCTTGGAAAGAGCGATATGGAATGGAGTGATTGACTATGGCTAAGAACAAAATCGAGCGTATCGACCAGGAGATCGCCAAAACCCGCGAGAAGATCGCGGAGCAGCAGGAAAAGCTGAAGGCCTTGGAAGCACAGAAAACCGAAGCGGAAAATCTGGAGATTGTCCAGATGGTGCGCGCCCTGCGCATGACCCCGGCTCAGCTGAACGCCCTGCTGGTTGGCGGCATGGTGCCCGGCCGAGACACGGTTCCCGCTGATTCCGAACAGGAGGATATGCCCCATGAAGAATAAGAAGATTTTCAAAACCTTTGCTGCCCTTTGCACCTGCCTGGTGCTGATGGGCGGCTTTTCTGTGACCGCCTTTGCCCAGGGCACGGACCCCGCGCCTACGGCCACACCGGCAGCTGATGCCACCAATGACAGCAATGTGGTGGTGGAGGAAACCGAGGACAGCCCGCCGCTGACCCCGGAGGGCAACGCCGCCCTGGTGGATGATTTTGGCGGCAACAAGCAGCTCATCACCGTCACCACCAAGGCGGGCAACTACTTCTATATCCTCATTGACCGCGCCAACGAGGATAAGGAGACCGCCGTCCACTTCTTAAACCAGGTGGATGAGGCTGATCTGGAGGCGCTGATGGAGGACGGCCAGACCACAGAGGAAACCCCTGCCGTCTGCAACTGTACGGAGAAGTGTGCGGCGGGCGCAGTGAATACGGCTTGTCCGGTCTGCGCCGTGGATATGGCTGGATGCATGGGTCAGGAGCCGGAACCCACGCCCACCCCGGAGACGGAGGCTGAGCCGGAAACCGAACCGGCGGGGCTGAATCCGGCGTTCCTGCTGGTGGTGCTGGCCGCGCTGGGTGGCATCGGTGCGCTAGTCTACTTCAAATTCATCAGGCAGAAGCCCAAGACCAAGGGCAGCGATAACTTAGATGATTACGATTATGGCGCA
>CAMAZB010000132.1 GCA_945862785.1 uncultured Clostridia bacterium | reverse complement strand
TCAGAACTTTTTGAAAGTTCTGAAATCTTAAGCAGCTTGTCGAAAAGACTTTTTCCACAAGCTGCTTATATCATAATACCGTCCTGCCCGCGACAGAGCCGCTGTGAGATCAACGGTGCTGAAATCTAACAACATCTTGCGTAAAAGGAGCATAGAAAAATGCATCCGCCCGGACCTCTGAGTCCGGACGGATGCTGCACTATAAAACAAATATCCTGTGGAACGGATTATTTGTTGTCGACGGAGTACATATAGGCAATGAGCTCGACCATCTTATTGGAATAGCCGCACTCGTTGTCGTACCAGGAGACAACCTTCACGAAGGTGTCGGTCAGGGACAGGCCGGCCTTCTTGTCGAAGATGGAGGTACGGGTGTCGCCCAGAAAGTCGGAGGAGACAACGTCCTCGTCGGTGTAGCCCAGAACGCCCTTCAGCTCGCCTTCGGAGGCTTCCTTCATGGCATTGCAGATGTCCTCATAGGTGGCGGGCTTGGCCAGCTTGGCGGTCAGGTCCACAACAGACACGTCCAGGGTGGGAACGCGCATGGAGATGCCGGTCAGCTTGCCGTTCAGCTCGGGGATGACCTTGCCCACGGCCTTGGCGGCGCCGGTGGAGGAGGGGATGATGTTGCCGGTAGCGGCACGGCCGCCGCGCCAATCCTTCAGGGAAGCGCCGTCCAGCAGCTTCTGGGTGGGAGTGACGGAGTGCACGGTGGTCATCAGACCCTCAACGATGCCGAACTTCTCGTTCAGAACCTTGGCAATGGGAGCCAGGCAGTTGGTGGTGCAGGAGGCGTTGGACACGAAGGTCATGTCAGAGGTGTACTTGTCGTTGTTAACGCCCATGACGAACATCGGGGTGTCGTCCTTGGAGGGAGCGCCCATGATGACGTGCTTGGCGCCGGCGTCGATATGGCCCTGGCACAGATCCTTGCTCAGGTGCTTGCCGGTGCACTCGCAGATATACTCAGCGCCGACGGAAGCCCAGGGAATGTCCTTGACGTCCATGGCGGTGAAGACGGGGTACTTCTTGCCGTTGACGATCAGAGCGCCGTCCTCGGAGGAAACCTCGCCGGGGAACTTGCCGTGCACGCTGTCGTACTTCAGCATGTAGGCCATGTACTCGGGGTTCATGAAGGGGTCGTTCAGGCCGACGACCTCAACGTCGTCGTGAGCGAGAGCGGCGCGGAACACGAGGCGGCCGATGCGGCCGAAACCATTGATACCGATCTTGGCTTTCATAGTAAAAGAACTCCTTTCAAATGTCAGGCACGGAAAAGGTGCCATCAAAACGATTGCGTAAACGTTTTGCTAGAGCAATTATCCAGATGTATCCTACCATATTGTTTCCATTTTGGCAACTGTCAATTCAAATAACAATCAAATTACGAAGTTGTGGATTTTTGATAATAAAGTCGCATTTTTTTAGGGACTTCCATCGAAAAGAGGGGAAAATACCTTGACGGATACCCGGTGATGTCCTATACTGGGCATAAGCTAATTGATTACGCAAACGGGAATCCGTTTACGCAAAGGGGGAAAACGATGAAAGTGACGATCAGCGACGTGGCGCGCCTGGCCGGCGTCTCCACCGCCACGGTCTCCCATACTATTAATAACACCCGGTATGTTTCCGGTGAGACGAAGGAAAAAGTCTATCAGGCCATCGCGGAACTGGGCTACACGCCGGATGCCTCCGCCCGGAGCTTCCGCACCGGCAAGAAAAAGACCGTGGGCTTTATTGTACCTGATATTTCCAATAAATTTTTCGGCACCATGATCGAGTCTGTGGAAAATTACCTCTCCGCCCATGGCTACCACCTCATCATCGCCAACACCAAGGAGGATGCCGGCAGGGAGGAGACCAATATCCGCCTCCTGACTGCCGGACTGGTGGACGGCCTGCTGGTGGCCAGCACCATGGAGGATTTCCAGCGGTTTGACGAGCTGATCCCTGCCGGGTTCCCGGTGGTGCTGGTGGACCGCACCTTCGAGGCCAAGAAATACTCCTCTGTCTGCGTTTCCAATTTCCAGCCCATCTACCGCAGCGTGTGCCGTCTGGCGGGAAAGGGCGCCAAGCGGGTGGGCATTATCGGCGGCCTGCCCCGGCTGTCCTCCACCAAGGAGCGTATTTCCGCCTACCAACAGGCGGTGGCGGACTGCGGTCTGGCCCAGGAAGAGGGACTGATCCGCTACGGCGATTCCATGGAGAACAGCGCCCCCGCCTGCCTGGATCAGCTTCTGGCGGAGAACTGTGACGCCATCATTGTCTGCCAGGGCCTCATGGCGTGGGAGACCATCATCTACCTCCAGAAAAAGGGTATCCAGCTTGCCAAGGACATCGACCTGGTCAGCTTTGTGGACTACGACTCCAACTTCTATCAGCTTTACGCTGAGCAGATGGACTGCATTGTCCAGCCGGTAGAGGAGCTGGGCACCGCCGCCGGCGAGCAGATCCTCAAGCGCATCGAAAAGCCGGAGGCCCCGGTGTTCGAAAAGGTGCTGACCTCCGCTTACCAGCCCTGCGACATGCCCAGCGCTAGCTCTCCGAAATAAAATTTGACAAATTTGAACTGGCGGCGCGGGACTTTTATCCCGCGCCGTTTTTATGCCCATTTTCCAGGCCGGGGCATAGGATAGACCGGCGGGCTGACGCCGCCAGAGGAGGAGATCAAACGTGAGCAAACAACCATTACCGGAAAACAGCGTCCCATTCACCGACATCCTGGGCTACGACGGCTACATGCAGACCGAGGGCACCGTCTGGCAGAAGAGGGTCTACCACGCCGTGACGGACCGGGGCACCTTCCCCATCGCGGAGAGCTTCGGCTTTGAAGGGCCCCAGGACTTTTCCGCAGACTTGGACAACAAAGGCTGGAAGGAGCTGGCGGCCAACGTCCAGTACGGCGGCGACGGCCACCGAAACATGTTCGTCTACCAGCGCCGGGGGGACGGTATCTGGAAAGGCGTTTTGGACCTCAGTGACCTGCCGAACCACGACAACTGGGGCGCCAACTCCGTCACGGCGGAGTACGACCCGGAGAAAGGGCTGTTCCGGGTGCGGTACGCCCAGAAGGGAACGGAGGACTATGCTGTTCTGGAGACCCGGGGCCTGGGGCGGTTCCGGTTCTCCCCCTATGTGCCCTGATACTTCCTCTTGCACCCCGGCCTGTTTCCGGGTATAATGATGCCAAATTTTGTACAAATGGGGGAACCACCTATGAATACCCGCATCGAACACGATACCATGGGCGAGATCGCCGTCCCGGCGGACCGCCACTGGGGCGCCCAGACCCAGCGCAGCGTGGAGAACTTCCGCATCGGCGGCCAGCGCCAGCCTAAGGAGATCATCACCGCTTTTGCCTATCTGAAGGACGCCTGTGCCCAGGCCAACCTGGAGGTAGGCAAGCTGACGGCGGAGCAGGCCGGGGCAATCTCTGCTGCCTGTGAGGAAATTCGCTCCGGGAAGTGGGATGAGGAATTCCCCCTGGTGGTGTGGCAGACCGGCAGCGGCACCCAGACCAACATGAACGTCAACGAAGTGATCGCTCACCTGGCGGCGGACCACGGCGTAAAGCTCCACCCCAACGACCACGTCAACGCCTCCCAGTCCTCCAACGACACCTTCCCCTCCGCACTGCACATCGCGGCGGCGCTGTCCGTTGCCAATGACGTCATCCCGGCGGCGGAGCGTCTGGCGGCAGCCTTTGAGAAGCTGGAAAAGGCGTATCCCGACCTGATCCGCATCGGTCGCACCCACTTGCAGGATGCCACGCCTCTGCGCTTTGCCCAGGAGGTCTCCGGCTGGCGGGAGTTGGTGGAGGCCCCCGTTCGGATGCTGAAGCTGGCCCTGACGGAGTTGGAGCGGCTGGCCATCGGCGGCACCGCCGTGGGCACCGGCCTCAATGCCCCCAAGGGCTACGACGAGATGGTCTGCGCCAAGCTGCGGGCCATGACGGGCCTGGACTTCACGCCCGATGAAAACAAGTTCCACGCCCTCACCAGCAAGGATGCCCTGGTCTTTGCCCACGGCGCGTTAAAGGCGCTGGCAGCGAACCTGATGAAGATCGCCAACGACATTCGCTTCGAGGCCAGCGGCCCACGCTGCGGCATGGGCGAGCTCCACATCCCGGAGAACGAGCCCGGCAGCTCCATCATGCCCGGCAAGGTGAACCCCACCCAGTGTGAGGCCGTCACCATGGTGGCGGTGCAGGTCATGGCGGGCGACGCCGCCATCGGCATGGCCGCCAGCCAGGGCAACTTCCAGCTCAACGTATTCCTGCCGGTGTCTGCCTATAACTTCCAGCTCTCCGCCCGTCTGCTGACGGACGTCATGGATTCCTTCCGTACCAACTGCGTGGAGGGCATCACCCCCAACGTGGAGCGGATGGAGTACAACCTCCATAACTCTCTGATGCTGGTGACCTGTCTGACGCCGAAGATCGGCTACGAGGCCGCCGCCAAGTGCGCCAAAAAGGCCCTCCACGACGGCACCACCCTGAAGGAAGCAGTCCTGTCCCTGGGCCTGCTGACCGCCGAGGAATTTGACCAGACCGTCCGCCCGGAGAAAATGGTATAAAATCGAGAACTCTCAGCCTGCATCATATAGCAGACCGGATCATATAAAAAGCTGTCTCTTATACACATCTCCGAGCCCACGAGACGCTA
>CAMAZB010000131.1 GCA_945862785.1 uncultured Clostridia bacterium | reverse complement strand
AAGTACACGCCGCCCATGGCGTCCACGATCTCGCCCACGGCATCCCATTCCACCACCACCTGGTAGTCCGGCTCAAAGCCCACCAGCTGGGCAACCTCCTTATAGAGGTGCTGAATGCCCTTCTCTCCTTCACCGTAATAATTATAAACAGAGTTGATGCGTTTGATATCCCAAGGAACATTCACCATGGTATCCCGGGGGATGGACATGACCGTAGCCTTCTGGTTGGTCACATCATAGCTTGCCAGGAGCATGGTATCCGTATTCCCGCCGCCGCCGGTATCCCGGCCCAAAATCAGGACGGTGTAATAATCTTCGCTCTTCCGCTCACCCTCGGCCCGGGGCGCGGTGCCTTCGCCGTAATCGATCTGCTCCTGCTCCGTATCCGGTCTGTTGCCGAGGTTCGGGCGGACAAACAGGCTCTGGCAGGCCACTACGACCACCAGCGCCACTGCCAGCACAATGACCACTGCCAGCAGCACCTTTTCCTGCCGGGTCAGACGGCTCTGCTTTCCCTTTTCTTTTTTAGGTATCCCATCCATCAAATGCTTTCCACTCTCTCTATGCATGATAAATCTATCCTTTCAGCCAGTCCCGCGCCTCAAGGGTCGCGCGGTGCACGGGGTTCCCCATCGCTGTCATTTCCTCAATCGTCATTTCCAGGCCCAGCAGCAGGCCCTTGTCCAGATCCTCATAACACACTTTACGCAGGGTATCCACCCCGGGAAAATCCCGGGAGGGTTCAATGTAATCCGCCAGATAGATGATCTTCTCCAGCGTCGTCATACCGGCGTGGCCCGTCGTGTGGTACCAAATGGCGGAATAAATCTCGTCATCCACGCCGAACACATCCCGGGCAATGGCGGCGCCGGTCTTGGAGTGCAGCAGCTTCAGCGCCTGCTGTTCCAGTTCGTCCAGCTGGATGCCGTACTTTTCACACAGAGCCAGCTGGGCAGGCATATCCAGTTTCTTCGTGCAGTCGTGGAGCAAGGCCGCACGCCTTGCCTTTTCCACATCGGCGCCGTACCGCTCCGCCAGGCGGATGGCCTCCTGCTCCGTGCCCAGCACATGGGGAATGCGCCTGTGCTTCAAATAGCTCAGAGCCACCGGGCGGAGGTGGGAGAGAGAGAGGTGTTTCAGGTCGGCGTGGGTGTTGTACAACCCCTCCCGCAGGATGTAGCCGTACACCGCCGGGGCCATCAGATTGCCCCCCTCCCCTTTTGCAAGCTTCTCCCGCAGTTCCGTGGAAGAAACGTCGATAACGCCGGGGATGGTCAGAGTAAAAATGCGGGCCTGGGGGTAAGTCCTGTACAGATAGTCCCGCTGGGCGGAGAACAGCTCCTCCGTGTCCTCCTCTGTGCGGCCGAAAGCGGCAATACCCGCCAGGGAGAGGATCTTCTCCGGCTCGTGCCACATCTGAAACGTCAGGAACATATCGGTTCCCATCAGGAGCCACAGCTCGTCCTCCGGGTGCTGTTCCCGCAGGGTCTCCAGGGTGTCGGAGGTAAAGCTTCGCCCCGCCCGGCGCAGTTCCAGGTCCAGCACCTCCACCCGGCCATCCAGGCCGGTCTGATCCGCCGCCAGGCGTGTCATCGCCAGCCGCTGCTCCGGAGTGGGAGAACCGGCGGGCAGGTCCTTGTGAGGCGGCAGTCCCGCCGGAATCAGCAACAGCTTATCCAATTTCAGCAGCTCAAACACCGCCCGGGCCGCCGTGACATGGCCCAGATGGGGCGGGTTGAAGGTACCGCCGTAAATGCCGATCTTCATGGGATTCCTTCTTTTCAGATGGTTTTCTTTTTGGACTCTCGCGTTTTCACAAGCTGGATGCGCTTGTCCTTGGGCTTGCTGTGGGTCTCACGGTACAGCACGAACTTAGTGCCGATGACCTGAACCACCTCGCTGCGGGTGGCCTTCGCCAGCTCCTCCGCCGCGATGCGGGCGTCGTACTCAATATTGTTGTCCAGGACACGTCCCTTGATGAGCTCCCGGGCCTCCAGGGCATCGTCAGCCTGCTTGATGAGGTTATCGCCGATGCCGTCCTTGCCGATGTGGATGATGGTGTCGATGCTGTTAGCCAGGCCACGAAGCTGGGCCCGCTGCTTGCTTGTCAATTCCATAGATGCTCTCCTACATATGATGATAGACGCTTATTTCTTCAAATAAGTTTCAAGTTTCCCGATAAAACTTTCCAGGGCGCGTCCCCGGTGGGAAATGGCACTCTTCTCCTCCGCCGTCAGCTGACCGAAGGTCTTTTTCAGCTCCGGAACGAAGAACACCGGGTCATAACCGAAGCCGCCCTCGCCCATGGGGGCGTAGGCGATGGTACCGTCGCAGCGGCCCTCGGCGGTGAGGGTGTCCCCGTTGGGGAAAGCGCAGGCGATGGCGCAGGTAAAATGGGCCGTCCGGGTGGATTGCCCCCGCAGGCTGTTCAGCAGGAGCATATAGCGTCCCTTGTCGTCCAGGCCCTCGCCGCCGTAACGGGCGGAATACACGCCGGGGCCGCCGTTCAGGGCGTCCACGCACAGTCCGGAGTCGTCCGCTATGGCGGGAAGCTTCGCGGCGGCGCAGATGGCTTTCGCTTTCAGCATGGCGTTTTCCGCAAAGGTCGTGCCGGTCTCCTCCACATCCACGGTGAGGCCCAGGTCCCTGGGGCTGACGACCTCTACGCCGAATTGGGCCAGGATAGCACCCATCTCCTTCAGCTTGCCCGGATTGTGGGTGGCAAGTACAAACTTTTCAGACATCAGAACGTTCCTCCCAGCACTTCTTTCTGGACAGCCAGCAGTTCCTTGTTGCCCTTGGCGCACAGGCGCACCAGCTCCTGCTGCTCGGTCAGGGTGAAGGCCCGGCCCTCGCCGGTGCCCTGGAGCTCAATGATCTCGCCCAGCTCGTTCATCACGCAGTTCAGGTCCACCTGAGCATGACTGTCCTCGCTGTACTGCAAATCCAGCATGGCCTGCTCCCCCACGATACCAGCGGAGACGCCGGTCACATAGTGGCGGATGGGGCTGGAGGCCAGCGCGCCGTCCTCCACCAGCTTCCGGCAGGCCAGCGCCAGGGCGATGAAGCCGCCGGTGACGGAGGCGGTGCGGGTGCCGCCGTCGCCCTGGAGCACGTCGCAGTCGATGGTGATGGTGTGCTCGCCCAGCTTCGTCATGTCTACGGCGGCCCGGAGAGACCGGCCCACCAGTCGCTGGATCTCAGCGCTGCGGGGGCTGAGCTTCAACTTGGAAACGTCCCGCTTGCTCCGCTCCCGGTTGGCCCGGGGCAGCATGGAATACTCGGCGGTGACCCAGCCCTCACCCTCGGCCACATGAGGCGGGGTGCGGTCCTCCACACTGGCGCAGCAGAGGACCTTCGTGTCGCCGCACTCGATGAGGCAGCTGCCCTCCGCGAATTTTACAAAATCGGTGGTGATTTTGATGGGGCGCAGCTCATCCAGCGCCCGTCCGTCTTGTCTGGTCATATTCTGTCCTCTTTAATGAAGTGGTTGTTGAGAGGAATCGGTCCTCTCTCACAAATCAGATGATGGCTTCCACGTAGCTTCTGGCGTCGAAGGGACGCAGGTCATCGATGCCCTCGCCCACACCGGCAAATTTTACGGGCACGCCCAGCTCCTTGGCGATGGCAATGACGATGCCGCCCTTGGCGGTACCGTCCAGCTTCGTGAGCACGATACCGGTGAGGCCCGCCGTCTCCTTGAAGGTCCGGGCCTGGATCAGGCCGTTCTGGCCGGTGGTGGCATCCAGCACCAGCAATGTCTCCCGGGCGCAGCCGGGGCACTCCCGGTCGATGATCTTGCTGAGCTTGCTCAGCTCCGCCATCAGGTTGGCCTTGTTGTGGAGGCGGCCGGCAGTGTCGCACAGCACCACGTCCACGCCCCGGGCTTTGGCGGCCTGGAGAGCGTCAAAGAGGACCGCGCCGGGGTCGGCGCCCTCATGCTGCCGAACCAGCTCGCAGTCCGACCGCTGGGACCAAATTTCCAGCTGGTCGGCGGCGGCGGCCCGGAAGGTGTCCGCCGCGCAGAACAGCACCCGCTTGCCCTCGCTTTTCAGCTGATTGCCCAGCTTGCCGATGGACGTGGTCTTTCCCACGCCGTTGACGCCGATGAACAGCACCACGCTGGGCTGGGTAGAGGTATCCAATGTGGTGTCGCCCACATCCATCATCTCCACCAGGATGTCCCGCAGGGCGGCCTTGACCTCCTCCTGGTCGCGGAGCTTCTCCTTGCGGACACGCTGGCGCAGCTGTTCCACCGCCTCCAGAGCGGTGTCCATCCCCAGGTCCGCCAGGATCAGGGTCTCCTCCAGCTCCTCGAAGAACGCCTCGTCCGCCTCGGTAAAGCCGCCGAACAGGTTGGTGGTAATCTTTTTCAGTTTGTCAAAAAAGCCCATAGTCTCCTCCTAGAATAAGGAATTTGAGCGGGGAGCCTTGTCCCAGTCATATGCTCTGCCGCAGCGTTTGCAGTGACTTCCAGGGGAACGCCCCAGAGGGGCGCCGCATTCAGGGCAGCGGCACATGCCGTAATAAACCAGCAGTCCCACAATCAGCGGCACAAGGCCAATAGCCACCAGTACTCCCCTGCCGAAGTAGCCAATGACTGCCAGCAGAGCCCCCAGCACCATCAGCACGATACTGAGTGTCAGCCATTTTTTCAGGCTCATGAAAGGTCCCCCCTTACTTGAT
>CAMAZB010000130.1 GCA_945862785.1 uncultured Clostridia bacterium | reverse complement strand
TCCAGGCCCGCCTTCAGGGGGTCCATATCGCAGGCAAAGACCTTATCGGGCTTGTCGATAGCCTCCAAGGTAACCGTTTCATTGTTGTTGTGCAGATACTGGTAGAACAGCAGAGCGTGGTCCCGCTCCTCCATGGCCTGGATCTTGTACCAGTTGGCAAAACCGTTCAGTCCCCGGGCCTCATAATAGTTGGAGAAGTCCAGATAGAGATACGCGGAATAGAATTCCTTGTTGACTTGCTGGTTCAGCAGTTCCTTGACTTTGGCGTTTAACATGGTGCAGTCCTCCCTGTTTATCATTTTTTCGGAACTCCGTTTTAGCGAAGATCCCGTCGGAACGCAAATTGTACACAGCGGTCCCACATCAGAACAATGTGATCTGGCTGGTCTCCGCCATACCTGCGAAGGCGCCCAGCGCCTTCAGCTGCTCGATATGAGTCTTGGACAGCTTGTTGCAGCACATGGCGAACTCCTCAATGGAGATAAAGGTCTTCCCTTTTCGCTTCTCCACCGTGTCGATCGCCGCCGCCTCGCCCAGGCCATGGACCGTGGTAAAAGGCGGCAGCAGGCCGTCCTTCGTCACTTTAAACTTGGTGGCGTCGGACTCATAGATGTTGATGGTGTCAAAATGGAAGCCGCGGAGATAGAACTCGTAGCACACCTCCAGCGTGGTCAGCAGATTCTGCTCCACCGCGGTAGCATCCTTGTTGTTCTCGATCTCCCGAATCTTTCGCTTCACCGCGTCCTTACCGGCGCAGCAGTATTCCGCGTCAAAGGCCTTGGCCCGGACGGAGAAGAACGTGGCATAGAACGCCAGCGGCTCATGGACTTTGTACCAGGCGATGCGGAAAGCCATCATGACGTAGGCCACGGCGTGGGCCTTGGGGAACAGGTAGCCGATCTTCGCCAGGGACTCGATGTACCACTCGGGAACCTCGTGGTCCCGCATGGCCTCCACCCAGCCCTCGTCGAAGCCGCTCTTCTTCACCTTGCCCTTTCGGACCTTTTCCATGATCTTGAAGCTCATCTTGGGGTCCAGGCCCTTGGAAATCAGATACAGCATGATGTCGTCACGGCAGCCCACGGTCTCCAGAACGCTGGCCGTGCCGCTGACGATCAGTTCCCGGGCGTTGCCCATCCACACATCGGTGCCGTGGGAGAAGCCGGACAGCCGCACCAGGGTATTGAAATCCTTGGGCTGGGTGTCGATCAGCATCTGCCGGGTGAACCGGGTGTTGAACTCCGGGATGGCTACAGCGCCGGTGGGGCCTAGAATCTCGTCGTTCTCATAGCCCAGCACCTTGCTGGAAGTGAAGATGGACATGGTATCCGGGTCGTCCAGGGGAATGTCATGAGGGTCGACGCCGGTCAGATCCTGCATCATACGGACCATGGTGGGGTCATCGTGTCCCAGCATATCCAGCTTCAGGATGTTGGCCTCCATGGAGTGGTATTCAAAATGGGTGGTGATGGTATCGGAGCCGTCATCATCCGCCGGGTGCTGGACGGGACAGAAATCCTCCATGTCCTTGTCGTCGGGAACGACCACCAGGCCGCCGGGATGCTGGCCCGTGGTGCGGCGGACGCCCACGCAGCCCAGAGTGAGGCGGTTCTCCTCCGCCCTGCCGGCGGTAATGCCGTTCTCCTCCAGATACTTCTTTACGAAGCCAAAAGCAGTCTTTTCCGCCAGGGTACCGATGGTTCCGGCCCGGAACACCTGGGTCTCGCCGAACATCTCAATGGCGTGGCGGTGGGCCTTGGCCTGGTATTCGCCGGAGAAGTTCAGGTCAATATCCGGCACCTTGCCGCCGCCGTAGCCCAGGAAGGTCTCAAAGGGGATATCGAAGCCATCCTTGATGTACTTTGTGCCGCAGACAGGGCACACTTTGTCCGGCATGTCGGCGCCACAGCCGTAGCTGCCGTCCAGGATGAATTCGCTGTTTTTGCAGTTGGGGCAGCGGTAGTGGGGCGGCAGGGAGTTGACCTCCGTGATGCCGGACATATAGGCCACCAGGGACGACCCCACGGACCCTCGGGAGCCCACCAGATAGCCGTTCTCCAAACTTCGCTGCACCAGCTTCTGGGCAGACATGTACACCACATCGTACTTGCCCAGAATGCCGCCCAGCTCCACATTCAGGCGGTCCACGATGAGCTTGGGCGGGTCTTCGCCGTAGAGCCGGTGGACCTTCTCCCACACCAGGCGGTTCAGGTCCTCCTCGGAGTTTTCCAGCCGGGGCGGGAACAACTCGCTGGGCAGCAGCTCGAAGGTCTCCACCTGGTCGGCCACCAGCCGGGTGTTCTTCACCACAACCTCGTAGGCCTTCTCCTTCCCCAGATAGCTGAACTCCTCCAGCATTTCGTCGGTGGTCTTGAAATAGATGGGCAGGGGCTCGTTGGCGTCCGGGAATTTCTTGGACGCCAGCAGGATGTGGCGGTACACCTCATCCTCCGGCTCCCGGAAGTGGACATCGCCGGTGGCGCAGACGGGCTTGCCCAGTTCCTCACCCAGCCGGACGACCGTGCGGTTGAACTCCCGCAAGTCCTCCTCCGACTGCACGTCGCCGTTTCGCAGCATGAAGCGGTTGTTGCACAGGGGCTGGATTTCCAGATAATCGTAGAAATCCGCAATACGCTTCAGCTCGTCCCAGTCCTTGTGGTCCACGATGGCCCGGAACAGCTCGCCTGCCTCGCAGGCGGCGCCCACGATGATGCCCTCCCGGTGCTCCTTCAGCAGGCTCTTGGGAATGGTGGGCACCCGCTTAAAGTATTTCAGGTTGGACGCAGAGATCATCTGGTACAGATTTTTCAGGCCCGTCTTGTTCCGGGCGATGAGGATGATGTGCTTGGGGAAGCGGTTGGACTTGCTGCCCAGGGGCCGCAGCTTCTCCATCTCCGGGTTCACCGCCTGGAGGGTATGGATGCCCCGCTCATGGAGCATTTTCCAGAACGGGATGAGCATATAGCCCACGGTGGCGGCATCGTCGCTAGCCCGGTGGTGGTTGAAGGCAGGCAGGTCCAGGTGCTCCGCCACGATGTCCAGCTTGTACTTATGCAGGTCCGGCAGCAGATTCTGAGCCAGGATCAGAGAGTCCACGTAGGTGGGATGGAACTCCAGTCCCACCTGCTTACAGCCCGCCCGGATGAAGCCAATGTCAAACTCGGCGTTGTGGGCCGCCAGGGGACGGCCATTCACGAACTTCAAAAAGTCCGTCAGCGCCTCTTTCAGGGGCGGCGCATCCTTCAGCATCTCGTCGGTGATACCCGTCAGGCCGATGATCTCCGGCGTCAGACGGCGGTTGGGGTTCACAAAGGTCTGGAACCGCTCCGCGATCTCACCGTTTTTCAGCACCACCGCACCGATCTCCGTGATGGCCTCCCGGTCCACTTTCAGTCCGGTGGTCTCGATGTCAAAGCAGACGAATTCGTCATCCAGGCCGCAGTCCTGGGTGCCGTGGACTACCACCCGGTCGTCAATATTGTTGATAAAATAGCCCTCCACGCCGTAAAGGACTTTTATTTTATCCCCCGCGGCATGCCAGGCGTCTGGGAAGGACTGGGCCACGCCGTGGTCCGTGATGGCGATGGCGGGATGACCCCAGCGGATGGCCTGCTGGATGACCTCCTTGGTGTCCGTCAGTGCGTCCATATTGCTCATCTTCGTGTGGAGATGCAGCTCCACACGCTTCACCGGGGCGGTGTCCTTCCGCTCCTCATGCTCTATGACATTGATGTGGTAGGGATTAAGCTGGATGTCCTTGCCGTCCCAGGTAGGCTCCATCTTGCCCTGGACGCACAGCCACATACCGGGCTTGATGGCGCTCTCCAGGCCCTGGGCCTCCTTGGTGGTCAGATTCTTCTGGACAGTGACAGAGTTGGTGTAGTCCGTCATGTCAAAGCTCAACCGCCACATACCGGGCCGCCGGGTCTCCCGGCACTCAAAGGCGAACACCTTGCCGCTGACCGTGGCGGTGCCCATTTTCAGATTCAATTCCTTCATGGGACCGGGTCGGGCCTTGATGGGGTTGCCCATCAGCACCTTCCCCACCGCAGGCTTGCCGCCCTTGGAGGCGGCAGGCGCCGTCTGCACGGACGCGGGCCGGACAGACTCCGGAGCCTTGCAGGTCACATCGATGTCCACACCGGTGAAACCGTACACCGTCCGGATGGCATCCTTTACGCTTTGAAGGTCCTCCTCTGACAGAACGGACTTGACCGTCAGCAGCAGCTTGATCGTCATAGCAGCCTGGTCGATGCAGGCACCGGTCAGCTCCGCGCCAGCCAGCTTCAGCCGCAGCTCTCCTGAGAGCTGCAGCTCCGCAAACATTTCAAAAAACGGGATATTTCTGGACATGGTTTCCTCCCGGAACGTCTCGTGTATCATAGAACTGCGGCGCATCCCGTCCGCAGCCTCAAAGGCTCTTACAGTTTCTCAATTTCCGCCATCAAAGCGTCTACAAGCTGCTCCTGCGGTACCTTGTAAAGGACTTCTCCTTTTCGGAACAGCAGGCCCTCTCCCTTGCCGCCGGCGATGCCGATATCAGCAGCGGAGGCCTCTCCGGGGCCATTCACCGCACAGCCCATGACGGCAACGGTAATATTTTTCTTGCAGTTCGCCAGCCGCCGTTCCACTTCCTCCGCGATGGGGATGAGGTCGATGCGGGTGCGGCCGCAGGTAGGACAGGCGATGAGGTTCAC
>CAMAZB010000129.1 GCA_945862785.1 uncultured Clostridia bacterium | reverse complement strand
TACACACTGCATATCGTCGGCAGCGTCAGATGTGTATAAGAGACAGGTTCCGCAGAAAGAAAAAGCAGCCGCCCCAGGCGGAGGCCCTGCCGGCGGAAGAAACCGCGAATTCCCTGTAATACAGAAAAAACGGAGCGCTTCGGCGCTCCGTTTTTTTCTTATTCGTAGTGCAGCAGCGCCGACTGCGCCGCCGGAATGTCCCGGTATACGCCTGCCGCAGCGGCGGCAAAGACGGCGGCGCCGAAGGCGGCTTCCTCCCGGTGAACGGGGAGTTTCAGCGGCAGATTGAACTGCTCCTCCAGATACCGTCGCAGCACCGGATTTTTTCGGACGGCATTCCCGGAGCCTACCAGCCCGGTGGCGGGGGACAGCAGAGGCATTTCTCCGTACAGCCCCCGCAGCTCGGCGGTCATGCCCCACAGCACGCCCCGGGTCAGCTGCTCCGGGGTGAAATTGTCCTCCGATATTTCGGAGAGGGCGCCCCGCAGGGCCGGATCGTTCCGGGTGCCGCAGAACCGGGTGTCGACGGTCAGGGAATGGTCCTCCGGCTGCTCCGCCGCCATGTCGTTCATTACCGTGTAAATGTCACGCCCGTCTCCGCCGAACAGCTCCGCGCACCGGGCAAAAAAGCGGTGCAGCAGGGCGTAGGCCCGACCGCCGCACAAGGGCGAACCCGCCAGCAGGAACTTACCGTCCACATAGGGGCGAACCGCCCCGGCGGGAAAGGGAACGGGGGCGGACACCACGGCGGAGACCTGGCTGCCGGTGCCGATGTTGACCAGAATATCGGCGTTTTCCCGGAGGGAACCCAGCACACTGGCCTGGTTGTCTCCGATGGCTGCCGCCACGGGGATGCTGCCGTCCTGCCCGATAATTGCCGTCTCTGCTGTCACGGCGGGGAGAAACGCATTGTCAAATCCCAACTTTTCCATGGCGAAGCGGTCAAAAGTATGCGCCTCCAAATCAAAGCAGCCGAAGCTGGCGGCGTCGCTGGCGTGGAGGAACGGCGTTTTCCGCCGGGCCAGCAGCAGGGCGATGTAGTCCTGAATGGTGCAGAAGGTGACGGCCTCTGACGGGACAAGACCCTGCTCCCGGTTAATAAAGTGGGTGACAAGCCCGAAGCCGGAGGCCAGGGGATAGCAGGATCGGGTGCTGAGATGGGCTGCATAGGTGCTCTTGCCATAGGGCAGGTTTCCCCGGCCGTCCTGCCAGGTGTAAAGGGGGCTCACTGCCCGGCCTGCCCGGTCCAGATAGAGGATGCCGTGCATCTGCCCGGTGACGCCGATGGCGGCCACCGGGGAAAACTCTGCCGCCAGAGATTCTTTCAGGCCGAGTGCGGTCTCCACGATGCGGACGGGGTCCTGGAGCCGGGACACGCCGTCCGGGGAGGGGAGGATGCCGTCGTTGGGGACAGTGACGGATCGCAGCAGCGCTCCTGAGGACACTTCCGCTGCCACGGCGCTGATGGAGGTGGTGCCAATGTCAAGACCGATGAGCGTGGACATAGTTGACCTTCCTCCTTACCGTTCCATCTGCCAGTAAAAGGCGCTGTAAGGCGGCAGCTCGCTGCCCCCGCCGAAGTCGTGGGGCTGGCCGGTGATGAGGTCCACCGCCCGACCGCAGCCGGGGTCAAAGTGGGCAGTGTAGGGCTGGCTGTCGGCGTTGATTGCCACCAGCACCCGCTCTCCCTCCGCTGCCCGCTCGAAAATGCACTGGCGGTTGGTCAGCACCACGTTACGGTAGCCGCCGTAGCACAGGGCGGTGCTCTGGCGGTGGGCGGCGGCCAGCTTTGCGATGTAGTCCGTCAACTCTGTCCAGACGGGCGTTTCTACCTCCGGGCGCAGGGACGCGTCGGTACCGCCGCCCTTGACGCCCTCTATGCCCCACTCGCTGCCGTAGTAGACGGCGGGCACGCCGGGCATACCGAACAGCAGGGCGTAGGCCAGGGGCAGGTGGGCGGGATTGGTCAACTGAGAGGCGATGCGGGTGACGTCGTGGTTGTCCAGAAAGCCCAGCAGATGGGCGCCTTTGTACAGCGTCCACTGCTCCGGGCCGAACTGCCGGGCCAGAGAGTGGCAGATCTCAAAGAGGTTCATGGAGTTGAAGCTGGACCACAGCCCCTTGTAGCACTCGTAGTTGGTGACGGAGTAGCACAGCTCCGGTCCCATCCAGCGGTTGTAGTCGCCATGGAGAGTCTCGCCCAGCAGGACGAAGTCCGGCTTCAGCCCCTGGGTGAAGGCGCGGAGCCGGCGGATGTATTCGGGCGGCAAACAGTAGGCCACGTCCAGCCGCAGGCCGTCGATGCCGAATTGCTCCACCCAGGCCCGGATGGCCTGGAACTGGTGCTCTACCACGGCGGGCTTCTGGAGGTTCAGCTTCACCAGCTCATTGTGGCCCTCCCAGCTCTCGTACCAGAAGCCATCATTGTATTCCGTGTTCCCGTCGAAGCTGATGTGGAACCAGTCCTTGTACGGGCTGTCCCACTTTTTCTCCCGCACGTCGCGGAAGGCCCAGAAGCCCCGGCCCACGTGGTTGAACACGCCATCCAGAATGACCCGCATTCCCGCGTCGTGGAAGGCGCGGCAGACCCGGGCAAGGTCCTCGTTGGTGCCAAGCCTCGGGTCCACGGTGAAATAGTCCCGGGTGTCGTAGCCGTGGCGGTCGCTGTCGAACACGGGATTCAAAAGGACCGTGTCCGCGCCCAGCCGCTTGATATGGGCCGCCCAGTCCGCCAGCCGCAGGATTCTGTGAGCCTGGACACCGTCGTTTTCCGCCGGGGCGCCGCACAGGCCCAGGGGATAGATCTGATAGATCACTGCCTGGTCAAACCACATAAAGATGCTCCTTTTCTCTTCCTCACAGGAAGACCTGGTCTTTTTCAGATCCATCTTAGCCGATTTTTCGCCCCAGGGCAAGAGGTCAGATGGGGCGGCATGAAAAGATCCCCGGCGGTGTTCCTCTGTGGGAACGCCGCCGGGGATGCGCTGTACGGTCTCCGGCAATGACCTTACGCTGTCCGGCGGGCGGTCATCCCGGCAGTTTTCCGCAGTAAAACGGTATTGCTATTTTATTGGAAATTCGTATAAGGCGCCATTTCCAGGCGGATAAAATAGCCGCGGTCATGGCCGCAGACCGGGCAGAGCTGTGGCGCTTCCAGGCTTTCCAGAATGTGACCGCAGTTCAGGCACATCCAGCCGCATTTCACATCGGATACGAACAGCTTTCCGCTTTCCAGAAGATCCGCGAATTGACCGAAGCGGTCGCCGTGGGCCTGCTCGATTTTGGCGATCTGCCGGAAGGAGACGGCGATTTCTGGGAAGCCCTCGGCCTGGGCGGTCTGGCCGAAGGAGGGATACACTGTCTCAAACTCCTCATACTCGTTGTGACGGGCATAACGCAGCAGCTGCAAAACATCGTTGGTGACGTCCACCGGGTAGCCGCCGTCCACGTGGACGCTGGAGCCGGTGACTTCCTTCATGTGGTTGTAAAAGATCTCCGCGTGCTCCTTTTCCTGGTCGGCGGTGAACCGAAACACCGCCTCCAGCACATGGAACTGCTGCTTTTGGCAAAGCCCGGCGGCGAAGGTGTAACGGTTTCGGGCCTGACTCTCTCCGGCGAAAGAGCACATCAGGTTTTTCAGCGTTTCACTGTTTTTCAGATCGGCAGACATACAGTTCCCTCCGTTTTTTGTGGTTCGTGGGGGTATTTTCTGCGGCTTTCGCCGATACTATACCAAGGAAAGGGGAGAGCGGCATGTATGATGTGCTGATCGTTGGCGGAGGGGCCGCAGGTTATGCTGCCGGGATATACGCGGCCCGGGCGGGGCTGCGGACGCTGGTCCTTACCGGGGATGAACCGGGAGGCCAGATGGGAATAGCCGAAACGGTGGAAAACTATCCCGGGACCGGCGCTCTGGATGGGCCGAAACTGGCGGAGGATATGCGGCGGGACGCCCAGCGCGCCGGGGCCGAGCTGCGGATGGAACGGGCCGTGGAGGTGTCTCTGCGGGAATACCGGGTGCGGACTGCCCGGGAGACATATGAGGGCAGAACACTTATTTACGCTGCCGGAGCCTCTCCCCGCAGACTGGAAGTCCCGGGAGAGGAGAGATTCCGGGGGCGGGGCGTCAGCTGGTGCGCCGCCTGCGACGGAGCTTTTTTCAGGGGGAAGGACGTGGCGGTAGTAGGCGGCGGCAGCTCTGCGGTGTCGGAGGCGCTGACTCTGTCCCACGTGTGCCGCCGGGTATACCTGCTCCACCGCCGGGATGCGCTGCGGGCGGAGCGGCGGCTGACAGAGCGGCTGGAGGAGGCGGAAAATGTCACGTTCCTGTGGAATGTCCAGGTGGAGGCGGTGCTGGGCCGGGAGACAGTGACGGGACTGGCATACCGGGAACTTCCCGGGGGATGCAGACGGGAGCTGCCCTGCGCCGGAGTGTTTGTCGCGGCCGGACGCAAGCCCAATACGGAGCTGTTGCAAGGGCAGCTGGAATTGGACGCCGGAGGCTATGTCCCGGCGGATGAGACCACGCGGACGGCGGTGCCCGGGGTGTTTGCCGCCGGAGACGTCCGCACGAAAGCGGTGCGCCAGGTCGTTACCGCCGCGGCCGATGGAGCCGTGGCAGCCCTGATGGCGGCAAAGTTTTTGCAGAATCCGCAAAAATAGCAAACGTCCCACATTTGTGGGACGTTTCAGCTTGTCGAAAAAGTCTTTTCGACAAGCTGCTTAAGATTTCAGAACTT
>CAMAZB010000128.1 GCA_945862785.1 uncultured Clostridia bacterium | reverse complement strand
GGGAATGCCGATGATGTTGTAGCAGAAGGCCCAGAACAGGTTTTGCTTGATGTCCCGCAGGGTCAGAGCGGACAGCCGCAGCGCCCGGGATACATCTCCCAGGTCATCCCGCATCAGCACGATGTCGGCGGACTCGATGGCGATGTCGCTGCCGCTGCCGATGGCGCAGCCCACGGTGGCGGCGGTAAGGGCGGGAGCGTCGTTGATGCCGTCACCCACCATCATCACTTTCCGGCTCTGGTCCTGTAAGCTTTGAACGACCCGGGCCTTTTCCTCCGGCAGTACCTCGGCAATCACCTCGTCCACGCCCACAAGACTACCGATGTGCTCTGCCGCTGCCCGGTTGTCCCCGGTCAGCAGTACCACCCGGATGCCCTGCTTCTTCATTTTCTGAATGGCAGCAGCGCTGGTGTCCTTCACCGGGTCTGCCACGGAGATCAGCCCCAGCAGCTTGCCGTCCGCAGCGAAAAACATAGGCGTCTGACCCTGGGCGGACAGCCGCTCCGCTTCGCCCAGCAGGGGGGAGGCGTCTACGTCGTGTTCCTCCAGCAGTCTCTGATTGCCCGCCAACAGAATCTTGCCGTCAAACAGTGCCTTCAGCCCCCGGCCGGAGAGGTTTTCAAAGTCCTCCAGCTGAGGAATATCTGTGATACTCTTTTCCTTTACATATGCTGTGATAGCTTGCGCCAGAGGGTGAGCGGACATGGTTTCCATGGCTGCCGCCGTTTTTAACAGGGCCGTTTCATCACAGTTGTAAGGGATGACTTCCGTCACGGCGGGAGCGCCCTCGGTGACGGTTCCGGTCTTGTCCAGTACCACGGTATCCACGCTGTGTGTGATTTCTAAGACCTCACCGGAGCGGATGAGGATACCATGCTTGGCCCCCAGTCCGGTACCCACCATGATGGCGGTAGGCGTCGCCAGTCCCAGAGCGCAGGGGCAGGCAATCACCAGCACAGAGGTGAACACCCGCAGCACGAAGGCGAAGGGTTGTCCGGCAATGGCCCAGGCGATGGCCGCCAGTACCGCGATACCGATGACCGTGGGGACAAATACGCCAGCCACCTTGTCGGCGGTCTTGGAGATGGGGGCCTTTTTCCCCTGGGCGTCCTCTACGAACCGGATGATGCGGGCCAGAGTGGTGTCCTCTCCAGTGCGGGTCACCTGGACATACAGCGCACCGCTGAGGTTGACGCTGCCGCCGATGACCTCGTCGCCCACCGTTTTCTCCACTGGCAGGCTCTCGCCGGTGAGCATGGCCTCGTTGACGCTGCTCTCACCCCGGATCACCATGCCGTCCACCGGTACACGCTGGCCGGGCTTCACCAGAACCGTGTCCCCGATCTTCAGACTCTCCGTGGGTACTTCCCGGCCGGAGTCCGCCAGGATGGCGGTATCGGGGGAAAGCTGCATCAGCGCCGTGATGGCACCCTTGGTCTTCTGCATATTCCGGTTCTCCAGAAATTTGCCCAGGGAGACCAGGGTCAGCACCACGGCGGCGGATTCATAATACAAGTTGTGGACATAGGCGTGGGGGTCGTCAGAGATCAGAAAAGTCATCACCACGCTGTACAAAAAGGAGCAGGCGGAGCCGATGGCTACCAGGGAATCCATGTTGGGATTCCCGTGTGCCAGGGCCTTGAAGCCGCTGGTGAAGAAATTTCTGCCGCAATAAAGGACCGGAATGGTCAAAAGAAGCTGCAAAATAGCGAAATTCACCGGATGGGTGTGCATGGAAAAGATATCCGGCAAGGGCAGGGCGGGCAGCCCGAAGGGCAGCATCTGGCCCATGGAAACATACAGCAGCGCCAGAGAGAAAGCACCGGCGGCCAGCAGCTCCCATTTTTTGCGGTTCAAGGCCGCTTCCTCCTCATCTTTAACAGCTTCCGCCGTTTTTTCCTGCTTTTCCGCATGCAGAACACAGCCAAAGCCTGCTTTTTCCACTTTTTTCGTGATCTGTTCCGGGCTGACCTGGGCTTCGTTGTAGCGTATGGTCATAATGCCGGTAGTCAGATTGACGTCGCTACGCTCTACGCCGGGGAGCCGCCGGGTCACTTTCTCCACGGACGCGCTGCACGCCGCGCAATGCATCCCGGAAATGTCATATTTTTCCTCTTTCATGGGACCTCCTGTGTCGTGGGTAATATACCCCCGGGGGGTATATTTGCTGGCATCAATATATACCCCCCCGGGGGTATCTGTCAAGAACCGTTTTTCTCAGTTTTCCCCGGGAAATAAAAAATTTGCGAAAGGCCTTGACTTCTTAGAACGGTATGATATGATGTAGCTGAATCAAACAAAAAGTTTGATTAACTAAAAAATTTTGTATGGTGAGGCAGCATGAGAGAACAGATCAAATGGGCCGTGAATCATATGCCGGCAAGTGAGGACCGTCAGCTTGAGGTTATGTCTTTGAACAATGTGGCCAAGGCCAGCTTTTTTCACAACAGCTTTCCCCAGTATTCCGTTACGCCACTGGCTTGCCTGAACGGTATGGCGAAATACCTGGGTCTGGGCGGGCTGTATGTAAAGGATGAGTCCTTCCGCTTCGGGCTCAACGCCTTCAAGGTGCTGGGAGGCTCCTTTGCCATGGCCCGGTATATCGCCCAGCAGATGGACCGGGACGTCAGCGAAATGACCTACGACTACCTGACCAGCGAGTCTTTCAAGCGGGAGTTCGGCCAGGCGACCTTCTTTACCGCCACCGACGGCAACCACGGCCGCGGCGTGGCCTGGGCGGCCAACAAGCTGGGGCAGAAGGCCGTGGTCCATATGCCCAAGGGCAGCAGCCTGAGCCGCTTTGAGAACATCAAGAAAGAGGGCGCCCAGGTCACCATCGAGGACGTGAACTATGACGAATGCGTCCGCATGGCCGCCGCCGAGGCCGCCCAGACGAAGCACGGCGTCATCGTGCAGGACACCGCCTGGGAGGGCTATGAGGAAATCCCCGCCTGGATCATGCAGGGCTACGGCACCATGGCAGGCGAGGCCGCCGATCAGCTGCGGGAAGTGGGGGTGAATCGTCCTACCCATGTGTTCATCCAGGCCGGCGTGGGCAGCCTGGCCGGCGCTGTGGTGGGCTTCTTCACCAACCTGTTCCCCAACGACCCGCCTAAGTTCATCGTCATGGAGGCCCGGGCGGCAGACTGCCTGTATCAGGGCGCTGTGGCCGGGGACGGCAATCCCCGCATCGTGGAGGGTGACCTCAAGACCATCATGGCGGGTCTGGCCTGCGGCGAGCCCAACATCATCTCCTGGGACATTCTGCGGAACCATGTTTCCGCCTTCGTCTCCTGCCCCGACTGGGTCAGCGCCCGCGGTATGCGGATGCTGGGCGTGCCTGTCAAGGGCGACCCCACCGTCATCTCCGGCGAGTCCGGCGCCGTGGGCATGGGCCTCATTGCCGCCATCATGGAGACGGACGAGTACAAGGACCTGCGGGATTTCCTGGGTCTGGACCGGTTCAGCCAGGTGCTGATGTTCTCCACTGAGGGCAACACGGACCCCATGAAGTTCCGCAAAGTATTGTGGGACGGCGAGTATCCCACGGTGTAAGCGCAAAGTACATATAATACGTATAAAAAGACAGCAGCGGCGCTGCTGTCTTTTTGTGCAATTAAGAGTCAGGAATTTCAGTGAGGGCGAAGGTGTCCGGGTTCAGCAGATAACTGCCCAGTTCAACGGCGTCAACGCCGAAGGGATCGATGACCTGATGAAACGGCCCGCAGGCCAGAACACCGCTTACCATGCCGTCGGCATTCCGCTGATACTGGGTGTAGCTTTTTGCGGCGGAGAGGGCTGTGACCTGCTCTCCGCTGTGAAGGGCACCGATGGAAAGGAAGATCCAATTGGAGGACAGTTCCTCTTCTGTCATTGGCTCCGTCAGTTCAAAATCTATCTTTACCCACAGGGGCGACAGCGCGACCTTGGTAATCCGGAAAGCGGGGCCGGTCTCCTGCCGCAGTACGGCGCTGCCTGTATAGACGACCTCCGGAGACCGATGCTCCACAGTGAAGGAGAAGTCAAAGGGTCCCTGAATGGAAAAATCGCGGAATTTCAGGTTTTCCAGGTGAAGCTGCAAATCAACGGAATCCAGCATGGAGAAGAAGTGGTATTGAATTTGCAGAACATGGGTCTGTGTCTGGCGCCGGTAGAAATAAAGGATATCTGGTCGGCAGCTGTACGCTTCCTCATAATAGTGGTCCACCATGACATCCAAGTCCGCTTCGGAGATATCCGGATAATACTCCCGCCAAGTTTCTTTCAAGTGTTCTCGGGAGACGCGCAGCCAGGAGTCCTCGGTTTCTATATCGGTCCAGCGATCCGCGGAGAGCTGTCCGCCCTCCAGCGTCAGGGAGAGCATCAGGGTCTCGCCGTCCCACAGAGCGCCGTTCAGGGTCATGGTCACGCCGTCCACCGTCTGGCTCTGGCCGATGACGGTGCCGATGGAGGCAAGCAGATCCTCGCTGGACTCCGGGGACTGGGGATCGGCTTTGGTCCAGAACCAGTCGGAGAACTGGCCTGTCGCCATGGCGTAGCCGCAGGCGGTGAGCACCAGTACGGCGGCGATGGCTGCAATTAGCCAGCGGCACTTTCTGCAACGGGGCAGGGCGGAGCGGACGCGTTTTTGAATGTGGGCCTGGGTGACTTCGTCCAGGGGCGGGACGTCGGTGTCCAGAGAATTGGTCAGGTCATACCAGTCGTTCATCGCGGCACGTATAATTAAAACCATCTCGAAAGGGGTGGTTTTAATTATTTCTCCTTTCCT
>CAMAZB010000127.1 GCA_945862785.1 uncultured Clostridia bacterium | reverse complement strand
TCTTTATGCTTTTCATCCGTCCAGTCTGGCGCAATCAGAGGGGCGGCCGGAGAGCATTTCCAGGCCGTGAGAGAGGGATGGCAGAACGGCGTCCAGGTTCTCTCTGGCTGCCTTGGGAGAACCAGGGAGGTTGATGATGAGGGTCCCCTTTCGGATACCCGCCTGGGCCCGGGACAGCATGGCACGGGGTGTGACCTGCAAGGAAGCGTAACGCATGGCCTCCGGGATACCGGGCGTCAGACGGTCGCAGACCGCCAGTGTGGCCTCCGGCGTTACATCCCGGGGAGCGAAGCCGGTGCCGCCGGTGGTCACCAGCAGTTGAACTTCTCCACTGTCGGCGATTTCCCGCAGTTTCTCTTCAATTTGGGCCTGTTCGTCCGGGACGATGGCAGTGACAGCTACATGATACCCGGCATTTTTCAGCAGTTCCGCTACCAGCGGGCCGCCCTCATCGGAGCGCTCCCCACGGAAGCCGCGGTCGCTGACCGTCAAAACGGCGGCATGATACATGATCGTCTCTCCTCACTTCAGCAGTAAAATGTCTCTGGGTTGGATGGTGACCCAGATATGGCCCTTATCCGGCATCTTGTACCAGCTCTCCCGGTCCAGTTCCATCCGCAGGGGCGGAGTGTCCGGTGCGGCTCCTTCCGGCTGCAGCAGGACGGTGGTGGTGAACACATCCTGGACTACCCGCCGCACTGTACAGGGGAAAGCGCCGGGGGCCTGTTGGGCCGCTGGGGTGACATGATGGGCGCGGATGCCGATGCGGTGGATGTCCGCCGGGACCGCCTTGCCGCAGTCCAGTGTCAATCCCCACTCCGGCAGGAATACGGAAGTCCCCTTGGGCACCGCGTCGGCGTAGTTCTTGCAGCCGGAAAGCCGGGCGGCGGCCTCCGTAACGGGTTCATGGAACAGCTCCCGCAGGGTGAACGTCCCCTGGGACTTTCCCTGGTCCAGCACGCAGACCCGCCGACAGTTGCGGAACACCTCGCCCCGGTCGTGGGAGACCCACAGGACGGTGCCGGGGAACTGCTCCAGAGTCTCCGCCAATTCCACTTCCAACTGATACTTCAGATAGCTGTCCAGGGCCGAGAAGGGTTCGTCCAGCAGGATGGCTTTCGGTTCCGACGCCAGGATGCGGGCCAGGGCTGTCCGCTGCTGCTGACCGCCGGAGATCTGGCCGGGACGCTTGTCCGCCACCTCATCCAGCCGGAACTGACGAAGTTTTTCCTCTGTCACGGCCTTCCGCCGCTGCTTGTCCCGCACTGCCGCGGCGATGTTCTGGCGCACAGTCATATTGGGGAACAGGGCATACTGCTGGAACAGGTAGCCTACATTTCTCTTTTGGGGCGGCAGATTGATGTTTGCGGCGCTGTCGAACAGGGTCACGCCGTCCAGCACGATCTCGCCGTCATCAGGCGTCAGGATACCGGCAATGCACCGCAGCGTGACGGACTTGCCGCAGCCGGAGGCGCCCAGCAGGGCCAGGCATTCGTTTTCAGCTTCAAAACGGACGGAAAGTGTGAAATCCCCGAGCCTTTTTTCAATATCCACAGAAAGAGCCATCAGCGTCCACCTCCTTTCTGCCGATGGCGGGTCTCCAGCAGGTTCACCGCCAGCAGGAAAACGGCGGAGATGGCAATGTTCACCAGCACCCATTTCAGGGCACCAGCGTCATCATTGGTGCGCCAGAGCTGGTAGACCGTGGTGGAGATGGTGGCGGTGCGGCCTGGAGTGTAGCCCGCAATCATGGAGGTGGCGCCGTACTCGCCCAGAGCACGAGCAAAGGACAGCACTGTGCCAGCCAGAATGCCCTGCTTGCAGACGGGCATCTGCACCCGCCAGAACACCCAGGTGTTGGAGCGGCCCAGGGTCCGCCCCGCATCCGCCAGATTATGGTCGAAGCTCTCAAAAGCGCCCCGGGCGGTGCGGTACATGAGAGGAAAGGCCACCACCACCGTGGCGAAGATAGCCGACCACCAGGTCATGACCAGCTTGACACCGAAGGTTTCCAGCACCCAGGCGCCAAGGGGGCGTTTGGGCCCCAGCAGGCACAGCAGCAGCCAGCCCACCACGGTGGGCGGCAGCACCAGGGGCAATGTTAGCACCACGTCCAGCACGCCCTTCACCAGCCGGGGCAGCTTTGCAATGTAATAGGCGGCAAAGATGCCCAGGAAAAAGACGGCCACCGTGGAAATGGCGGCGATGCGGAGTGAATTATAAAGGGGATACCAGTCCATCAAAAATCACCTGCCCGGGCGGAAGTCAGATAAAAGTTTTGCCCACTTTTTCAAAAGTGGCGGGACCAGGGCAGCGCCCTGGTCACACCATGGGGGAGAAGCCCACGGCCTCGAAGCACTCCAGCGCGTCAGGTGTGCAGAGATAGTCGAGAAAGACACGGGCGGCCTCCGGCTCCATGCCGCAATTCAGCACGGCAGCGGGGTAAATGACCTGGCCGCACATCTCGGCGGTGGCGCTGTCCACCACGGTCAGGCCGGCGGAGAAAGCGTCGGTGCCGTAGATGATGCCGCAGTCCACGGCACCCTCGCTGACCTGGGTGGTGACTTCCTTCACGTTGGAGCCGTAGGTCAGCTTGCCTGCCGCAGCCCCTTCATCGATTCCGTAGTAGGAAAAGATTTTCAGCGTGTACTGTCCCACGGGCACGTCGCTGTTGCCGATGGCCAGCGACACATCTCCGCTTTTCAGCAGCTCCGCCAGCTGGTCAAAACTCTCAATGCCCTTGGGGTTGCCCTCGGGAACCGCCAGCGCCACCTTGTTTTCCAGCAGATTCACCCGGGGGTCGAGAAGCATGTCCAGCCCGTCGGGGTTCTTCTCCGCGTCATCCTTCAACGCGCCGTCCAGCGCGTTGATCTGCTTGGGGGAGGCGGAGAGAAAGAGGTCGCAGGAGGCACCCTCCTTGATCTGCTTCAGCAGGGTGCCGGAGGAGTCGTAGGTGGTGACCACGGTGACCTCGGGGGCCACGGCCTTGTACTGCTCAATGACCGCGTTCAGGGATTCCTGCATGGAGGCGGCGGCAAAGACGGTGATCTCAACGGGGGCGGAGGCGGGTTCTTCGGCTTTCAAAGACTCTTCGGCTTGGGAGGGCTCTTCCTTGGAGCCGCCGCAGGCGGTCAGGGACAGAACCAAGCAGAGGGCCATTAAAAGCGACAAATACTTTTTCATGTTCTTGCTTCCTTTCTGAATCATACAATATTTATCCATGCTCCGCAAGGAAAAGATAACGTGATACTCGACTGAGATTAACGGTTTTCAAACGTAGGGGCGCACCCGGTGCGCCCTTGCGTATTTTATTTTCCGAAGGGACAGATGGGCCAGTGACAGGGTCTGCAGCCCAGGCACAGCCCGCCCTCGCCCATGGCGGCGAAGTCCGCCCGGGTCATCTCCATGCCTGCGGCAATGCGGGGCAGGGCCAGGTCGAAGATGGTGGCCCCGGCATACATGACGCAGCCGGGCAGGCCCATGACAACGGTGCCGTCCTCGTAATAGCCCAGAAGGAACATGGCACCGGGCAGCACCGGGGCACCGTAGGTGACGATGCGGGCACCGCTGGCTTTGATCCCGCCGGGGGTGTTGTCGTCCGGGTCCACACTCATGCCGCCGGTGCAGAGAATGATGTCCGCACCGGTTTTGCGGGCTTCCGCAATGGCGTCTGCCACGTTTTCCACACCGTCACCGGAATAGGTGACGGCCAGTGTTTCGATGCCGTAGGCCGCCAGCTTGTCTTTCACCACGGGAGTGAAGGTATCCTGAATCAGCCCCTTTTTCACTTCGCCGCCGGTGGCGATGATGGCGGCGGTCTTTTTGGTATAGGGGAGGAGCTCCAGCAAGGGGGTGTCTCCGGCGGCAGCTTCGGCGGCTTGTAGCTTTTCCTCCGGGATAATCAGGGGAATGACCCGGGTGCCCGCCAGTTTATCGCCCTTGCGGACGGCAGTATTGCCTTTGCGGGTGGCGATCATCACATCCTCCACAGAGTTGACGGCGATCAGCTTCTCACTGTTGACCCGAAACAGGCCGTCGCAGGCGGCAGTCAGCTCGATCTTGCCCTCCTTGACCTCGCTCCAGTTCATGTTGACCTTGCCACAAAGGGCGGCCATCCGCTCCGCCGCGTCGTTTTCGTGGATCATACCGGGCGTCATCTCCCAAACGTAGAGGTGCTCCTTGCCCATGGACAGCAGGACGGGGATGTCCTCTTCCGTCACCACATGGCCTTTGCGGAACCGGGCGTCCTTATACTGGTCTTTAATGATCTGGGTCATGTCGTGGCACAGCACATGGCCCACGGCATCCTCGGTTTTGATAAGCTTCATTTCGATGCCTCCAGAATTTCGATTTCGTCCCCGGGGCGGACGGTGCCTTCCCGGACGACCACGGCGAAGATGCCCTCAGTGGGCATGACGCACTTGCCGACGGCTTTTTTGATGGCGCAGTCGTTGTGACATTCCTTGCCGATTTGGGTCACTTCCACCTCGGTCTCGCCAATGCGGAGATGGGTGCCCACAGGCAGGTGCTTTAAGTCGATGCCCACGGTGTTGATATTCTCCGCGAACACGCCCGGGTCCAGGGAAATGGGGGAGAGGGTCCGCATGGTGTCTACGCTCTCCTCTGCCAGCAGGGAGATCTGACGGTGCCAGTCTCCAGCATGGGCGTCACCTACAATACCGTGGCGGAGCTTCAACTGGATTTGGGGAACGGGCGTTTTCAGCGTGCCCTTCCGCTCACTGATGTTGACGGATACGACCTTTGCCATGTTTATGACCATTCCTTTCCGCTGCGCTCCAAGGCACCAAAGGAAATGAAAC
>CAMAZB010000126.1 GCA_945862785.1 uncultured Clostridia bacterium | reverse complement strand
TGTTTCCTGTTTCTTCATCGCCATACACCACCATTGCTTTGATGGTGTTATTATTCCTCATCCGGAGCCTTAATGGTAGTGCGGATTAAATCAGAGGCTCCCTAAGTACTTTTCCGGAATCTCGGTTTTCTTGGGAGTCAGCAATGGCCGATATATGGCCTCCGCAAAGCAATCACATAGTTCGCTATTGGAAATCCCCTGGTTTTTCCGGGCGTCTTCCAGCAGTGATAACAATTTTGATTTGCTGGCGGAAGGAACTCTGGCTACTCCCGAAATCCCAGCATAAACAGCGCGGACCGCGTCAAGTGTGGCTGTCCTGGAGCTGGAATATTCGGTCAGAGGGGCGAGTTCATCCACATGTACGTTGTCCCAAGTGGGGAAAACCAGTGTTTCCACGGCGCCTTCAGCGGTGATCCTGGACCGGTAGATGAGTTTTGGATTTGTCAGTGCGAATTTAAAACTGTGAGGCCACATGTTGAAGGGCGCTTTCGAGGAAGACTTTGACCGGATATTCAGATAGTAATCGAACATACACTAGGCAAAACCCTTTTGCCGCGGATCAACTTCCCAAATACTCGCGACCACATTCTGGTTATGAGGGTCGAGGAGGTCTTCAAATTCGAAAAGGACAAAATAGTAATACAGCGGGTCAAGGACCTTCGCAAATTCGTCGGGGTTTCGAATACTAATCAGCCACTTGGAATCGTCTTTCCTATTGATTTCGGAAGAACCACAGGCGGAGCAGGTCTTTTCAAGACTAGATACGGCGGCTCCGCATTTTTGACAGCTTCCCAACTGATCTACTTTGTAGCAGGTCTTGATTTCCCCGTAATGGCCGTTGTCCGTTACAAGGTCATATCCCCTCGCACCTGATTTTCCTCCCGGGAATCCCGTTACCACACTGACCAGGTGCTGCCCGATATACCCCATCCGGGCCTGCGGCGTTTGTTTGGTGATCTCGGACCATGCGTTTACTTTGGCCCTCAAGTCAATGTACAGATCCTTGATCAGCGCTTCGGAAGCTTCTGCGGTCCCAAGCTCATAGTGCGGCAAAACAGCCACCTCCATATCTATCTGTATTCCAGCCATGAGCAAAACTCGAAAAGCAAGTATTATCAATGGATTCCGGACATGGCTGAAAACCAGAATCACTCCAAAAGATACGGCTCTCACTCCTACCGTTCGGCTAAGCAGCTTCGGCGTTCCGCTTGACGGATACTCTTATACTTCTTTATCAGCTCGGCTCCATGCCGCGCCTGGTCTTTGCACCCTTTTTTGCTGGCTGCTCTGCAATCTGCTCCTGTTTATCCTCCGCACCTTTTCATTTAGGCCATGTTTTGCTCATCTCTTATCTGGATGTATCCAGTATCTCCCAGATGCGTGGAAAAGAAAAGAGGGTAAAATGCCGACTGTCCAACAGACTGCCCGTACCTGTTATACCAGTTCAAGCCACGGCCGGACAGCTGAAACAAGCCGTATCTACGCTCCGCAGACAAAATCCCAAAGGTAGGGATAGCCAAATCTGGCTGCCTGTGGCATACTGGACGAAGAAGAATGAGAGGAGCGTGGAGCCATGGACGCCCAAAAGACAGGGGCCTATCTGGCGATGCTGCGAAAAACAAGGGGCATGACCCAGCAGGAAATTGCCGACCGCCTGGGCGTATCCAACAAGACGGTCAGCAAGTGGGAGTCCGGCGGCGGATTCCCGGACATCACGGTGCTGCCCGCCCTGGCGGAGCTATACGGTGTCACCGCCGACGACATCCTGGCGGGGAAGAGCCTGAAAAGCACACGGGCGGAGGGCGACGGCCCCACGGAGGTGCAGAAGTACCTGGACCGCCGGGAGGAGTTCCGGTTCCGGCTGGGAGCCGCGCTGGCAATGGTGTGCGCTATGGCTGCGGCGTGGTACCGGGGCAACGGGATGCTTTGTCCGCTGCTGATGACGGCCAGTCTGCTGGCGGTCTGGGTGGGGTGGAGCAACGGCGGATACCGCCTGGCGCCGAGACTGCGGCTGTTGCTGCCGGTCGGGGCCGCTCTGCTGTACGCGGCGGTGTGGCGCTTTGGCAGCTTCAACTGGCTGGGAAAGCTGCTGTGGAAGGAGCAGGTGTACTACCAACCGTATTTTGAGGTTTTTCAAATCCTTAAGGAACGGGGCAGGTGGAGCCTTTGGCTCGTGCTGCTGCCGGTGCTGTACGGAGCGCTGCGCCTTCTTCTGAAACGGCAGGGGGAGAAGGCACCGCTGCTGCCCTGTCCGTATTTCGGCATCACGCTGACGGGCTGGTGCGCTTCGGCGGGATTGTGCGTGCTGCGGTGGTGTCTGGAACTGCCGAAGTGGCAATCGTACTTGGCACTCAACTCGTTCTGGCGAGAGAGAAGGAGAGTGATACTGCTGTATGCCCATGAGGATCTGGACGGAGCGGCGCGGGGCATTCTCTGGGCCACAGGGATCATGCTGGCTTTGGCATGGCTGTGGAAAAATGCGCGCCACCCCCTTGCGGACCCACAGAAATGATGATAAAATCTCCCCGATAGAAGGGGAGATTTTTATGTATCACTATATCTTTTTTGATCTGGACGGCACTTTGACCGATTCCAAGGAGGGCATCCTCAACTGCCTGCGGTATGCCTTCGAGAAAATGGGAGAGCCGGTGCCGCCGGATAGCACCCTTATTAAATTCATCGGCCCGCCGCTGCAGGATTCCTTCATGCGCTACTGCGGCTTTGACGAGGCTAAGGCCATCCGGGGCATCGAGACGTTCCGGGAGCGGTACGCACCCATCGGCAAATTTGAAAACGCCGCCGCGCCGGGGATGGCGGAGCTGTGCGCCCGCCTGAAAGCGCAGGGCTATGTGCTGGCCCTGGCCTCTTCCAAGCCGGAGGAGATGTGCGTGCCGATTTGCGAAAAGTTCGGGTTCGCCCCGTCCATGGAGACCATCACCGGCAGTCCCCCCGTGGGAGATTGGGAAAAGACCGATGTCATCCGGGAGACCATGCGCCGCCTAGGACTGAGTTCGGCCGACAAACCCTCCATTTTAATGGTGGGCGACCGGAAGTTTGATGTGCTGGGCGCCAAAGAGTGCGGCATCGACTGCGTGGGCGTGGAGTTCTTCGGCTACGCCGCCCCTGGTGAGCTGGAAGAGGCCGGCGCCGTGGCGGTGGTCCGGACGGCGGAGGAATTGGAACAGTTCATTTTGAGCCATTGAGATGGAGAATAACCAACGGGCGTCCCCACCGGGGACGCCCGTTTGCTTAGTTTTTGGATTTTTCCAGGCGGGCAACCTCCGCCAGCGACATGCCGGGATCGGAGAAGTTCAGGACTATCAGCGGGTCCACTGGAACGGCCAGGTACATCCCGTTGCCGTTGGCAAAGGCGCCGGACGTAACGCCGATGACGTGGCCGTACACATTCAGGAGAGCGCCGCCGCTGCTGCCCTTGGAAATGTCTGCGGTGTTCACCACGCAGGGCAGCGCGTAGCCGCTTACCTCACGGGAAGGAGCGCTGACTACGCCGGAACTGACTGACAGCCCCAGCCCAAGAGGATTGCCCAGGGCGTATACTGTATCGCCGGCGCGGACGTCCGGAGTGCCAGCCAACTCCAGGCAGGAAAAAGCGGGGACCACATGGCCGTCCACATCGGTCCGGGAGACGCGGAGCACGGCCAGGTCCAGCTTCGGCGCGTAATAGACCACGGATTCCACAGGGTAGCATTCTCCGCTGGAGAGGGTGACGGTGGCGTGACTGGCACCCTGAATGGAGTGATAGTTGGTGACGGCCAGACCGTCGGACGAGATGAAGAAGCCGCTGGCGCTGCCGCTGGGATCCCCCTTCCGCAGATCTTCCTCCGTGTCATATGCCCACAGGGCGAACACGGCGGCCATGTGGCGGTCCGCTGCCTGCCGGGCGGTGAGCTCCCGAGACAGCAGGCCCAGGGCGCCGGCGGTGGCCTGGGTACAGGCGCCGCTGCGGACCAGGTGCTCCGCCACGGTGCCGCTGCCGTCCCGCAGGGGGAAGGTCAGGGCGTCCCGGAGCTGCTGGAAAAGCTGACCCCGGGTCAGAAGACCGACGCAGGACTGGGAGATCAGTCCGATATGCTGGGCAAAAACCGGGGCGCCGGCAATGGAGAAATCACCGTTCTTGTCACTGTAACCCACCATCCGCAGCAGCATGGAGCACCAGGCGGTGGCGGTGACGGCCTCGCCGGGGCGGAAGTCCTCGGCGTCCACCCAGCCCCGGCTGATGGCACAGGCTACGGAGGGGCGTGCCCAGTCCGGCGTCCCCGCCGGGGCATCGGTGCCGGGAGTCGGTTCCGCCGGTTCAGCGCCCGCCAGCCGCACCAGCAGTACCGCCGCGTGGGTATAGGTAGCCGGGGTATCCAGGGCATAGTCCCCCCGGACAATGCCCAGTGCGGCCAGAGTATCTGCCGCACGGAGGGACTCGCCCTCCAGGGCAGAGGCGGCGGGGACGGTTCCGCCCAGCAAAAGCAGCGCGCAGAGCAGCGCGCAAATATGTTTTTTCATAAGCTCCTCCGAACCTTTTGGAAAGGCTGTGCTGCGAAAGCACCCAAATTCGGTCAAAAGAACCGGGAACGGTACCTCTGACCGGGTACACGGCAGCCACCGCGTGCCATAAATTGCGTCATTTATTGTAGCACCGATCGGAAGGGTTGGCAAGGACCGGGCATGGGTAAGCAGGCGAAGAGAGGGCTGTTCAGGGCAGTATTCGGAGGAAGATAGGAAAAACAGCAATACAAACAGTAATATTTAAAAGGTTGATTGTAAAATCAAGTTGGACACTTGAGTAAAAAATCCATAGTGATTTCT
>CAMAZB010000125.1 GCA_945862785.1 uncultured Clostridia bacterium | reverse complement strand
GGATTGCAGAGGTTGGAATAAAATGATATAATTTACCAAATTCTTTAACAAAGGAAGCGAGAAACCATGAAAAAGCGTGTGCTCTCCTGTTTGTTGGTCGTAGTACTGGCGGTCGGCCTGCTGGCCGTCCCGGCGGCGGCCTCCGGCTCCAGCCCCGCATCAACGGACCGGGCGGACAAACTGGTAGCTCTGCACCTGTTCCAGGGAACCGCCGATGGCTACAAGCTGGACAACATCCCCACCCGGATGCAGGGATTGGTCATGCTCATCCGTCTGCTGGGCAAGGAGGAAGAAGCCCTGAGCCGCAAGGAGGTGTCTCCTTTTACAGACCTGACCTGGGGTCAGGACCACGCGGGCTATGCCTATACCCACGGCCTGACCAAGGGCACCGGCGCTACCACCTTTACTCCCAACAGTCCCCTGACCGCAACGGGATATGTAACTTTCCTGCTGCGGGCCCTGGGGTACAGCGACACGGAGGGCGACTTCACCTGGGGCCGGCAGATGACCTTCGCCAACAGCATCGGCATGATCGACCAGGCGGCGGTTTTTAAGCTGCCCGGCCTGACGCTGAACCGGGGCGACATGGTGGACTTGTCCTACGCTGCCCTGACCTGCCGTATGAAGGGGGAGAGCCGCACCCTGGCGGAAAAGCTGCGGGATGACGGCGTGTTTACCACCGCTGAGGGCAAGGCCGCAGGTGTGCTGGGCAGCGGCGCGGGCTGGAACTACTCCTACGCTCCTTATAACAACTCTACCGTGAAATATGTGAAAAAGACCGTTGCGACCTCCAAGGGCAGCGTGACCGCCCATGTGCTGACGGTAAACACCGCCAATCCCCGGGTCACGGTGAAGTCCGCCATGGTGAACAATACTCTGGGCGCCACCGCGCCCTTCTCCAAGATCGTGCAGAACTCCGGCGGCGCTGTGGCTGTGATCAACGGCAACTTCTTCTCTGCCTATAACGCCTTCAAAACACCCATTGGCCATGTGATGGTGGACGGCGAGTTCCTGTATGGCAGCTCCGGCATATCCTCCCTGGGCATCACAAAAAGCGGCGAGGCGCGGATCGGTCGCCCCGCCCTGTTTACCCGGGTGAAGGAGACCGGCGGTTCCAACTCCTGGGCCGCCTATGAGATCAATACCTCCTACCAGGGTGACAGTGTGTCCGTGATGTACACCCCGGCCTACGGCAAGAGCGTGGCTATCACGGGATCAGGCAGTATGCTGACGGTCAGCGGTGGCGTCATCACCGGCTTTGACGCGGTGGCACCGGGTGCTGTGGTGAGCATTCCCGCCAACGGCTATGTGGTGTTCATGGGTACCGGATACACCTCTACGGATTATTTCCGCACTCCTGCTGTGGGCAAGAGTGTGACCATGGAATACTACCTCTTCAAGGAGGATCCGGAGGGCTTTCGGCTGGATGATGTGGTGAGCATCATTTCCGGTGCGCCCCGGCTGGTGCAGGATGGTGCGATCGTCACCACCCTGGAGCCGGGCTTTACTGAGGCCCGCTTTACCACCAACTCCGCACCCCGCTCCGCAGTGGGTGTCAACGGTGCAGGAGAATTGCTGCTGGTGTCGGTGCCCGGCGGGGCCACCATCCAGCAGATGCGGGAGCTGATGCTGAGCCTGGGCTGCGTGGACGCCTTCAATATCGACGGCGGCGCCTCCTGCGGCATGTACTACAACGGCTCCTATCTGGCGACGCCGGGACGGGAGATTCCGGTGACGCTGCAGGTGTTCGTGGATTGAATTGCATAAAAAAGCTGCCGTGGGCGAAGGCTCACGGCAGCTTTTTTGCGCGAATCCAAGGGATGAGGTAGATGGGGATAGCGGCCAGCAGAGACAGAACCAGCCCGCTCACCACATCCAAGACAGAGTGCTGCTTGATGAACAGGGTGGAGATACAAATCAGGGCTGCCAGGACCGGGACGCCCCACCGCAGCAGGGGATGGGCACGGAGGCGAGGGCTGTCCCACACCGCCAGAGCCGCGCCTACGGAACCCACCACATGGACAGAGGGGAACACGTTGGTGTTGGTGTCGATCCGGCAGAGGGCGGCCACCAGGGTCGTAGGGAGGTTTTCCCGGGGAAAGACCTGGGGGCGGAGGTCCTGACCGTTGGGAATCAGGAGCCAGATGAGGACGCTGGCGAAAAAGGTCACAGCCAGAAACGCCATGTAGCGGCGGAAAGCGGGGGCATCCCGGAGCAGCAAGTAGATCCCTACCGTCACCAGCAGGGGATACCAGGCGCAGTAGAACAGGACAAACCACTCGCAGAAGGGGATGGCGTCATCCAGCGGGAGCTGGGTAGCCCAGTAGGAGGGCTGGGGAAGATGCTCGATCAGCACGAAAGCAAGGAGGTAAAGCGGCAGCCACAGGGCGTATTTCAGCTCGTTCCAGTGAATGCGGGACAGACGCAAAGAAATCACCTTGTTTTATACAAATTTGCACAGACAAGATAGCACAGGCATCATGGGGAAATCATGGATATTTTGGGAATAATATGTGAAGAAATTGTAAAACGCCGGGAAAAAGCGCCGCCGCAGGTTCCGCGGCGGCGCTTTATGACAACTTCAGCGCTCTTCTCTGAAATAAGCGAGACCCAGGCTCGCCGGGGGCTGGTTTTCGCGCTTTTTGCGGAGGGAGATGGCCACCAGCACCACGATGGTCACCAGGTAGGGCAGCATCTTGAACAGCTCGATGTCCTTGCGGCCCAGGCCGGGGATGATCAGATACACCCAGAACAGCAGGCCGAACAGATAGGAGCCCCAGATGGCGTTCATGGAGCGCCAGGTGGCGAAGATGACCAGAGCCACCGCCAGCCAGCCCAGAGACTCGATGGTGCCGTCATTGGCCCAGGTGCCCTTGATGTAGTCCATGGTGTAGTACAATCCGCCCATACCGGAGATACCGGCGCCCACGCAGGTAGCCAGGTACTTGTAGCGGGTGACATTGATGCCCGCCGCGTCGGCGGTGGCGGGATTCTCACCCACGGCACGGAGGTTCAGGCCGGTGCGGGTGCGGTTCAGGAACCAGGCCATGGCCACGGCCACAACGATGGCGAGGTAGGCCATGAAACCATAGCTCAGGAACAGCTTTCCAAAGACACCGAAGTTCGTTACGTTGTTGAGGTTGGCGCGGTAGACAGAGCTGGTGGCGGCCACGGAAATCTGGCCCACGCCGCCGGCCATGGTGTTCAGACCGCCGCCGAAGAAGTTTGCCACGCCGCCGCCGAAAATCGTCAGCGTCAGGCCGGTGACGTTCTGGTTGGCCCGGAGGGTGATGGTCAGAAAGCTGTACAGCAGGCCGCCCAGTGCGGAAGCCAGGAACGCGGCCAGGAAGCTCAGCAGCAGGCATACCACCTTATTGGGCGCGGGATTGTTGAGCTCATAGAAGAAGGAAGCCGCTAGGCCGGCGATGCCGCCTAAGTACATGATGCCGGGGACGCCCAGGTTCAGGTTGCCGGATTTCTCCGTCAGAATCTCGCCGATGGCGCCGAACATGATGACGGTGCCGAAGCAAACAGCGGACTGCAGAAGCTGGATGATCTGTGCACTTGTCATTTGGCCTCGCCCTCCTTTTTGCCCCGCAGGATGACACGGTAGTTGATGAAGAATTCGCTGCCCAGAATGAAGAACAGGATGATGCCGGTGATGATGTTGGAGGCATAGTCGTTCAGGTTGAACTGGGAGGCGATCTGGATGGCGCCCTTCTGCAGGAACACCAGCAGCAGGGAGATCAGAATCATGACGAAGGTATTGAACTGAGCCAGCCAGGCCACGATGATGGCGGTGAAGCCGCGGCCGCCGGCGGTGGAGGTGGAGATGGTGTGGCTGGCACCGGAGACGGCGATGAAACCTGCCAGACCGCAGATGGCGCCGGAGATGGCCATGGTGCGGATGGTGACTTTCTTCACGCTGATGCCCGCGTACCGGGCGGTGTTCACGGAATCGCCCACCACGGTGATCTCATAGCCCTGCTTGGAGTACTTCAGGTACAGGAACATACCCACGGTCAGCAACAGGACCAGCAGGACGTTCAGGCCGTAGGCCTGGCCGAAGAGCTCCGGGAACCAGCCGGCCTTGGTGGACTGGTTGATGACGCCCACGGTGTTGGAGCCGATGGGGTTTTCCCACAATGCCACGCAATAGCTGGTGATCTGGATGGCCACGTAGTTCATCATCAGGGTGAACAGCGTTTCATTGGTGTTCCAGTATGCCTTGAAAACAGCGGGGATGATGCCCCAGACACAGCCCGCCACGATGCTCATGACCGCCATGAGGACCAGCAGGACCGGAGTGGGGAGGGAGGAGCCGTAGGCCCGCATGATACCGGCGGTGAGGACGCCGCCCATCAGCACCTGGCCTTCGGCGCCGATGTTCCAGAATTTCATTTTGAAGGCGGGCGCCAGGCCCACGCCGATGCACAGCAGCATCATGGTATCGCGGATAGTGACCCAGCTCCGGCGGGCAGTGCCGAAGGCACCGTCATAAATGCCCTCGTAGACCTGGATAGGGTTCAGCTTGGTCACGGCGAAGATGAAGATGCCGCTGACCACCAGGGACAGCAGGACCGCGATGACGCGAATGCCGTACGCCATGGGACGGGAAATGCCGTCCCGCTTGGCAATACGCAGCAGGGGTTCCTTACCTTGTTTTACTTGACTCATGCCTCCGCAGCCTCCTTCTTAAAGCGAGTCATCAGCAGACCCACTTCTTCCTTGGTGGTGGTACGGGCGTCCACGATGCCGCTGACCTGGCCGCCGCACAGAACCAGAATCCGGTCGCACAGCTCCAGCAGTACGTCCAGATCCTCGCCCACGTAGACCACGGCGACACCCTTCAT
>CAMAZB010000124.1 GCA_945862785.1 uncultured Clostridia bacterium | reverse complement strand
AAATTCCTCGTCCCGGTCGGCCTCGGCCCCCCGGAGGCAGTGGTTGAAGTGGGCCGCGCCCACGGAAAAGCTCGGCTGGCGGGTCATATAGTCCAGCAGGCACATGGAGTCCAGCCCGCCGGAGACGGCGCACAGCACCCGGCCCCCGTGGGGGAATTTGCGGTTCAGGAACTCCGCCGCGGCTGTCAGCTCATTCATCTTCGTCATAGCGGTTATCCAGGGTGGAGAACTGGGTGTACTCAGGCATCCACCGCAGCTCTACCTTGCCCGTCTCGCCGTGGCGGTTCTTCGCCACGATGCACTCGGCGATGTTGTGCTTTTCGGAGTCTTCATTATAATAGTCATCCCGGTACAAAAACAGAACGATGTCCGCGTCCTGCTCAATGGCGCCGGATTCACGCAGGTCCGACAGCATGGGCCGCTTGTCGTCCCGCTTCTCGTTGGCACGGGAGAGCTGGCTCAGGCAGATGACGGGCACGTTCAGTTCTTTCGCCATGATTTTCAGCATACGGGACATATCGGAAACCACCTGCTGGCGATTCTCGCCGCCGTTGGTCTTCCCGCCGGCGGAGGTCATCAACTGCAGGTAGTCGATGACCACCAGGCCCAGATTGTCCAGGCGGCGGCACTTGGCGTTCATGTCCGCCACGGACAGCATGGGGTTGTCGTCGATGCGGATGTCCACCTTGTTCAAAACGGTGGCGGCGGCGGCGATCTTCTCCCAGTCGGTCTCCCGCAGGGCGCCGGTTTTCAGGCGGGTGTTCTCCACCAGCGCCTCGGAGGACAGCAAACGGGTGGCCAGCTGCTCCCGGGACATTTCCAGGGAGAACACCGCCACGGTTTTTTTCGCGCTTTTCGCCACGTTCAGCGCCACGTTCAGGGCGAAGGAGGTCTTGCCCATGCCGGGACGGGCGGCCAGCAGAATGAGGTCGGACTTGTTCAGGCCGGTGATCTTGTTGTCCACGGCGGACAGGCCGGTGGACAATCCCGGCAGATGGTCCTCGCTCTCGCTCATCTCGCTGAGGCGGTCCAGCACGTCCGGCAGCACCTGACGCAGGGGCACCATGTCCTGGGCGCTCTGGCCCCGGCGGATGGCGTACACCTTCTGCTCGGCGGCCTCCAGGATGTCGCCGGCCTCGCCCAGGCCCTCCTGCACCATGGCGGTGATCTCAGACGCCGCCTGGGCCACGCCCCGGAGCAAAGCCTTGTCCCGGACGATGGCCACATACTCCATGACGTTGGCGCTGGTGGGCGTGATCTCCATCAGCTGGGCAAGGTACGAGCGGGTGGTCTGGTCGTCGTAGGTACCTGCCTTCTGCATCTCCTCGCAGACGGTGATGCCGTCGATGGGCCGGGCGTAGGTGAACATGGAATAGATGGTCTCGAAGATCTCCCGGTTCTGCCGCAGGTAGAAGTCCGACGGCCGCAGCTTATCCATCACGTCCTTCACGCAGTCGGGATCGATCAGCATGGAGCCGAGGACGGCCTGCTCACCTTCCAGGCTGTGGGGCATCTGGCGGAGCAACAGGTCTTCCATTGCCATAAGGGGTCACCTCCATGTCTGGTTTGGGAATGTCCCCCAAGCTGGGGGACGGGGGATCATGAACCCCCCATTTCCTTTTCGACAGCGCCGAAAAGGAAATGGGCCGTTCACAGTCCAAAGGAAAAGGCGCTTATGGCGGTTCAACTTGACACCTACATGTCAAGTTGACCGCAATACGAGAGTTGTCGTGGCCGGTGCCCGCGTAACTTGATAGTTTCCTGCCGGGTGCGCCCCACACATGCGGAACAGAGATAGCCCGCCGCCGCATTTGGGAGTTCCGGCTTTCTTTCGGGGCGGTTACTGTAAGGCCTCTGCTTCTCTTTCCGCGCTCCTCGCTCCGCTCAGCGCTGCCGGGCGGTAGTGGGAAAGCCGATTCGAGGTCGGCAGAGCGGCGCGGCGGGAAAACGCTGGTCAAACCAGTCCTGCACCCTCCGACGCACGGAAGCACTTTCGTCGCGGGCGGAGGGCCAAAAGTTTCCGCGAATCGGGGCCCGCGCCCAACGCTTCGACTGAGATTTTACATCGCAGTCTCTTGCTGGGGCCCCACGTCTCGGCCCAAACTCGACCCCAAAGTGGGTCGGGTTTGAGGCCCCAGGCGTTTTCTTTTCCACCGCTGCGGCGGCGACTTTTCTTTGACGCTGTCAAGGAAAAGTGGGGGCCGCATCCCCCGTCCCGCCCCGTGGGGCGGAATCCCCCATTACTTCTCCTCGCACACGGCCACGTACACCGTGCCCACGACTTCAAAGCCCAGCTTGGCCTTGACCTGATAGCTGCCGAAGGCCTTGATGGGGTCATCCAGCACCAGCTTCTGCTTGGGGATGTCGACGCCGTACTGGGCCTTCAGGCCCTCGCTGATCTCCTTGGTGGTGACGGCGCCGAACAGGCGGCCGCCGTTGCCGGCCTTGGCGGTGAGCTTCACCTGGCACTCCTTCAGCTTCTCGGCGGTGGCCTCGGCCTCAGCCTTCTGGCGGGCCTCCTCGGCACGTCTAGCCTTCTCCTTCAGGTTCATGGTGTTGATGGCGTCGGTGGTGGCGACGATGGCCAGCTTCCGGGGCAGTAGGAAGTTCCGGGCATAGCCCTCGGAGACCTCCACCATCTGGCCCTTCTTGCCCTGGCCCTTCACGTCCTGCTGTAAGATCACTTTCATGGGTATCTTCTCCTTTAATGGTTATTTCTCAAAATAGTCGTCGATGGCTTCCGTCAGCCGCTGGCGCACATCCAGCACGGTGGCGTTTTCCACCTTACCTCCGGCGGTGGTGGAATTGCCGCCGCCGCCCAGAGTCTCCAGGATCACCTGGACGTTGATCTCGCCCAGGGAGCGGGCGGACATCAGCACATTTTCTCCGCTGCTGTACACCACGAAGGACGCCTTCACGCCCTTGAGGGTCAGCAGCTCGTCGGCCGCCTGAGCCGCCGCGACGCGGTCCACGCCGTCCTGGGGAATGACCGCCAGGGCGATGTCGTCCCGGTACATCTCCGCCCGGCGGATGATGTCGTAGCGGGAGATCATGTCGCTCAGGTCGTTCTGGAACAGCCGCTGGACGTCCGCCGTGTCGGCGCCCGCCCGGCGCAGGAACGCCGCCGCCTCGAAGGTCCGGCCGCCGGTGCGCTGGGTGAAGTGCTTGGTGTCCAGCACGATGCCGGCCAGCAGCGCCTCCGCCTCGTCCCGCAGGAGGTCGGCGGGCTCCACCATGTATTGCAGCAGCTCCGTCACCAGCTCCGCCGTCGAGGAGGCGTAGGGCTCGTGGAAGCTGAAGGCCGCGTTTTCGATATAGCTGGCGGCCCGGCGGTGGTGGTCAATGACCGCCACCCGGTTGCAGCTCTCCAGAAGCTGCTGGCTCTCCACCATGTCGGGGCGGTTGGTGTCCACCACCACCAGCAGCGCGCCGGGGCGCATCTTCAAAAAGGCGTCCGGCGGGGAGACGAACACGCCGTTATACTCCGGCATGGCCCGCAGGCGTTCCAGCACCGCTCCCGCCGCGTTGTGCTCCAGGTCGATGACGATCTGGGCCCGCTTGCCCAGCTTCCGGGCGGCGCAGCAGATACCCGCGGCGGCGCCCACGGCGTCCATGTCCGCGAAGCTGTGGCCCATGACGTAGATCTCGGCGGCGTCCATCAGCAGCTCGCTGAGGGCGTTGGCCATAACCCGGGATTTCACCTTGGTGCGCTTTTCCGTGCTCTTGGCCCGGCCGCCGTAGAACTCGAAGTCCACCCGGTTGCGGACCACTGCCTGGTCGCCGCCCCGGCTCAGGGCCATCTCCACGGAGAGGTTGGCGTTCTTGTACAGCTCCGGGATGCTGTCCACATCCTTGCCCATGCCGATGGACAGCGTGGGGTGGACGCCCTCGCCCACCTTGATGTCCCGGATGGCGTCCAGGACGGAGAACTTCTCCTCCACGAAGTGGGCGTAATACTGCTCCTCAAAGATGAACAGGTAGCGATCCCGCTCGGTTTTCAGCAGCAATCCGTCGCCGGCCTCCGCCCAGTGGTTCAGCTTCTCGTCGATTTGCGCCAGAACGGCGCTGCGCTGGGTGTCCGGGCAGGATTTCATCAGGTCCTCGTAGTTGTCCACCATCATAATGGCCAGCACAGGCCGGGTGGCGGTGTAGGTCTCCTTCAGCACGTCGGCCTCGGTGGTGTCCACCCAGTAGGTGGTGGCCACCAGGTTCTGCTCGCCGCCCCGGCCCTTGGCCCGGACGAGACTGCCGTACACCCGGAAGCGGCGGCCGTTCATCACCACCCGCTCGGGGCACTCCTGCTTCCCCTCCAGCAGCCACTGGGCGGGGAAGTCCGGCACGGCGTCCTCCACCTTCATCTCAAACAGGTGCTCCCGCACGCCGGCCAGCTGGAGGAAATTCTCATTGCTCCAGATGACCTCCCCGGTGTCGGGGCGGAAGACCATGATGGGCAGGGGCGAGTTGATGAGGGTGGATTTGCTGGCGGTATCCACGCTGCCGGTCACGCTGTCAATGTATTGCAAAATCCCCTGGCGGCGCTTTTTGTTCACCTCGGACGAGTAGACGTACAGCGCCACCGTGGCAAGGCCCTCCGCCAGGGCCAGGGGCCAGCTCACCATGACGGCAGCCAGGGCAAAGGCCACCAGACACAGGAAGTACAGCTTTAAATTCGGTTCCAGCAGGCGGGAGAGTTTTTTATTATTCATAGCACAAGCTCCTTCATACCGGAAAACATACTGATAGATTTTATAAGTATAGCATTTTCCTTTGAAAGAAGCAAGAGCGGGGGGGGGGACATTCATCCCCCCAAAAAAGGCGCGGCACCGCCGGTATGCGACCGGCGGTGCCGCTTCGGGAAAGGGGAAAGGCTGTCAGCTCTTTTGATGGTCTGAAACACCTGTCTCTTATACACATCTCCGAGCCCACGAGACGCTACGCTATC
>CAMAZB010000123.1 GCA_945862785.1 uncultured Clostridia bacterium | reverse complement strand
ATAGGTAGCGCCAACACTTTAAGCGACAGTCTTTTGACTGTCGCTTTTCTTTTTTGTAAAGTTGTTATTCTTGACATCTGTTTATATTTCCGGTTATATTTTGAATAAGAACTGCGTATTTGGAGAGTTCATATATGCTGGCTTATACATATATAGACAAAGGAAAATTTGAACTTTGGGAAAAACCTAAGCCTGTTGTATCGGATCAGCGGGACGCCATCGTGAGGGTGACGCTTTCCAGCATTTGTACCAGCGATCTGCACATCAAACATGGTTCCGTACCCCGGACTGTTCCGGGAGTCACTGTGGGCCATGAAATGGTGGGCGTAGTAGAGCAGGTAGGCTCTGATGTTTCCTCCGTAAAGCCCGGTGACCGGGTGACGGTGGTGAATGTGGAGACTTTTTGCGGTGAGTGTTTCTTTTGCCGGCACGGCTGGGTCAATAACTGTACAGACCCAAACGGTGGCTGGGCTCTGGGATGCCGCATTGATGGCGGACAGGCGGAATACGTCCGGGTACCTTATGCCGATCAGGGATTGAATAAAATTCCGGATACCGTTACCGATGAACAGGCCTTATTTGTGGGTGATATTCTTGCGACTGGCTATTGGGCGGCGCAGATTTCCAAAATCAAACAGGGAGATACCGTATTGATCATTGGCGCGGGTCCGACGGGAATCTGCACATTGCAATGCGTACGTTTGAAGGAGCCGAGACGAATTATCGTCTGTGACAAGGACCCGCAGCGGCTTCAGTTTGTATGCGACTATTATCCAGACATTTTGACTGTAGGGCCGGAGCAAGTGAAGGACCTGGTGCAGGCGTACAGTGACCATGGCGGCGCTGATGTGGTGCTGGAGGTGGCCGGAGGCATGGATACCTTCCGTATGGCCTGGGAATGTGCCCGACCCAATGCGATTGTGACGGTGGTGGCATTGTATAACGGTCCGCAGGTACTGCCTCTGCCTGAAATGTACGGCAAAAACCTGACCTTTAAAACCGGCGGCGTGGACGGCTGTAACTGTGCTGAGACTTTGAAACTGATCGAAGCCGGGAAACTGGACACCACATCCCTTATAACTCATACATATCCACTGTGTAAAATCGATGAAGCCTATGCGCTGCTTGAGGGCCGCCGGGATGGCGTTATCAAGGTCGCGATTCGGATGGAGGGCGAGCATGTTTGAAAATAAAGTAGTCGTGGTCACCGGCGGTGCTCACGGCATTGGTAAATGCATCTGTGAGGAATTTGAAAAGGCCGGAGCAAAGGTCTGCACCATTGATCTCCAGGAGAATCCTTATTTTGTGGGGGACATTGGCGACGAGGAGACGCTGTGCCGTTTTGCGGAAAAGGTCATAGCGGACTGCGGCCATGTAGATTTCCTGATCAATAACGCCAAGCCTCTGCTCAAAGGCATCGATAAATGCACTTGGGAGGAGTTTAACTTCGCCCTCCGTGTGGGCGTTTCCGCGCCTTTTCGCCTGACCCAATTATTTCTGCCGTACTTTGGGCCTGACGCCAGTGTCGTGAATATTTCTTCCAGCCGGGACCGCATGAGCCAGCCCTTCAGCGAGAGCTACACGGCGGCCAAGGGCGCCATCGCCGCGCTGACCCACGCCATGGCAGTGAGCCTTTCCGGAAAAGTGCGGGTCAACTCCATTTCCCCCGGCTGGATCGATACGGACTATACCGTCTATGAAGGCCCTGACGCTGCCCAGCAGCCCGCCGGGCGGGTAGGGAACCCTATGGACATTGCCAATATGGTGCTGTTTCTGTGTTCCGACAAGACAGGCTTCATCACAGGAGAAAACATCTGTATTGACGGAGGCATGACCCGTCAGATGATTTACCACAACGATTATGGGTGGACATACGGCGGCTGAAAATATCTAAAGTAGTATTTGAATGTACAGAAAGGAGAACGTATGATGCTGGAAGTTGGTATGAAGGCGCCGCAGTTTACGCTGCCTGACAAGGATGGAAACTTAATCAGTCTGTCGGATTTTCTTGGGAAGAAAGTAGTACTGTATTTCTATCCGAAGGACAACACCCCCGGCTGTACCCGACAGGCCTGCGCTTTCGGAGAACACTACGAGGCGTTTCAGACGAAAAACACGGTAGTCATCGGTATCAGTAAGGATTCCACGGCTTCTCATCTGCGGTTTGCGGAGAAGTATCATCTTCCATTTATTCTGCTCTCCGACCCGGAGCTGCAAGCCATTCAGGCTTATGGCGTCTGGCAGGAGAAAAAGCTCTATGGCAAGGTCAGCATGGGCGTTGTGCGTTCCACATATCTCATTGATGAGCAAGGGATGATTGAAAAGGCCATGCCGAAGGCCAAGCCGGACACCAACGCGGGAGAGCTTCTGGTGTATTTGGGCGCGGAAGGAGCGTAAGCGATGTTGGACCCGAAAGACAAGACGCTGCAGCCGCCTGTCCGCCGGAGCTGGCTGCGCCTGCGGCTGGGCAAGGCATACTACGCTGGGAAGCGGTATCTGCTGTGGTGTTCGGCCCGGTTCCGCTGGGCAAAAGAGCGGCAGGGGGAACGATTACCTTGCATACAATCTGCCCATGCTACGCCGCTGCTTCGCCACCTGCGGGGTGACCAGATGGAATGGCAGCGGAATAAGGTAGTCAATTTGAAACTGGCTGTGGCCCGTCTGGATGGCCTGATCCTGCATCCGGGGGAGACGTTCAGCTATTGGAAGCTCATCGGAAAGCCCACCCGCCAGAAGGGATACCGGGAAGGCATGGTGTTGTTTCTGGGGCAGATCGGCAGCGATGTGGGCGGCGGATTATGCCAGCTTTCCAATCTGATCTTCTGGATGACGCTCCATACGCCGCTGACGGTGGTGGAGCGCTATCGCCATTCCCACGATGTGTTTCCCGATGCTGACCGTACCCAACCTTTCGGCAGCGGCGCTACCTGCGCCTATCCCCATCGAGATCTGATGATCCGCAACGATACGGGTCAGGATTTCCAGCTTTGTTTGCGGGTGGGAGAGACGCACCTGCAGGGAGAGTGGAGGGCAATGCGGCCGCCGGAGCGCCGTTATGAAGTGGTAGAGCGGGACGCCCGCATTGACCAGGCCGCCTGGGGCGGATATATCCGCCATAACGCCCTGTACCGGGATGTTTATGATTTGCAGGGAAACTTCCTGGAGGAGCAGTTTTTGTTTACCAACGACGCAATCATGATGTACAGCCCACTTTTGACGCAGGCATAAAAAAGTCCACGGTATCAACGAGATACCGTGGACTTTTACTAAGCTGTTAACCCTTATACTCCACATACAGCTCCCGGACTGCTTTGGGGTCGGCAGGGGCTGCTGCCTTGGGGGGTTCCGCAGGCTTGGCAGGCTCGTCGTGGGGACCGTCCCGCCAGGCCAGGAACTTGGGCGCCACCTGGGGGAACAGGGCCAGGGAGAGGACGTCCTCGTCGCTCTTGGCGATGTCCTTGAACTCCTCCCGGTACTTTTCCACTTCCGGCTCCAGCAGGTCCGCCGGGCGGCAGGTGATGACATCCTGGGGGGCGATGCCGGCCTTGGCCCGGACTTCCTCGTTGACAGTGCCGGGAAGCTTGCCGTATTCGCCCCGGAGCATGGCCTTGGACTCCTTGGTAAAGGTCTTGTACCGCTCGCCCATGATAACGTTCATAACGGCCTGTGTGCCAACGATCTGGCTGGAGGGCGTCACCAGCGGGGGATAGCCGTAGTCCTCGCGGACACGGGGGATCTCCGCCAGCACGTCGTAGTACTTGTCCTCCTTCCCGGCCTGCTTCAGCTGGGAAATGAGGTTCGAGAGCATACCGCCGGGCACCTGATACAGCAGAGTATTGGTGTCCACCCGCAGGACCTTGGGGTCCAGGGAGCCCTGCTCCTGGAGCTTGGCGGCCACCTTACGGAAGTGGACGGCGGCCTCGCTCATCTTGTTCAGGTCCAGGCCGGTGTCCCGGGAAGTGCCCTTCAGCGTGGCCACCAGAGACTCGGTGGCGGGCTGGGAAGTGCCGTTGGCCAGGGGGGAGAGGGCGGTGTCCACGATGTCCACGCCCGCCATGGCGGCCATGAGATACACCATGTCGCCGGTGCCGGTGGTGTTGTGGGTGTGGAGGTGAATAGGGACGCTGACGGTTTTCTTCAGCCGCTTCACAAGGGAATAGGCTGCGGAGGGCAGCAGCAGGTTCGCCATGTCCTTGATGCAGATGACGTCGGCGCCCATCTGCTCCAGCTCTTTCGCCAGCTTGACGAAGTATTCCTCGTCATGGATGGGAGAGATGGTGTAGGAAAGGGTGCCTTCCACCATGCCGCCGTACTTCTTGGTGGACTTAATGGCTTGCTCCAGATTTCGGACATCGTTCAGAGCGTCAAAAATGCGGATGATGTCGATGCCGTTTTCGATGGACTTCCGGCAGAAGGCATCCACTACGTCATCGGCGTAGTGCTTGTAGCCCAAGATGTTCTGGCCCCGGAACAGCATTTGCAGCTTGGTGTGGGGCAGGGCCTTGCGGAGCTTCCGCAGCCGCTCCCAGGGGTCCTCGTTCAAAAAGCGCATGCAGGAGTCGAAGGTGGCGCCGCCCCAGCACTCCAGGGACCAGTAGCCGATGGAGTCCAGCACCTCGCAGGCGGGGAGCATATCCTCCACCCGCATGCGGGTGGCCGCCTGGGATTGGTGGGCGTCACGAAGGATGGTGTCTGTGATATACAGGGGCTTGTTAGACAAAAATTCCATAAATGATTACCTCCCTTAACCGAACAGGGAAATCAGAACGCCAGCCGCGATGGCGGAGCCGATGACGCCGGCCACGTTGGGACCCATGGCGTGCATCAGCAGGAAGTTGCCGGGATTGGCCTCCTGGCCCACCTTCTGGGAGACACGGGCGGCCATGGGAACAGCGGACACACCGGCGGAGCCGATGAGGGGATTGATCTTCTCCTTCAGGAACAGGT
>CAMAZB010000122.1 GCA_945862785.1 uncultured Clostridia bacterium | reverse complement strand
GGCCCGGGGTGTCCAGGAAGGTGATGGGCTTGCCGTTGATCTGCACCTGATAGGCACCGATGTGCTGGGTGATGCCGCCGGCCTCGCCCGCAGCCACGTTGGTGTTCCGGACGGCGTCCAGCAGGGAGGTCTTGCCATGGTCGACGTGGCCCATGACCACCACGACGGGGGCGCGGGGGACCAGATCCTCCGCCTTGTCCTCGGAGACGTCGATCAGCTTTTCCTCGATGGTGACAACGACCTCCTTCTCCACCTTGCAGCCCATCTCCTCGGCGATGATGGCGGCGGTGTCGAAGTCGATGATTTGGCTCAGAGAGGCCATGATGCCGTTCTTCATCAGGCACTTGACCACCTCGGCGCCGGTCTTCTTCATGCGGCTGGCCAGTTCGCCCACGGAGATCTCGTCGGGGATCTGGACCTTGACGGGGGCCTTCTTGGCGATCTCCAGCTGCAGGCGGCGCATTTTCTCCGCCTCGTCCTGCTTGCGCTTGTTGGAGAAAGTCATGCTGCCCTTGCGCTGGTTATTGTTGCGGAATTTCTCCTTGCCGCCCCTCTGCTGCATCCGCTGACCACGCTCACCGCCCAGATCCTCCAGGCGCTCGTCGTACTTGGCCAGGTTCACATCGCCGCCCTTGCGGGTGTCCACGATCTTCTTCTGGGGCACGCGGGTGGTGGGCTGCTGAACCACGGGCTTGGCGGGCTGCTGCTTGGCAGGCTCCTGCTGCCGGGGGATGGCGTCCTTCCGGGAAGCCTCCGCCTGCTGCTTGGGCGCGGCGGGCTTCTCAGCAGGCCGCTCGGCAGGCTTTTCGGCGGCCTTGGGGGTCTCCTTGGGCTGCGCCTGATAGGTGTCCGCAAAGATCACCTGGATACCCGAGACCTGGTTATGCTGGGTCAGGTAGTCGAAGATCACGGAGAGCTCGTGATCGGTCAGGACCTGCATATGGTTCTTGGGCGCGGCCACATATTTTGTCAAAATCTCGGTAATGGTTTTGGTGGGAAGACCAAAGTCCTTGGCCACCTCATGCACTCTGTATTTTTCCATACCCAATCAAATACACCTCGTTAAGGCAGCGGGGGTTGAGCCCGTGCCGGGAATTTTTATGTCATGCGCTCACGACTGCTCTTTCTTGCGGAAGGAGCCCTTGCCCTTTTTCACCGGGCGGCTGTGAGCGTAGGGATCAGTCCGCGGCTTGGGGCGGTTTTCCTTGGAGGGACGGGACTTGCGGCGGGGAACTGCGTCCCCGGCTGTGGGCCGGGCGGATGTCCGGGGGTTCCGGGAGGGAGCTTTCGCAGCGACGGGCGCCTCCAGCGGAGCGGCCTTTTTCGCCTTGCGCTTGCCGGTGCGGAGATTCTTCTCATGGGCCTGCTGCTCGGCGCGGCGCTCCGCCGCCCGCTTGGCTTTCAGCTCCAGACGCTCCGCCGCGTCGCCGTAGGTCTGCGGGTCCAGCTGGGCCAGTTTGTTCACCACCGCCGAGGCAAGGCCCACATCGGTGACGGCGGCCACAGCCACGGAAGTGCGGCCAAACTGACGGCCCATCTCCGCCTTTGTAAAGGGGACGCGGAGCCACAGGCACGCTCCTGCTTCGGCGAAGTGTTCCACCCGGCGGCGGGTATTATCCGCCGCGTCGGAGGCCAGCAGCAGCACCCGGGCATCCCGGGCACGGGCCACGGCTTCCACGGGCTCCTCGCCCATGACGAGCCTCCCGCCCCGGAGGGCCAGACCCAGCAGGGAGAGAATGTTGTTACTGTCCATCCGCGCCTCCCAGTTCTGCCTCCATGGCATCGTAGACCTCGGGGGGAATGGCCGTCTCAAAGGCCCGCTCCAGCGCCCGGGATTTTCGGGCTTTTTTCAGGCACTCCACGTTGTGGCACACATAGGCGCCACGGCCGGGCTTCTTCCCGCCAAAGTCCAGGCTGACGACTCCCTCCGGGGATTTGACCACCCGGAGCAGGGCCTTTTTATCCTTCATTTCCCGGCAGCCAACACACTGCCGCTGGGGAATTTTCTTCACTTTCGGCATCTGTCGGACCGCCTTTCTGACTTAGTCTTCGGCGGGGGCGGCTTCCTCATCCAGGAAAGCCACGTTGTCCTCGTCCACGCCGTCCTCGGGGTCCTTGTAGCTCTGGGGCTTGATGTCGATTTTGTAGCCGGTCAGGCGGGCGGCCAGACGGGCGTTCTGGCCCTCCTTACCGATGGCCAGGGACAGCTGGTCGTCAGGCACGATGACCCGGCAGGCCTTGCCCTCGTCCGCCATCCACACATCCACCACATCGGCGGGGGCCAGGGCGGCGGCGATGAAGGCGGGGGCGTCCTCGCTGTACTTGATGATGTCGATCTTCTCGCCCCGCAGCTCTTCCACGATGGTGCCCACACGCTGGCCCTTGGGGCCCACGCAGGCGCCGATGGGGTCCACGTTCTCGTCGTTGCTCCAGACGGCCATCTTGGTGCGGCTGCCGGCCTCGCGGGCGATGGACTTGACTTCCACGGTGCCGTCGTAAATTTCGGGGACTTCCAGCTCGAACAGGCGCTTTACCAGGCCGGGATGGGTCCGGGAGATCAGGATCTGGGGACCGCGGGTGGAGCGGCGGACGTCCACCACATACACCTTGACGTGCATCCCCTCGGTGAGCTCCTCGCCGGGGACCTGCTCGCCCGCCATCAGCAGAGCCTCGGTGGACTCGGTGCCGGTGCCGATGCGAAGGGATACGTTGCCGTTCCGGGGATCAACGCGGGTGACCACGCCGGTCAGGATCTCGTGCTGCTTGGAGTTGAACTCGTCGTACACCTGGCCGCGCTCGGCTTCCCGCAGGCCCTGAATGATGACCTGCTTGCCGTTGCCGGCGGCGATACGGCCGAACTCCGTGTTGTCCACGGGAATATTCACGATGTCGCCGATCTCATACTTGGCGGAGATGGCCTTGGCCTCGGCCAGCGTCATCTCATTGGCGGGGTCCACATAGTCCTCTTCGTCCACCACGTTCTTCTGGACGTACATCTTCAGGGTCTGGTGCTCCTCGTCCACATCCACGATGACGTTCTCCACGCCGTCGTGATCCCGCTTGTAGGCGGTGGTGATGGCCTGGATGATCTTATCCATCATAAAGGACTGGGGAATGTTGCGCTCTTTCTCCAGCAGAGCCAGAGCCGCGAAGATCTCCGCCGGGTTCATGCCAACGGGTTCCTTCTGCTTTTTGCCTCTCATGTCGATTCTCCTTATTCTTTTTTCAATACGTCTTTTCTGACTGTTTGGCGACTTGTTAAAATTCCACCCGCAGGCGGACCAGAGCCACGTCCTTCTTGGCGAAGGTCAGCTCCTGCTTGCCTACGGTGACGGTGACGTCGCCGGTGGCCTCGTCATAGGCGGTGAGGGTGCCGGCGAACTCCTTGCGGCCATCCTGGTTTCGGTAGAGCTTCACCAGAACGGGGCTGTTCAGAAAACGCTGGAAATCGGAGGGACGCTTCAGCGCACGCTCGGCGCCGGCGGAGCCGACCTCCAGAGTATAGCTGCCCTCGATGGGGTCCGCTTCGTCCAGCAGGTCCGAGAGCTTCCGGGAGACGGCCTCGCAGTCCAGAATGTCTACGCCGCCCTCCTTGTCCAGCAGGACCCGGAGATACCAGGTGCCAGCCTCCTTGACGTACTCCACGTCCCAGAGGGTACAGCCCTGCTCCGCGATGGCGGGGGCCGCCAGCTCGGCGGTGAGTTCCGTGATCTTTTTCATGGGGTTCCTCCCTTTCTTTGGCAGGATTTTCAATTTTTAAGAAATCGAAAAAGGCCAACAAAAAGAGCGGACCGTGGGGCCCACTCCGTAACTTACACTTTCTAACATATGCAATATAACACGGTTTTATTGAAAAGGCAAGAGGATTTTCACATTTAATTAAAATAAGGATACAAGGGAGAGGGGAAACGACCCTTGACAAGGACAAACTCCGGTGATATGATGCTTCCGATATCAAAAGGCATCGAAAAGGACGCTGTCCGGGAAAGACACCAGAGAGGAGCCGCCGCTGGCTGCAAGCGGCTCTTGCCGGAACCGGAATCAGTCACCGCCTTGGAGCCGCCCACCGATATGTAGGCTGGGACGGGACCTCCCGTTACAGAGGACACGAGCGACGGTCTGTTGACCGTAAGCAGGGTGGAACCGTGGAATACGTTTTTCGTATCTCACCCCTGATTTCCGTCAGGGGTGAGATATTTTTGTTCAGTCTCACCCCTCGCCGCTGACGCGGCAACCGGGGCGAATGGCAGAAAAACAGCGTTCCGCTGTTTTTCGTTTTCACCCCTTATCAAGAAGGAGGAACTTACCATGAGCGAAGAAAATCTGTATACCTTTGAAAATGAGCAGTACCGCCGGACCTACTGGCACACCTGCTCCCATGTGCTGGCCCAGGCCGTGAAGCGCCTGTGGCCCGAGACCAAGCTGGCCATCGGCCCCAGCATCGACAACGGTTTCTACTATGACCTGGACAGCGAGGAGACCTTCACCGCCGAGGACCTGGAGAAGATCGAGGCCGAGATGCGGAAGATCTGCAAGGAGAAGCTGAAGCTGGAGCGGTTCGAGCTGCCCCGCGCCGAGGCTGTCAAGTTCATGGAGGAGAAGGGCGAACCCTACAAGGTGGAGCTGATCAACGACCTGCCCGAGGACGCTGTCATCTCCTTCTACAAGCAGGGCGACTTCACCGACCTGTGCGCCGGCCCCCACCTGGACTCCACCGGCCGCATCAAGGGCAACGGCATCAAGCTGACCGCCTGCAACGCCGCCTACTGGCGGGGCGATTCCTCCCGCAAGCAGCTCCAGCGTATCTACGGTATCGCCTTCCCCAAGAAAGAGGAACTGGACGAGTATCTGGCCAAGCAGGCTGAGGCCCTGAAGCGGGACCACAACAAGCTGGGCCGGGAACTGGAGTATTTCACCACTGTGGACTGCATCGGTCAGGGTCTGCCCGTGCTGCTGCCCAAGGGCGCCCGGGTCGTCCAGCTGCTGCAGCGCTGGGTGGAGGATACCGAGCAGAAGCGGGGCTACC
>CAMAZB010000121.1 GCA_945862785.1 uncultured Clostridia bacterium | reverse complement strand
TTTGAAAGTTCTGAAATCTTAAGCAGCTTGCCGAAAAGACTTTTTCGACAAGCTGCTGTATGTTTTTTGAACTTTAAAACGTATGATGAAAAACAAAGGGTTCCTCGTGAACCAGAGACCCCGCCGGGGCCGTTAGCGGCAGGTGTAGGCAAACCAGCCGTCGGCGCTGCGGGTGGTGACGATCTCCAGCCCCGCCTGCCGCAGATGCTCCGCAACCTCTTCCGCCCGGTCGTCGATAATGCCGGAGCAGAGGAACAGCCCGCCGGGGGCCAACAGGGAATGTACCATAGGAGCCAGGCCGATGATGACGTCCGCCACGATGTTGGCCAGTACGATGTCATATCCGCCGCCCAGCTCGGCCCGCATAGCTTCATCGCCCAGCACGTCGCCCACCTTCACGGTGTATACGTCTTTGCCGATGCCGTTCAATGCGGCGTTTTCATAGGCCACATCCAGGCACTTGTCGTCGATGTCCACCGCCACGGCGGATGCCGCCCCCAGCTTCAGGGCCGCAATGGACAGAATCCCGCTGCCGCAGCCCAGGTCCAGCACCTTTTCGCCGCCCCGGACCGCCTGCTCCAGCGCCGTCAGGCACAGCTGGGTGGTGGCGTGACTGCCGGTGCCGAAGGTCAGGCCCGGGTCCAGGATCAGGGGGACCCGGCTGCCGCAGTCGGCCTTTTCCCACTGGGGGATGACCAACAGCCGCTCTCCGATCTCCATGGGCTTGTAGTATTGCTTCCAGTTGTTTTCCCAGTCCGCGTCCTGGAGGTTTTCCAGGGTCAGCAGCAGAGAGCCGCAGTCGCTCCGGCTCTCCTTCAGGGACTGCAGGGCGATGCGGACCTCGCCCATTTTGGCGAAGCCCTCCTCGTCCGCGGCGAGATAAAAGGTGACCCGGGACGCACCCTGCATTTTCTTCTCCAGGCCCTCGTCCACATAGTCCCAGTATTGGTGGTTGTTTTCCAGGAAGTCCTGAAATTCAGTCTCGTCGTCAATGACCACGCCGTCGATGCCCAGGGCGGAGAGCATCGTCTCCACCGGCTCCAGCCCGGCATGGTTGGTCTCAATGTGCAGCTCTAGCCAGTTCATAGTTACCTCATATGAAATCAGATGTCAAAAGTTGAAAAATAAGCAGCTGGGGGGGCGGGGACGCAAATAGCTTCCGCTTTCGGCGCTTTTACCGGTGCTGGCCGACGAAAAACAGAGCCAGGGTGCCGGGGCCGGAGTGGTTTCCGATGACCGGGCCCACGTAGTTGATGCGGATATCCTCCGTTCCGAACCGGCGGCGGACCTCGTCCGCCACAAACCGGGCGTCCGCTTCACAGTCGCCGTGGCTGATGAATACCGTCTGGTTTTTGGGGTCGATGGCGGTCTTTTCCATCTCGTCCACCAATGCCAGCAGGGAGGCCTTCCGGCCCCGGGCCTTGCTGACGGGAATGAGGCGGCCCTCGTCGTCCACGTGCATGATGGGTTTGATGGCCAGCATAGTGCCGAACAGCGCGGTGGCGGCGTTGATGCGGCCGCCCCGCTTCAGGTGGTTCAAGTCGTCCACGGTAAACCAGTGGCACACCTTGCCCCGGGTCTCCAGAGCGAAGTTGTAGACCTCCTCCAGAGAGCGGCCCTTGGCCTTTTCCCGGGCGCAGAGGTACACGAACAGGCCCTGGCCCAGAGAGGCGCACAGGGAATCCACCACCAGAAACTTCGCCTCCGGCCGGTTTTCGGACAGCTCCTGGGCGGCAATAACGGCGGACTGATAGGTGGTGGACAGAGCGGAGGAGAAGCACAGGCACAGCACATCTTTCCCCTCGTCGGCGGCCTTGGTCATAGCCTCCTCAAAAACGCCCACGCTGACGGCGGAGGTGGTGGCTGTCTCTCCGGCCCGGATGCGCTCATAAAAATCATGGAAGCCGATCTCCCGGCCGTCCAGGTAGTTGTGATAGGTGGCGCCGCTCAGCTCCAGGCTCAGGGGGATCACGGTCAGCCCCAGCTCCTGGGCCAGCTCCGCTGTCAGATCGCAGCAGCTGTCGGTTAAAATGACAAAATCACGCATATCAGTCGCGCTCCTTTCCTTTTTTCACCTTGCCCGGGTGTTCCGCTTCCTGCCGCTCCCGCAGGGCGGCCACATACCGGCTGCTGGCGACGCCGGCGGCATAGCTCAGCAGGGCAAAGTGAATGGCGGAATCCGCCAGGGAATCCTCCCCGGTGCGGTCTGCCATCTCGTCGGCGGTCAGATTCAAAGCATTGTCCAGACTGGCGCAGAAGGCGGCGTAGCCCTCCTCCACCTGCCGGTCGTCCCGCAGCTCCTCCCGAAGCAGCAGGTCGATGTCCTTGGCGGACAGCACCCGTTTCAAAACGCAGATGGCGGTGAGATAGGCCAGATGCTCCCGGCTGTATTTTTTCCCCTCCGCCCGGGGCACCAGCCCGCTTTTTGTGTAGTTGTTCACCATAGCGGCGGTCAGGGCGTCATCTTCACCGAAGCGGATGACCTGCCGGTCCATATAGCTGAGGACCTGGTCCATGTACAGGGCAAAATCCGGAAGCTGGTCCCAGGGCACGGGCCGCTGGGTTTGAAGCCGCTGGCGCAGTTCATTTAAATCGTGCATACGTTCCTCCTTTATCTGGAAACCAGATACAGAAGCATTATATCACTATTACATGGTTTTGTAAACTATACTTTAAAAAGGGCGAAATGATATTTTGACAAATTTCGATACCCCCAGGGGGTATTTGGGGGAGTGTTTCACATACCTCTGGGGGGTATTTACTTCCCCACGCAGAACCGGGAGAAGATGCGGGAGACGATCTCCTCCTTGGCGGTGCGGCCCGTCAGTTCACCCAGGGAGTCCAGCGCCTCCTCGGCGTCGGTCAGCACCGCGTCGGGGGTCAGGCCGTTTTCCAGGGCATCTTTCGCCCGGCGGACGGCGTCCCGTGCCCGGCGGACGGCTTCCTCCTGCCGTTGGTCGGTCAAAAGACTTCCGGCCTCCTTTGGATCCCCGGCGGGGAACAGGGCGGCCACAGCGTTTTCCAGGTCGCCCAGGCCCTCCCCGGTGACGGAGGAGAGCGTTACAGACGCGGCGGGAGCGGGGCTGCCTATAATGCCCACAGAGTGCGCCTTTGTGTCCCAGAGGTCGCATTTGGAAAAGACCGCGATCCAGCGCGGGTTTTCGGCGGCCAGCCGCAGGACCTCCAGGTCCTCGTCCGTCAGGGGGACCGAGCCGTCCACCACGGCCAGAACTAAATCGGCGGATTCCAACGCCTTGCGGCTGCGTTCCACGCCCTTTTGCTCCACCACATCCTCCGTGTCCCGGATGCCGGCGGTGTCAATGAGCCGCAGCAGCACGCCGCCGCAGAGAACGGACTCCTCCACGGTGTCCCGGGTGGTGCCGGGGATATCGGTGACGATGGCCCGCTCGTAGCCCGCCAAAGCGTTGAGCAGGGAGGACTTTCCCGCGTTGGGACGGCCCACGATGGCAGTCCGTACGCCGGATTTCAGCACCTTTCCCCGCTGGCAGGTGGCCAGCAGGGAGGAGAGCTGCTTCTCGGCAGAGGAGAGGGCCTCCGCGACCTGCTCCGGTTTTACGTCCTCAATGTCCTCGTCGGGGTAGTCCACCACGGCGTAGAACCGGGAGGTAATGTCCAGCAGGGAGTCCTGGATGGGCTCCAGCACCCGGCGCAGTCCGCCATCCAGCTGGGCGGCGGCGTTCCGGGCGGCGGTGGCGGTCTCCGCGTCGATGAGATCGATGACGGCCTCCGCCTGGGTCAGGTCCAGCCGCCCGTTCAAAAAGGCCCGCTGGGTGAACTCTCCTGCTTTTGCCTGCCGGGCCCCTGCGGCAAACAGGGCGTCCAGCAGCTCCCGCAGCACCACGGGAGAGCCGTGGCAGTGGAACTCGGCGGAGTCCTCGCCGGTGTAGCTGTGGGGGCCGGGGAAGCGGACGGCAAGGCCACGGTCGATAACGCGGCTTTCAGCGTCCAGCATCTCGCCGAATACCATTTTGTGAGACGGCTGCTCCGGAAAGGGACGGCCGTTGGCGGCCCGGAAGACCTGATCGCACAGGGCAAAACAGCCCTCACCGGACACCCGGATAATACCGATGGCGGTGGGGGAGTGGCCAGTGGCGATGGCGGCGATGATGTCCATAAGATCAGCTCCTTGAATAGGGGTGCCCGCCCAAGGGGCGGGGGATTGCGCCGCTTTGCGGCGCGGGGAGTTGAACCCCCATTTTCTTTTCGCCTGCGCCGAAAAGAAAACGGCCGTTCACGGTCAAAAGAAAAGGCGCTGAGGCGGATCAACTTGACACGGATGTGTCAAGTTGACCGCAAATACGGGGGCCGCCGCAGCCGGTGCGATACAGACTTGCAGACTTGTACCGGGTGCGCCCCACACAGGCAGAACAGAGATAGCCTGCCGCCGCATGTGGGAACTGCCGGTTTGCTTTCGAGGAGGTCGAAGAAAGGCTGGTCCTGCTGGCCCCGCGCGTTCCGCTTCGCTGCGCGCTACATGGGCAGTCAACGGTGCATATGCGGAAAACGGACGCCTTCCGGCGTCCGTTTTTTGGGAAAGGGGGGACAAGCCCCGCTTTTTATTTAATGCGCTCGCCGGCAGCTTCCTTAGCGGCGATCTCTTTCATGGCGTCCTTGTGGCTCAGGTTCACACGGCCCTTCTCGTCGATGTCGGTGACCTTGACCCACATCATGTCGCCGATCTTGCAGGCGTCCTCCACCTTCTCAATGCGGTGGTCAGCCAGCTTGGAAATGTGGACCAGGCCGTCCTTGCCGGGAGCCAGCTCCACGAAAGCGCCGAAGGTCATCAGGCGCACCACGCGGCCATAGTACAGGGCACCCACCTCGGGCACAAACACGATGTCGTCGATGCACTTCTTGGCGGCGTCGCAGGAGGCGGCGTCAGCGGAGGCGATGAAGATGGAGCCGTCGTCGTTGATGTCGATCTTGGCGCCGGTGTCGGCCACGATCTTCTGGATGACGGAACCGCCCTTGCCGATGACGTCCCGGATCTTGTCGGGATCGATGTGCATGGTGATCATCTTGGGCGCGTACTTGGAAACTTCCTTCCGGGGCTCGGCGATGCAGGGCAGCATGATCTGGTCCAGGATCTGGCA
>CAMAZB010000120.1 GCA_945862785.1 uncultured Clostridia bacterium | reverse complement strand
CGCACACCCTTCCTTCCCGTTTTCCTACATTTCCGGGTTTATCGACAGCCTGAAATGTCCCGGAGCGCAGGCTCCGGGACATTCTTTATTCAGCGGTAGAAGCCGTGCTGTGCTCCACCCTGCGGGCAATGTAAGGCTGGACCTCCTCCAGCGGAATGCCCAGGGCCGCGGACAGTTCACCGTACAGCAGCCGCTCCGCCTGCTTCATGTACCGCTCGTCCACCATGCCCAACCGCCGCTTCTGGGATTCCGCCTGACGCTGCTTTAAATAAATGGACATCATCAACTCCAGCAGATTTTTACAATCGTGGCTGCGGACAACGGATTGGTAGTGCTGGGTCAGGGCCTGTAAGGTAGGTGCGTGGCAGACCTCCGCCCGGATAGACGGGATCAGGTCGATGAGGGACTCCGCCTCCTCCCGGGAAATAACCGGGCGGACGGGTACCTTTTCGCTGTCCACGGGGGCGTAGATCACGCCATCCTGATAGAGCGGTTTGAGCAGGTAATACTGCCGCCCCCGGTCGGAGCGGGTGAGGTCGGGGGTGGTGATCTCCTCTACTCGGCACACTCCGGTGGTTCCGTATACCAGCAGCTCTCCTGGCTGAAACATATAAGGGGCCTCCTTCCAGAAACACATAGAAAAACGCGCGGTTCCGGCAACTGGACTTACGTCGCCGGGACTGCGCGCTGCAATTATAGTATATCATGGTTTTCCTGCAAAATGTAATACTATTCTTTCATAAAAACATTTAAAAATGTTTTTATCACGTCGCAGAGCGTCGTGCCGCCTTGGGCGGTAAAGATAGTATTGAAAATTAGTACAAGAAAAATTTTTGAAAAATGCTACTTTGGGCATGGTTTCCATGGGAGGCGGGCAGGCAGAAATCCGTTGACACAGAACAGGCCATGCCGTACAATCGATTCAAACGGAGGCGATACGATGAACCTTGCGATCAAGACCTGTACGCTGGACATGCCCTATACCGATATGCTGGATTTCTGCGTGGAGCAGGGCGTTTCCGCCGTGGAGATCGGCACCGGAAACTGGTCCGGCGCGCCCCACATCGATCTGGAGGAGATGATGTCCTCCGAAACCGCCCGGCAGCGGTGGTACGATGAAATACGCCGCCGTGGTCTGGAATTGTGCGCCCTGAACTGCTCCGGCAACCCCCTGGCCTATGAAAAGGAATGGGATGTGACGGAAAAGACCTTCCGTCTGGCGGAGAAGCTGGGCGTGAAGAAGATCGTGATGATGAGCGGTCTGCCCGCCGGGTGTCCCGGCGACAGGACGCCTGTGTGGGTCACCACCTCCTGGCCGCCGGAGACCCAAGACATCCTGGACTACCAGTGGAACGAGGTGGCGATTCCCAAGTGGAAAGAACTGGTGCACATGGCGGCGGACTGCGGCATTGAGCGCATCGCCCTGGAGAACCACGCCATGCAGCTGGTGTACAACCCGGAGACGCTGCTGCGCCTGCGGGAAGCCGTGGGCCCCATGGTGGGCATGAACCTGGACCCCTCCCATCTGTTCTGGATGGGCGGCGACCCCATCGAGGCCGCCCGGGTGCTGGGAGAGGCTGGGGCCATCTACCACATCCACGGCAAGGACTCCCGCCCCGAGCGGCGGATGTGCGGCCCCAACGGGATGCTGGATACCAAGCCCATTGACCAGTTCCGCCGGCGGGCCTGGAACTATGTGGCGGTGGGCGCGGGCCACGGCGTTCAGTGGTGGCAGGAGTTTTTCTCCGTCGTCCGCATGGGCGGCTACGATGATGTGGTGTCCCTGGAGATGGAGGACCTGACCCTGCCTATGCTGGAGGGCCATCTCAGCTCCCTGCGGACACTGAAAGAGGCGCTGGTCCTGTAAATATGTAAATTATCTGCAATTTGTTCGTGCTTTCCTGTGCCAGCCGTGGTACACTAACAAGTAACACTGACACAAATGGGGGAATGGCTGTGCCCTTTTGGAAAAATGACAGGATCACTCCGGCTCAGATCATCATTCTGGGCTTCCTGCTGCTGATCGCCGTGGGGACGGCGCTGCTGATGCTGCCGGTGTCCACCAACGGCTCCGGCGGGGCGACCTTCCTGGACGCGCTGTTCACCGCCACATCCGCCACCTGCGTGACGGGACTGGTGGTACAGGATACGGCGCTGTATTGGTCCTGGTTCGGACAAGCGGTCATTCTGATCCTCATCCAGATCGGCGGCATGGGCGTTGTGACCATGGCCGTGGCCATTTTCATTTTTGCCGGGAAGCGTATCAGCCTGAAGCAGCGCTGGGTCATGCAGGAATCCATTTCCGCGCCCCAGGTGGGCGGCATCGTCCGGCAGACCCGGTTCATTTTAAAGACCGCCCTTGCCATGGAGACCGCCGGCGCGGTGCTGCTGGCCCTGCGATTTTGCCCCGGGATGGGGGCCAAGGGCCTCTGGTATGCAGTGTTTCATTCCATTTCCGCGTTCTGCAACGCGGGCTTTGACCTGATGGGCGCGTACAGCGGCCCCTGCACCTCCCTGACGGGCTGGACCGCCGACTGGCTGGTGAATCTGGCGATCATACTGATGATCGTGCTGGGCGGTATCGGGTTTATGTCCTGGCAGGATTTTCGGGAGCACAAGTGGCGCCTGCGGGCTATGCGGATGCAGACAAAGGTGATCCTGTCGACCACCGGCATCTTGCTGGTGGGTGGCTTTTTGTATTTTTACTTCTACGAGTTTCATCAGCCCCAGTGGCGGGAGCTGGGCGCGGGGGAGCGATTCTGGGCGGCGCTGTTCCAGACGGTCACGCCCCGCACGGCGGGCTTCAACACCGTGGACCTGGAAGAGATGACGCCTACCAGCCAGCTGATGACTATGTTTTTGATGCTGGTGGGCGGTTCGCCGGGTTCTACCGCCGGCGGCTTCAAGACCACCACGCTGGCGGTACTGCTGCTGACCACCGCGGCGGTGTTCCGCCGCCGGGACACGGCCCATTGCTTCGGCCGGCGCATCCAGGACGAGGCCGTGCACAGCGCTACCGCTCTGTTGGTCATTTACCTGATGTTGGCGCTGGTAGGTGGCAGCCTGATCTGCTGCATCGACGGCATCCCGCTGATGGGGGCGCTGTTTGAGTCTTCTTCCGCCGTGGCGACGGTGGGACTGTCCCTGGGCTATACCGGGGGACTGTCCACAGTATCCCGGCTGATCCTGATTCTTCTGATGTATTTTGGCCGCGTGGGCGGCCTGACGGTGATCTACGCCGTGACGGTGCGGGGAACGGGCAAGATATCCCAGTTCCCGCAGGAGCGCATCACGGTGGGGTGAGAGAAAAGGGAGGATATGATGAAATCGGTTCTTTTGATCGGCCTGGGCCGTTTCGGCCGCCATATGGCGATGAAACTCCGGGAGCTGCACCATGAGGTGCTGGCCATTGACAGCGATGAGCAGCGGGTCAACGATGCTCTGGAGTTTGTGACCAATGCCCAGATCGGAGACAGCACCAACGAGCAGTTCATCGCCTCTCTGGGGGTGCGGAATTTCGACCTGTGCGTTGTGGCCATCGGCGACGATTTCCAAAGCTCGCTGGAGACCACCGCCCTGCTGAAAGAGCAGGGCGCGCCCTTCGTGCTGGCCCGGGCGTCCCGGGAGGTCCACGCCAAGTTCCTGCTGCGAAACGGCGCCGACGAGGTCATCTATCCCGAAAAGCAGATGGCAAACTGGGCGGCGGTGCGGTACAGCGGCGACCATATTTTTGACTATGTGCAGCTGACGCCGGATTATTCCATTTATGAGACCGCCGTACCGGAGAGCTTTGTGGGAAAGACGGTGGTGGATCTGGCTGTACGGCAGAAACACCGGGTCAATATCCTGGCGACGAAGCGGGATGGAGTCCTGGAGCCGCTGCCCGGTCCGGCGCACTGTTTCAGCGCCGATGAAACTGTCTTCATTCTGGGCAGCAACCGGGATGTGCAGAAATTCCTGGAGCTGTGAGACAGCACAATTGCCGGGAGAAAGAGAAATCATCAGAGATCGCCGGAGCCTGCGGGCTCCGGCGATCTTTTTGTTGCATGGGACCGCGCACCATACCGGCAAAAGCCGCGGAATAGGGGCGGATTTGGGACGCGGAAGGAGTTGATAGACTTGGGATATGTCAAATAAACGGCCGGATAAAAAAGGAGAAACAGATGTGAAGGAGAGAGACCCATGGATGAGATCGTTGTGGCGCTCATTACCGGCGGGGTAACGCTGGCAGGGGTGCTGCTGAGCAACCAACGGTCCCAGGCTGTTACGGAGACGAAGCTGGAAGAACTGACCCGTGAAGTCCGGGAGCACAACAACTTTGCCCGCCGGATGCCGGTGGTGGAGGAGCAAATCAAAGTTCTCAACCACCGCATCGGCGATTTGGAGGAAATGCAAAAATGAATGAGTTGCCGTACATGGCGGCGTTTCTGGCGGCACTGCTGGTAGGCGGTGTCTGCGGTATCCGTCTGGAGGAAACGACGCTTTGCCGGACGGCGCGGCGCCGCCGGAACAGGGCGGCCGAAAAGCCCCGGAGAAAAATGACCGCCAGCAAGCTGATCGCCCTGGCTGTCCTGACCGTGGACGGCTCCGCGACGTACATCGTGTTGTATCTGTGTCATCTTGCCATTGTCCGGGACTACGCCGGTGCGCTGCCGTATCTGACAACGCTGATTGGCGCCCTCCAGGCGGTCACCGGCGTGGTGCTGACGGCCTATTATCACAAAGCCAAGGCGGAAAACTGCAAAGGCGGCATCACCTACGACGCCGCCTTGAACCACGTATCCGATTCGGATACGGACTTATGAAGGAGTACTTATGGAACTGATGAAAAAACGGCTGGCCAACCTGTTGTCCGTCAAAAGTCTGGTGACCCTGTGCCTGACGGTCGTGTTTTCGTACATGGCCGTCGCCGGGCAGATCAGTCAGGATTTTATGACCATTTACGCGGTCATCATTGCGTTTTACTTCGGCACCCAGAGCCAGAAGGTGCAGGATGCGGTGGACGGTGAGCGGAAATGAGCAGGCCCATCGGAGCAGCCGGGTTGGCGCTCATCAAGCGGTTTGAGGGTTGCCGCCTGACGGCCTACAAGCCCGTGCCCACAGAGAAGTATTGGACCATCGGCT
>CAMAZB010000119.1 GCA_945862785.1 uncultured Clostridia bacterium | reverse complement strand
GATAGCGTAGCGTCTCGTGGGCTCGGAGATGTGTATAAGAGACAGAACCTGAAGACCCACCACCAGCGCAATCCTATCTATATGATGTCGGACTCCGGCGCCCGTGGTTCTATGGACCAGATTAAACAGCTGGCCGGTATGCGCGGCCTGTTGGCCAATACCGCAGGTAAGACGCTGGAGATGCCCATTCGCGCCAACTACCGCGAAGGCCTGAACATTCTGGAATACTTCATCTCCTCCCGAGGTGCCCGGAAAGGCCTGACTGATACCGCTCTGCGTACGGCCGACTCCGGTTACCTGACTCGCCGTCTGGTTGACGTCTCCCAGGAAGTGATCATCCGCGAGGAAGACTGCCATGCCACCGAGGGCGTGATGGTCCGGGAAATCAGCGAGGGCAATGCCACCATCGAGAGCTTTTCCGAGCGTCTGATCGGGCGCTACCCGCTCCATGACGTGGTGAATCCCGCCACCGGCGAGATGCTGGTTTCCAAGGACAAGATGATGGATATGTTCGACGCCGAGAAGATCCAGGCTGCCGGCATCACCGAGCTGGAAATCCGCAGCGTAATGACCTGCCGCGCCCATGTGGGTGTGTGCTCCCGCTGCTACGGTTCCAATATGTCCAACGGCCAGTGCGTCAAGGTGGGCGAGTCTGTCGGTATCATTGCCGCACAGTCCATCGGCGAACCGGGCACTCAGCTGACCATGCGTACCTTCCATACCGGCGGCATCGCGTCGGCCGAAGATATTACCCAGGGTCTTCCCCGTGTTGAGGAGCTGTTTGAGAGCCGTCGTCCCAAGGCGATGGCCATTATGACCGAGATCGGCGGTACCGTTCACATTGACGATACCAAGAAGAGCCGTCATGTGGAGATCAACGGCACCGATGACAACGGCGCCCCGATCACCAAGAGCTACCTGATCCCCTTCGGCCAGCGCCTGAAGGTGATGGAGGGCGACGTTCTGGCCAAAGGCGCGCTGCTCACCGAGGGCAATGCCTATCCCCAGGATATTCTGGCCGTCAAGGGCCGCATCGCCACGCAGGATTACCTGATCAACGAAGTCCAGAAGGTTTACCGCCTGCAGGGCGTTGAAATTAACGACAAGCACATTGAGGTCATTGTGCGTCAGATGATGCGCAAGGTCCGCGTGGAGGATGCAGGTTCCAGCGATTTTATTGCGGGCAGTGTGGTGAACCGTCGCGATGTGATGATCGAGAACGAGAAGATTCAGGAACGCATCGACAATGGCGAAACCGATCTGAAACTGGTTCAGGCCAGCCAGATTCTGCTGGGCATTACCAAATCCAGTCTGGCCACCGACAGCTTCCTGTCCGCCTGCTCCTTCCAGGAGACCACCCGCGTTCTCACCGAGGCCGCTATCAAAGGCAAGGTGGACCCGCTGGCCGGTTTGAAGGAGAATGTCATTATCGGCAAGCTGATTCCTGCCGGCACTGGTCTGCCGGAAGTGGAGGAAGAGCTGGTCCGTGCCGAGGAACTCCGCGATGCGGAAGGTTCCGCTTACGATCACGCCGAATAATTCAATCCCGTGTCCCCCTGCCGCAGAAATGCGGCGGGGGCTTTGTATTTGGGAAGGATGGGTGTATAATAACATCACGCTGTTGATTCGTCAGGATCAACTACACTGAAACCACAAAGGAGATTGCGATGTCTGAGATATTAAAGGAGCGCCGGGAGCTGGACCCGCAGGATCAGTGGGATCTGACCCGCATGTATGCCAGCGATGCCGAATGGGAAACGGCCTTTGAGGCGGTGGACCCTCAAATTGACGCGATGCCGTCCTGGGAAGGTAAACTCAATACGGCAGAAGAGATCCGGGGTTTTTACGATGCCTACACCGATTTGTTCCGAACACTGGGAAATCTTGCCGTATACGCCAACCTGCGTCTGAGTGAGGATACCCGCGCCGCTGACGCTCAGAGCATGGAGGCCCGGATCACCGCCAAATACGTCCGGGCTATTTCGGGGATCGCTTTTGCCCAGCCGGAGATTCTTTCTCTCCCGGATGAGACGATGCGGAAAATTTTGCAGGACCCCCGGGTTGAGCCGTACCGCTTTGTGCTGGAAGATCTGGTGCGGGAAAAGCCGCACACCCTGTCGGCACCGGAAGAAAAGCTGCTTGCTCGGTTCGGGGAGGTCTTTGGCGCTCCCAAAAACATTGCCGATAATCTGATGGACGCGGATCTGGTTTTTGATCCCGTTCAGAACCAGGCGGGGGAGACGGTGGAGCTCAGCGGCTCCAACTATATTCTGCTCCAGACGTCGGAGGACCGGACGTTGCGCGAAAACTCTTTTCGCAGCTTTTACAGGACCTACCGCCAGCATATCAACACCTTTGCGGCTTCCTACTCCGGCGCGGTGAAAGCATCCGTTGCGGAAGCGGCTGCCCGCCACTATTCTTCTTCCCGTGCCATGTCGATGGCAGGGGAGAACATTCCAGAACCGGTGTATGACAACCTGGTATCCGCAGTTCGCGGCCATCTGCCGGATATGTACCGCTATGTTTCGCTGCGCAAACGGATTCTCGGTTTGCAAGAGCTGCATTATTATGATGTGTATGCGCCGCTGACCCAGGGGATTTCTGCCCGCTATACCTACGACCAGGCCAAACAGATGGTGCTGGATGCAGTGGCGCCGCTGGGGGAAGAATACTGCTCCATCGTCCGCAAGGGATTCTCCGAGCACTGGATCGATGTGTATCCCAACAAAGGCAAGACCGGCGGTGCATACTCCAGCGGGAGCTATGATTCCAGCCCCTATATTCTGACCAACTTTACCGGTACGCTGGACAGCGTCTCCACCATCGCCCATGAGATGGGCCACAGCATGCATACCTGGTTTTCCAACCATACCCAGCCGCCCCAGACGGCAGACTACACGCTGTTTGTGGCGGAGGTTGCCTCCACTGTCAACGAGAACCTTCTCATCGAACACCTTCTCTCACGGCCGGATATGGACCCCCAAACCCGGCTGGCGCTGCTCAACCAGTATCTTGAAAATTTCAAGGGGACCGTGTTCCGTCAGACCATGTTCGCCGAGTTTGAGCGGGAAGCCCATGCCATGGCGGAAAGGGGAGAAGCGCTGAATCCCGCATCCCTCAACGCGCTATATGAAGGTCTTGTGAAGGATTATTTCGGCCCGGAACTGGTAATGGATGAGGAGGTTGCGTATGAATGGGCCCGCATTCCTCATTTTTACCGGCCCTTCTATGTATACAAATACGCCACCGGGTATTCCTGTGCGGTTGCTCTTTCGGAAGCAGTGCTGAGGGAAGGGGAGCCGGCGGTCAAACGCTATCTGGAATTCCTCCATATGGGCGGCAGCGCCTATCCGCTGGATGAACTGCGCCACGCGGGGGTGGATTTGACCACGCCAGCCCCGGTCAATGCGGCGCTGGATAAATTTGGCCGGATTCTTTCCCAAGCGGAGCGGTGCGTGGAGGAAGTGGAACGCCAGACGAAAAAATGAGTCCGGCACAAAAAATCCTTCTCTTCATAAAAATCGTCATCTTGCACGATTATTTCAATTATTTTTTGTGAATACTCTTGACAATCCGTCTGCAATCCGGTAAGATATGTATTGCGTGAGTCAAAGGGGCAAGTGCGGCCCAAAGCCGGACAGGCCCATCACTCCGCGGAATCATTTAAGAAAGGAGAAAAGAAATGCCTACTTTTAACCAGCTCGTGCGCAAAGGCCGTGAGGTCCTGGTCACCAAGAGCACCGCGCCTGCCCTTCAGAAGAGCTACAACTCCCAGAAGAAGCAGTACACCACCATGAACAGCCCCCAGAAGCGTGGCGTCTGCACCGCTGTGCGTACCATGACCCCCAAAAAGCCGAACTCTGCTCTGCGTAAAGTTGCCCGTGTCCGCCTCACGAATGGTATCGAGGTCACCTCTTACATTCCTGGTATCGGCCATAACCTGCAAGAGCACAGTGTCGTTCTGATCCGTGGCGGTCGTGTCAAGGATCTGCCTGGCGTCCGTTACCACATTATTCGTGGTACTCTGGATACCCAGGGTGTTGCGAACCGTAACCAGGCCCGCAGCAAGTACGGTGCGAAGCGTCCCAAGGCCGGTGCCAAGAAGTAAGGAAACATCTTTTCGCCATAAAATGGTCAGCCGACCTTTTTGTGGCACGACGGGAGTTTCTTTAACTTTCGAGTACCGATGATATCATTTATGTGAAGGAGGGAAGAAAGATGCCCAGAAGAGGTAATGTCGCCAAGCGCGAAGTTCTGGCTGATCCTATTTACAATTCCAAGCTCGTCACCCGTCTGGTCAACAGCGTTATGCTGGATGGCAAGAAGGGCGTCGCTCAGAAGATCGTTTACGATGCTTTCGATATCGTGAAAGAAAAGACCGGCAATGATCCTCTGGAAATGTTCGAGAAGGCCATGGAGAACATCATGCCCAGCCTCGAAGTCAAGGCCCGCCGTGTCGGCGGCTCCACCTACCAGGTCCCCCTGGAGGTCAGCCCCGCCCGCCGCGAGACCCTCGGCCTTCGCTGGCTGACCGCCTACAGCCGCAGCCGCGGCGAGAAGACCATGTCTGCTCGTCTGGCCGCTGAGATCATCGACGCCACCAACAATGTCGGCGGTGCCGTCAAGAAGCGCGAAGATACCCACAAGATGGCAGAGGCCAACAAGGCTTTCGCGCACTATCGTTATTGATCTGCTTACTGAGGAGGTTTAAGCCATGGCAACGCCGAGAGACGTTTCTCTGCAAATGACCAGAAATATCGGTATCATGGCCCACATCGATGCAGGCAAGACCACCACCACCGAGCGTATTCTGTACTACACCGGCATCAACCATAAGATCGGTGAAGTGCATGACGGCGCTGCCACGATGGACTGGATGGCGCAGGAGCAGGAGCGTGGTATTACCATCACCTCCGCCGCCACCACCTGCTATTGGAGCCACACCGAAACCCAGCACGATCCCGCGCTCTTCAAGAAGAACCGTCATCGTATCAACATCATCGACACCCCGGGCCATGTGGACTTTACCGTTGAGGTCCAGCGCTCCCTTCGTGTTCTGGACGGCTCTGTGACCGTTCTGGCTGCCAAGGGCGGTGTTGAGCCCCAGTCTGAGACCGTTTGGCGTCAGGCTGACGAGTACAAGGTTCCCCGCATGGTTTACGTCAACAAGATGGA
>CAMAZB010000118.1 GCA_945862785.1 uncultured Clostridia bacterium | reverse complement strand
AAGAAACCTACCGAGCAGCCCAAGGCTGCAACTGACCCCAAAGCCCCTGCCACGGCTGACCCCGGCAAACCCGGTGGGGACAAGAAACCCGACGAACCTCCCAAGGCAAAGGATGAGGAAGAAGAAATCCCCAAGGACTTCAAACTGCCTATCACCAAAGAGGGACAGTCGGAAATCATCACCACGCTGAAAGTATCCGAAATCCACCCCTTTGAGGGCCATCCTTTCAACGTCAAGGATGATAAGGACATGATGGACCTGGTGGACAGCGTAAAGAAGTTCGGCGTTCTGGAACCCGTGGTAGTCATCCCCCGTAAGGCGGGCGGTTACGAGATGGTGTCCGGCCACCGCCGCCGTCGGGCCTGCGAGCTGGCCGGAATCACCACCATGCCGGTCATTGTCCGTCAGCTTGACCGGGACGAGGCCGTGATCTCCATGGTGGACGCCAACCTGAAGCGTGAAAACATCAGTCCCATGGAAAAGGCCCGTGCCTATGCCATGAAACTGGAAGCCATGAAGCACAAGGCTGGCCGGCGCACTAAAGAAGAAGTTGCTGCGATGGAAGCGGCGGGAAAAAAGCCGATGCGAGCTGACGAGGAACTGGCCCAGCAGACCGGCGAGAGCCGCAGCAATATCCAGAAACTTGTCCGGCTGAATAGCCTGACCCCGGAATTACAGCAGATGGTGGAGGAAAAGAAGCTCCCCGTTCATACCGCCGCTGATCTTTCCTACTTGAAGAAGGAAGAACAGACAGCAGTAGCCGACGCCATCAAAAAGGAGGACAAGGTGCCATCCGGTTCCCAGGCGGTGGAACTGAAAAAGGCCAGCCAGGAAGGCAAGCTGACAACAGAGAAAATTGAAAAAGCTGTGGCTCCCACCAAGCGGGAGGAAACCCCTCCGCTGAAAATCACGCTGACCGAGGAGGACCTGCGGCCGTACTTCCCGGATAAACGGACGACGATCCCGGATGTAAAGCGTGGTGTGTTTGAGGCACTTGACCTGCGGAAAAAGGCGCTGGAGCGTCAGAGAGCCAAAATCCAGGCTGAAAAGGACCCTAAGAAAAAATCTGAACCAGCGAGGTGATGGAACATGAAGGTGCTGATCGTCAAGCCGGGATATGCCCCGTATGAAGCCGAGATCAATGGATTGCATGAGATGCAGGATGTTGTAGGCGGACTGATTCAAGCCATCTATCCCTTTGAGGACAAAGTGGCAGTCGTCTGTAATGATGAGGGCATTTTTTTAGGGATGCCCTTTAATCGCAGCGTACCTGGAGGGTACGGTGGTGTGTTTGGCCCGTTTTTCGTCTGCGGCGTTGGAGCAGAAGATTTTTGTTCCCTGACCCCGGAGCAGATCAAAACCTATAAGAAGGAATTTCATAATGCGGAAATTCTGATAGGGGCAAAAGGAAATACACCAGTCACATTGAAGGTACAGCCCAAAACCGTGGACAGCAATCCCCGCCATGAAAAAGGGCGGGACGAGCCTCATGGCCGGGAGTAAAGCGCCATGCAGGAAAATACTTCCGCAGATGAACGGCTAAAGGCCCTTACGGACAAGCTGGAAAATGGAGTTTCGGATATTTTTCAGAGCGGCCAGTATGCGGAATATCTCGCCGCCATATCAAAATTTCATCATTACAGCTTTAGCAATTCCCTGCTGATTTTCATACAGCGCCCGGATGCCACCCATGTTGCAGGCTATAACGACTGGAAAAACGTATTTGGCCGACAGGTAAAGGCCCATGAGAAGGGCATTCAGATTTTGGCCCCGTGCTTCTGCAACAAATGGACACAGCGGCAGAAGATCAATGAGAAGACCGGCCTGCCGGTACAAGGAGCGGACGGTCAGCCAGTCATGGAGTGGGTGCGGGAGCAACGGGTCAGATACAAGGTCGTGAGTGTGTTTGATATATCCCAGACCGAGGGAAAGGAATTGCCTGTTTTGGGCGTTTCCGAGCTGACCGGGAATGTAATGGAATACGATGGGATTTTGGAAAAGCTGAAAACCCTGTCCCCGCTGCCGGTGGTGTTCGAGGCGTTTCACAAGGATGCCAAGGGTTATTGCAGCTATGCGGAGCAGCGCATCGTGATACAACCGGATATGAGCCAACAGCAAACTGTTAAAACACTGGTCCATGAGATCGCTCATGCAAAGCTCCATCTTCCCACGGGCACAGGACCCGAAGAAAGGCCAAGCCGGACAGCCCGCGAGGTGGAGGCCGAGAGCGTCGCCTATGTGGTGTGTCAGCACCTGGGTATCGACACATCGGACTATTCCTTTGCCTATGTTGCGGGCTGGAGCCGGGATCAGGACATGACTGTGCTGAAAGCGTCTCTTGAGCGCATCCGGGCCACCGCTGCCGAGCTGATCGACGGTATGGAAGAACAGGAAAGAACGCCGCTAAGGCGGGAGCAAAAGCCCCAACACACCCGCCGCTCCAAGCGGCGGGCATCTAATGTCAGATAAAGGAGGAACCCATTTGGATTATTTGAGTGATATTCCTATTGCGTCGGGAGCTGTCAGCAATTACGAGGGTATGAGCGCCTTGGTCGGCCAGGATGGGCGGGTGTATCTGGGAAAATCCGAAAACTGCTATCTCAGCCGGGAGGGAGACGCCCCAGCCTACTATGATAATTCGGACGGTTCCCTGCAACTGGTCTCCGATAACATCAAAATTTTCCATCTTCTCTATGGCGACGGATGGCCGATGTCCCAGCGGCAGATGAGATGTAACCGTAGCTTCAGCAAGGCCGATTACATGGAATTTGCCAGCCTGCGGGACGGCGTATTGTCTCATTACCGCCCCTTGCGTGAGGTCACGTTTGCAGGAAGGCCCTTTGAAACGCCGAAAGCGTACCGCCGTTTGCACCGGGGGCAGCCTGCCTATGTCCGATGAAATGCGTCTCGAATCGAGACGCATTTCGACATTTTTATCCAAGGAGGCGAGTATGGCAAACAGCAAAAATCAATTCTACGAAGTGGGGAGCTATACCGGGGATTTGCGGGAAGGCAGAGAAATCTGTATACAGCGCCAAATGACCTATCGAGGCCAATATGCTGACTTCAAACCGTTCCTGAATATCCCGCAAAAGGAACTGGAAAAGCGGTTAAACGACAGCAAGGCGGAGGAAAAGAAAATTTATGATGGACTGCAAAAAGCGGCGCAAGCCTGGGATGAGCACGGGGCGCAGACCCTCTTGCTTCAAAAGGCAATCGAGTATTTGAAAACCCCGGAGGTCCAGCACACCGCAAATCAGTGGAAACAGCGGAAAGACGGCACCTGGGAGATTAGCAACCTTGTTTACAGAATGACCTATACCATCGAAAAATTCAGTGATGAATGGAAGCTGACCTGGGAACTGGAATATACCTCTCCGGGCTATAAACCGCCTACCTATTACTCCCCCTACGATAACAGGCCCCGGCCCCGTATTGAACGTGAGGGCAGCAAAAAGTATAAGACCCTGGAGGGAGCGCAGAAATATATCCAAGGCAAGTACGATGAATACGCGCATTTGTTCATGAATCTGTCTCCACCCATCCCCCCAGAGGCAAAAATGTTTTTCTGTGTCAATGGGCAGTTGCTTCAAGGCTATACCATGGCGCCGAAAGAAAGGACGACCCAGGATGTTGCCGATGATCTGCTGGGCCTGCTGGATGACGGAGACTTGATGCCGCCCGCTGTGGACCCCGCCAAGTCCCCGGTGCAGCCAGCACCGGTCAGCCCTGCCCCGAAATCCCAAAGCAGCACACCGAAGATAAAAAATCCCTCTCCAAAGAAAAAGCGGGCCGCATTGGCGAGATAAAGAGGTGAACTGCTATGGGATATACACACCTTGAGCCTGGCCAGGAATGTGAGATCGTTGAGCGCGTGTATTCCTGCGATGGCAATTCGGACATTTCCGCGCTGATTCAGTTATCTTCGGCAGAGTTGGATGAGCTGGCACAGGCCAGTATGGAAAAGGAAAAGGCTATCTACGCAGAGGCGCTTGCGATAGTTGGCAAGTGGAAACAGCAGGCTTATGAAACGGTTGCTTATCGTAAGGCCCAGGCTTATTTGAGGACGCTGCCTGTCACGCATACATCTAATCGGTGGGTCAAAGGTGAATATGACTGGCATGAAATGAGCAACATGGTCTACAAATTTACATGGCACTCTTATGAGAATACCCGCTGGGATAGTAAGCAGAAAAAAGCTGTGCCGGTCTCATGGGAACTATCCTGGTATCTCACCTACAACACGCCAAGAGAACCCGACTTCACTGGCTCTGGACGGCAAATCGCTGGGCAGGAGCGGAAACGCTTTGGAGAAAAAGCCACGATGGAAAAATATCTGCAAGGCCGCATCAATGCCTATGCCCACTTGTTCAAAGAAATCTCACCGCCTATCCCGGCAGATCATGAGAAACGCTTTTGCGTCAATGGCGTTCTGCTTCCTGGCTACACCGTGGAAGCCCCAAAGCGGACACCCCAGGAGGTGGCCGATGAACTGCTTGGCTTTTTGGAGGACGAGGATGCCTCGCCGTCAGCGGCAAATCCAAGTCAGCCACCCCATAAGAAGCCCCCGCCCCATAAGCACAGGAGCAGTACCCCGACACGGTAGACAGCGGCGCCTTCGGCGTCGCTGTCCGCGCCAGCATGGAATTTTGACAGCAAAATTCCACTGGTTAGGGGCCAAGCCCCTAAAACCCCATACGTTTTGCAATGCGTCTCGATTTGAGACGCATTTTTGATTATCAGGAGGAGTATAATGTATTGTGAACCTGAATACTCGCCCTGGGGCGAAATACAGCGGTGTGAAACACTTGCGCCGGGTATCTTTTTTATCTCGACCGCCAGCCACGGCGGCATCCTGGTATCGAATACCGTTACTCGGACATTATCCGACGCGGCCCGTGAATGTGGCTTTTGGGACGGTATCTACCTCTGCTATGAGGAGGACTGCCAAGCATGTGTTGTCCTGCGGGAACTGCTGGACCAGGACAGGCAGAATGTTCCGAGCTGGGTCAAAGACGCAGCGGCCTTTGAGCGGGACATTAACAAAAGCCTGCAACGGTACAACCCCGGCTATTGGGAAGCCCGTCGGGAGAGATGCTTCATCCATCCCCGTCCCAGACAGCGGCGGCGCCGTTCCGCCTGTGTCCGATAAGGAGGTCAAGATGGGCAAAGTATTTAAGACCATCACCTTGCGGCTCAGCGCCGATGAATATAGCCACCTGAAACAGCAGGCAGAGGCAACCGGC
>CAMAZB010000117.1 GCA_945862785.1 uncultured Clostridia bacterium | reverse complement strand
GCCTATCAGGTGCAGATCAACGGCAAGCCCATCACCTTCCTGGACACCCCGGGCCATGAGGCCTTCACCTCCATGCGTGCCCGCGGCGCCATGGTCACCGATATCGCCATCCTGATGGTGGCGGCGGACGACGGCATTATGCCCCAGACCATCGAGTCTATCAACCACGCCAAGGCTGCGGGTATCCCCATCATTGTGGCCATCAACAAGATCGATAAAGAGAACGCCAACCCCGACCGCGTCCTGCAGCAGCTGACCGAGCACGGTCTGGTGCCCGAGGAGTGGGGCGGCGAGACCATCGTCTGCAAGATCTCCGCCAAGAAGAACATCGGCATCGACAACCTGTTGGAGAACCTGGTGCTGCTGGCTGAGATCCAGGAGCTGAAGGCCAACCCCAACCGGGCCGGCCAGGGTACTGTCATCGAGTCCCGTCTGGACAAGGGCCGCGGCCCCGTGGCCACCCTGCTGGTGCAGAACGGCACATTGAAGCAGGGCGACATCATCATCGCCGGCACCGCCGTGGGCCGTGTCCGCACCATGCTGGATTACAAGGGCAACCGCCTCACCGAGGCCGGCCCCTCCGTCCCTGTGGAAATCGCGGGTCTCAGCGAGGCCCCCATCGGCGGCAGCCCCTTCTTCGCCGTGGCTGACGAGCGCATGGCCCGTGAGCTGGTGGAGCAGCGCAAGGCCGAGGAGAAGCTCAAGGCCGCCGCTCCCGTGCAGAAGGTGTCCCTGGAAAACCTGTTCGACCAGATCCAGGCCGGCGAGCGCAAGGAGCTGGCCCTGATCGTCAAGGCCGACGTCCAGGGCTCCGTGGAGGCTGTGAAGGCCTCTCTGGAGAAGCTCAGCAACGACGAGGTCAACGTCCGTGTCATCCACGGCGGTGTAGGTGCCATCAACGAGTCCGACGTCATGCTGGCCGCCTCCTCCAACGCCATTATCGTAGGCTTCAACGTCCGTCCCGACGCTGCCGCCCGTGAAAACGCCGTCCGCCAGAACGTGGATATGCGGATGTACCGGGTCATTTACGACGCCATTGACGAGATTGAGGCCGCTATGAAGGGCATGCTGGCGCCCCAGTTCCGAGAAGTGGTCCTGGGCCACGCCGAAGTCCGCCAGACCTACAAGGTCTCCGGCGTGGGCACCGTGGCCGGCTGCTACGTCCTGGACGGCAAGATCGTCCGTGCCTGCTCCGTCCGTGTGGTCCGTGACGGCATCGTCATCCACGAGGGCAGCCTGGCCTCCCTGAAGCGGTTTAAGGACGACGCCAAGGAAGTCGTGCAGCGCTTCGAGTGCGGCCTGACCATCGAGAAGTTCAACGACATCAAGGAAGGCGACATCATCGAGGGCTTCACCATGGAGGAGATCCCCAGATAAGTCCTTTTCCACTGTATTTCTGATAAAAGCCATATAACCGCAAAGGATAAAGGGGCGGCGACCACGTCGCCGCCCCTTCGTTTTTTGAAATCGTCTGGCCTGTGCAGAGCAAACTACTCATGCTGCCGTCAAGGGATTGCAGAAGTCGGAGCAGTTCCATTCGTCAACCACCCCGAAAGCACACCGGAAGTCCCAGCTGCGGCGGCAGGATTCTCTGTTCCACCGATGCTGGACGCACCCGGCACAAGCCAGCAATTCTCCGCTGCGCCAACTGCGGCGACTCCCGTTTTGCGGTCAAATCGACACAAACATGTCGATTTGATCCGCCCAAGCGTTTTTCTCTTTGGACCGTGAACGGCCCGTTTCTCTTTTTGACGCTTCAAAAAGAGAAATGGGGGGTTCAACTCCCCGCGCCGCCAAGCGGCGCATTCCCCCGTCCCCTGCCAGGGGACCCCAAAGGAGGTTATTCCCTATGCCCAGCAATCGAATCGGCCGCATCAACGAAGAAATCCAGCGGGAACTGTCCGACCAGTTCCGCCGCTTGAAGGACCCCCGTGTCTCCTCCGGTATGGTTTCCATCACCCGGGTGGACACCACCGGCGACCTGCGCTACGCCCGGGTCTATGTCAGTGCCCTGGACAAGAGCCAGGAAAAGGAAATCCTGAAGGGTCTGAAGTCCGCCGCCGGCTTTCTCCGGCGGGAGCTTGGCCGTGCTCTGCAGCTCCGCTATACTCCGGAGCTGCAGTTCATCCCCGATGACTCCATCCAGCACGGCGCCCACATCCTGGAGATGCTGCGGGACCCCAGCCGGGTGAAGCCCGTCAACCCCGACAACGACACCGTCTTGCCGGACGAGGAGGCGTGAGCCATGCTGACCGTCTCTGAGACCGCCGCCCTGCTGCGGACCTTTGATAACGTGCTCATCCTCACCCACGTCCGTCCCGACGGCGACACCGTGGGCTGTGCCGCCGCCCTGTGCGCCGGCCTGCGGGCCCTGGGCAAGACCGCGTATCTGCAGCCCAATCCGGAGCTGACGGACACCGTTGGCCCCTATGCCGCCCCCTACGCCGCTCCGGCGGATTTCACGCCGGACAAGGTGGTTTGCACGGACATCGCCACCACCGGACTTTTCCCGGAAAACGCCAAGCCCTACGCCGACCGGGTGGACCTTGCCATCGACCACCACCCCTCTTTTGACCACTTCGGCAAGGCCAATATCGTCCGCCCGGAAGCCGCCGCCTGCGCGGAGCTGATGTACGACATTTTGGCGTCTCTGGGCCCCATCACGCCCGAGATCGCCCTGCCTCTGTATGTGGGTGTGTCCACGGACACAGGTTGCTTTGCCTACGCCAACACCACCGCCGATACCCACGCCGTGGCGGCAGCGCTGCTGCGGACCGGCATCGATTATCAGACTGTCAACAAGGTGTTCTTCCGCACGAAATCCCGGAAACGGATGCAGCTGGAAGGCGCCATACTGAACAATTGCGAGTTTTACGACCACAACCGGGTCGCCATTCTCTCCGTCCCCCGCTCCATGATGGAGCGATTCCAGGCTACGGAGACCGACGCCGAAGACCTCTCCGCCCTGGGCCCCCAGATTGAAGGGGTAGACTGCGCCGTGACCATGCGGGAGCTGCGGCCGGATGTGTGGAAGCTGTCTCTCCGCACCGGTGACCGGGTCAACGCCACGGACGTCTGCCGGGTACTTGGCGGCGGCGGCCACCGGGCCGCCGCGGGCGCCACCATCGAGGGCACCTGGGCCGACTGTAAGGAACGCATCCTGAAGGCCATTGCTCAGAACGTGCTTGATTTTACGAGATAAGTCCCCAGGGGGACATCCCCGACAAAGGAGAACCTTCCATGCCTAACGGAATCCTCATCATCGACAAGCCCCAGGGCTGGACCGCGTCGGAGTTCGCCCTGACGGAACGCCGAATCACACGCGATTCGGCTTATCCGGGCGGGCGACTCCTCCTTTTCGCAGCGCACCCGCTTCGCTGGGCTGCGCCGCGAGGAAAGGGGGCGTCTTCCTGTGCCTAACGGAATCCTCATCATTGACAAGCCCCAGGGCTGGACCAGCATGGACGTCTGCGCCAAGATCCGGGGCATCCTCCACGAAAAACGGGTAGGCCACGGCGGCACCCTGGACCCCATGGCCACCGGCGTCCTGCCGGTGTTCGTGGGACAGGCCACCCGCGCCGTGGAGTTCGCGGAAAACAGCCGCAAGGAATACGTGGCGGGTCTGCGCCTGGGCCAGGTAACGGACACCCAGGACGTCACCGGCGAAACGCTGGAGAGCCGCCCCGTCGCCGCCGGCCGCCAGGACGTGGAAGCTGCTCTGGGGCGCTTCCTGGGTGGCATCCAGCAAATCCCCCCTATGTACTCCGCCATCAAGATCGGCGGTCAGAAGCTCTACGACCTGGCCCGCAAGGGTAAGGAGATAGAGCGCAAGCCCCGCCCCATCACCATCTACGAGCTGGAGCTTCTGGAGCAGGTCAGCGAAACGGATTACACCTTCCGCTGCGTCTGCTCCAAGGGCACCTACATCCGCACCCTCTGCCACGACATCGGGCAGGCCCTTGGCTGCGGCGGCACGCTGTACAGTCTCCGCCGCACCATGGCGGCGGGCTATACCACCGCCCAGGCCCACACCCTGGAGGAGGTCCAGGAGCGGGGCGAGTCCCTTCTCCAGCCCGTCGATACGTTATTCGCCCAGTACCCCGCCTATACCGTCCCTTCCGCCGGGAAGGAAACAAGGGTCCGCAACGGCGGCGCCGTCACGGACGCTTCCCTGCCCGACGGCACCTACCGGGTCTACGGCAGGAACGGGGATTTCCTGTGTCTTTCCCGTGCCCAGCGTGGCACGCTGACATCCATCAAGAACTTCTTTGGAGCGTAATACCCATGAAAGAACGAGTCATTGCCCTGGGCTTCTTTGACGGAGTCCACCTGGGCCACGCCGCCCTGCTGCGGCGCACGGCGGAGGAAGCCGCCGCCCGGGGTGTCACCCCGGCGGTGTTCACCTTCGACCGGGTGCCGAAGGAGGTCCTCACCGGCATTCCCTGCCCCCTCATCAATTCTCCCGAGGACCGGGCGGACCTGGTACGCCGCCTCTACGGCATCCGGGATGTCATCATGGTCCCTTTTGACGACGAGATGCGGACCACCACCTGGGCCGATTTCGTCACCAAGGTTCTGGTAGATCGCTACCACGCCGTCCACCTGGTGGCGGGTCACGACCACCACTTCGGCCACAAGAACCAGGGCTCCCCGGAGCTGCTGGTGCAAAAATGCGCTGAGCTGGGCCTTGGCTGTGACATCATCCCCAAGGTAGAGATCGGCGGTATCACCGTCAGTTCCACCTACATCCGCCGCCTGGTGGAGCTGGGGCAGATCGAACGGGCCAACCGTTTCCTGGGCCACCCCCATACCCTGACCCAGGTGGTGCGCCACGGCCGCCGTATCGGCCGCACCATCGGCATCCCCACGGTGAACCTGACAGTGCCGCCCCATGTGCTGGTGCCCAGCCACGGCGTCTACGCCACCCGGGTGTTCCTGCCCAACGGCACCAGCTACCCCGCCGTTACCAACGTGGGCACCCGGCCCACAGTGAACAACGGTACAGACGTGACGGTAGAGGCCTGGCTCCTGGACTTTGACGGCGACCTGTACGGTCAGACGGTTCGCCTGGAATTCTACCGCCATATCCGGGATGAGATTCGCTTCGACTCCCTGGACGCCCTGAAGGCGGAGATCACGCGGAACGCCGAGACCACCCGCCAATACTTTGCCTCCCTGTAAATACGCAAAAGGCAGACGCTTCCGCGTCTGCCTCAGGCTGTCGATAAACCCGGAAATGAAGGAAAACGGGAAGGAAGGGTGTGC
>CAMAZB010000116.1 GCA_945862785.1 uncultured Clostridia bacterium | reverse complement strand
ACGGAGGCGGTCATGGGGGCGTTCATGGCGTCGGCCATCAGGTAGCGGCTCAGGGAGCAGATGCGCTCAGAGCGCATGGGGTTGCGCTTGTAGGCCATGGCGCTGGAGCCGATCTGGTTCTTTTCGAAGGGCTCCTCCACCTGCCGGTCATGCTGCAGCAGGCGGATGTCGTTTGCCATGCGGTAGCAACTCTGGGCGATGGAACTCAGGCAATTCAGAATGCGGCTGTCCACCTTCCGGGGATAGGTCTGGCCGCAGACGGGGAAGCACTTGTCGAAGCCGAACTCGGCGCTGATCTGGCGGTTCATCTCGTCGATCTTCTCGCCGTCGCCCTCGAACAGGTCCATGAAGCTGGCCTCGGTGCCGGTGGTGCCCCGGCAGCCCAGGAACTTCATATTATCCAGCACGAAGTCCAGCTCCTCCAGGTCGGCCAGCAGGTCCTGCATCCACAGCGTTGCCCGCTTACCCACAGTCACCAGTTGGGCAGGCTGATAGTGGGTGTAGCCCAGGGTGGGGGTGGCCTTATACTGCTCCGCAAACTTGCTGAGGTTCGCCAGCACGGCGATCAGCTCGCCACGGAGGTACCGCAGGCCCTCCCGGTAGATGATGAGGTCGGCGTTGTCGGTGACGTAGCAGCTGGTGGCGCCCAGGTGGATGATTCCGGCGGCGGAGGGAGCTGCCTTGCCGTAGGTATACACATGGGCCATGACGTCGTGGCGGACTTCCTTCTCCCGGGCCGCAGCCATCTCAAAGTCGATGTCGGTAATGTGGGCTTCCAGCTCCGCCACCTGCTCAGCGGTGATGGGGAGTCCTAAGTTGTGCTCCGCCCGGGCCAGAGCCACCCACAACCGGCGCCAGGTCTGGATACGCATATCGGCGGAGAACAGGTGCAGCATGAACTGGGAGGCGTATCGGGACGCCAGAGGGGACTCATAACGGTCTTTGGACATAACAGAAAACCTCCGAAAATTGTAGGGGCGATTGATGAATCGCCCCTACGGATTCGTTCAACGAACAATAATGGAATCGCGCTCGGGACCCACGGAGACGTAAGTGATGCGGCAGCCGATCTGCTGCTCCACATACTCCACATAGTTCCGGGCAGCCTCGGGCAGGTCCTCCCACTTGCGGACGCCGGAAATGTCGCACTTCCAGCCGGGCATGGAGGTCATGACGGGCTTGGCGTCGGGCAGGACGGCGGGGAAGGGGAAGTAGTCGATCTCCTCGCCGTTCAACTCATAGTGGGCGCAGATGGGGATCTCATCCAAATAGCTCAGCACGTCCAGCTTGGTCAGGGCAATGTCGGTAGCGCCCTGGCACTGGATGCCGTAGCGGGTGGCCACGATGTCGATGGGGCCCACCCGGCGGGGACGGCCGGTCTTGGCGCCGTATTCGCCGCCGGCTTCCCGGAGTTTTTCAGCCTCCTCGCCGAACCACTCGCAGGTGAAGGGGCCCTCGCCCACGCAGGAGGAGTAGGCCTTTACCACGCCCACGACCTTCTCGATCTTGGCCTCGGGATAGCCGGAGCCAACGGGGGCGTAAGCGGCGATGGGGTTGGAGGAGGTGGTCATGGGATAGATACCGTAATCCAGATCCCGGAGGGAGCCCAGCTGGGCCTCGAACAGGATGCTCTTGCCTTCCTTGTTAGCCTGGCGCAGGAAGGCACCGGTATCACAGATAAAGGGCTTGATCTTCTCGCCAAATTCAGCCACCCAGGCCTTCAGGTCGTCCATGGTGTAGGGCTTGGCGCCGTAGACCCGCTCCAGAGTCAGGTTCTTCCACTCCAAAATGGTTGCCAGGTGCTCCCACAGCTTCTCAGGGTACAGCAGCTCACCGGCCATGACGGTCTTCTTCTGGTATTTATCGGAATAGAAGGGGGCAATGCCCTGCTTGGTGGAGCCGTACTTCTTGTCCGCCAGACGGGCCTCCTCCAGGCCATCCAGGTCCCGGTGCCAGGGCAGCAGCAAAGAGGCGCGGTCACTGATCTTCAGATTCTCGGGGGTGATGGCCACGCCCTTGGAGATTACATCCTGCATCTCGCTCCACAGGTTTTCGCAGTCCAGAGCCACGCCGTTGCCCAGAACGTTCACCACGCCGTCCCGGAAAATGCCGGAGGGCAGCAGGTGCAGGGCAAACTTGCCCTTCTCGTTGACGACGGTATGACCGGCGTTGCCGCCGCCCTGATAGCGGACGACCACGTCATAGTCGCTGGTCAGCAGGTCCACCATGCGGCCCTTGCCCTCGTCGCCCCAGTTGATGCCTACAATGGCGCAATTCGACATAATCAAAAAACCTCCCGGTTTTAGTTTGCTTTTGCAGTTCGTGGGCATGACAGCCCAACCTAAATTATTATATCGGCAGTTTTTCCATAAGTAAAGAACAAACTTGTTATATCGAGAATAATTTTTGCTAATAGGTCGACCTCTCAGTGTTGCTTTCTCCATATCCCTTAAAAACCCTCTTGCAGCCTTATCCCCCGGACAGTATAATAGAAATATTATCTTGATTTTCTTTGAAAGGAATTACCGCATTGAAACGTTTTCAAAGGTACCGCCTTCCCCTGCCGCTGGCTCTGCTGGCAGCGGTCTTGCTGGCGGGATGTATCACGCTGCTGGCCCTGTGGTGCCAGCCCAACGCGCTGCGGGTGGTGCTGGCCCACTTTAAGGCCCAGCCCCTGCTGATCGTGCTGAACGCCATGCCTATCGGTCTTTTGCTTCTGATCGCCGCCTGCCTGTTCCGCAACGTCTTTTTCGGCGCGGCGCTGGTGAATTTCGGCGTCTGCGCCCTGTCCATTGCCAACCGCATCAAGCTGGAAGTACGGGACGAGCCGGTGTTCCCCCGGGACTTCGGCCTTTTGAAGGAAGTCGGCAGCGCCATGGGAGCTTATGACATCCACTTCCCCGTGGGTGTCATTGCCGTGGTGGCGGTCACGACACTGCTCCTGGCCGCTCTGGGTATTTTTGTCGGCTGCAAACCCTTCCCCATTGCCAAACTTCGGGGCTGGCTGGGCAGTCTCCTGGGCGCCGTTGCCAGCTTCGTACTGCTGGTGGTGCTGATTTTGACAGTCTACGCCTCCAACGACCTCTACAACTCTTTCCACGTCACTAACGCCTATTATATTCCCTCGGTGTTCAACGAACTGGGCTTCCCTTACTGCTTCTGCCACCAGTTCACCACCTACCCCGTGGACAAGCCGGAGGGCTTCCGCAGGGGCGACGCGGAAAATTGGGACGATGCGGAGACAGACAGTACATCCGGTAAGCCGGTGAACGTCATCATGGTGATGAATGAGGCCTTCTCCGACATTACCGACAGTCCCGCCTTCGCGTTTGCCGAGGAAAATGATCCTCTGAAAAACCTCCATGCTTTGCAGGCCGATCCTCACGCCATTTCCGGCCATGTGGTGGTACCCGGCTTTGCCGGCGGCACCGCCAACACGGAGTTCGACGTGCTGACCGGAATGCAGACCAACGCCCTGTCCGCCACCACGACCTCCGCCATGCGGGTCATCAACCGGAATCTGGACAGTCTGTTCCGGGTATTTAACGAAGACGGCTACCGTACCTCTTTCTTCCACCCCGGCAACGACTGGTTCTACAACCGGGAAAATGTCTACCGCTGGTTCGGTGCCCAGGAGACCATGTTCATTGACCAGATGGAGGACCCGGAGTACAAGGGCACCTGGGTAACTGACAAGTATCTGATCGGCCTTATCCAGAACGAATTTGAGGAGACGATGGCATCCGGGGAATCCCTGTTCCACTTCACCACCACGATTCAAAATCACATGTCCTATACTGCCGCCAAGTACGGCGAGGGCTATAACTTCCCAACCGTAGACCTGAACACCCCCGTGTCGGAGGACGTGGAGACCATGCTGCGGGTCTACACTGAGGGCGTCCGGGACGCTGACGATATGCTGGGCAGCTTGCGGGACTACTTCGCCCGGCGGCAGGAGCCGGTGGTGCTAGTGTACTTCGGTGACCACCTGCCCTATCTGGGGGACAACCAGAAGGGCTACGCCGAATTGGGCTATACAGAACAGCCCTACTGGGCGGAGCTGATTTCCTTTGAGACACCCTATGTCATCTGGGCCAATGATGCAGCGACGGACGTTTTGGACTGGGACAACGCCGTGGAGAGCCTGGAACTACCGGAGCAGGTTTCCGCTTCCTTCCTGGGCGCCGCCGTGCTGGAGCTAACGGGCCGTGGCGACGACACCGCCTGGTTCTCCTTCCTGAATGAGCTGCGGCGGGAGGCCCCGGTGGTGCAGAAGCAGTCCTGTCTGCTCCCTGATGGCACGCTGACCCAGACACCGGAAAATGTTTTGTCTGAAAATATCCAGAAATGGCGTCAGTGGAGCTACTACAAGCTGCGGTATAAGGAGATCCACGGATGAAAAGCAAGGAGATCGCCCTTTGCGGGCTTCTGTGCGCCCTGGCGGTGACGCTGCTGCTCCTGGGCGGCATCCTGGGAATCGGCACATTTGCCGGACCGATCCTCGCCATGGCCGTCCTCCTGCCCATTCTGGAGGAATACGGCATAAAGACCGCCGCCGCGGCCTGGGGCGCCGCCGCTATTCTGGCCCTGCTGCTGGTGCCGGACCGGGAGACCGCCCTGGTGTTCGTGGCTTTCGGCTGGTATCCCTTGCTGCGCCCCCGGCTGGTCGGTATCCATTCCCGCCCGGTGCGGTTCCTGGTAAAATTGGCAGTGTGCAATGTCATCATCGCCGTGCTCTATGGTCTGGTGCTGCGGCTGATGGGCCTGACAGCAGACCTACTGGACGCCTCCCGCTGGATGAATCTGCTGTTGCTGCTCATCGCCAACGTCACCTTCCTGATGATGGACCGGGCGCTGGAGCGGCTGGCGGTGCTGTGGCACAGAAACCTGCGGAAGCGGTTCTTTCGCTGACGGCTCCCCTTGTTGCGTGCAGCTCCGCAGTATGATAGAATAAACTGGACAAGTCGAAATCAGGAGGTATATACCTATACCATTTGAGTCTGAAGTCATCCCCTTGTTCATTGGAGGCGTGTACCTTGTAAGCTTATTGGAGCTTGTGATCGGATGCGCACTGTTAAAAGGCGAAAAAGCAACCAGAGGATGTTGGATTGGGCACGTTGTAAGCATGACCATTGCGATGGTGTTTCTGATTCGCTGTATTTTTGGAAGCAAACTGGGCATTGATGTCACGCGCGCATACGGAGATGCGTCTCCATGGAACTCTGTCAATATTGGCTTGTTCGGTATGTGCTGGGCAATCAGTGCAGGGTTTCTTTTAGCTATGATCGGCAGCAAAACCAAGAAATCATAACAAAGGGGAAACGGGATCAAAAAAATCCTGCCTGGAGTTCAG
>CAMAZB010000115.1 GCA_945862785.1 uncultured Clostridia bacterium | reverse complement strand
GTGCCTGATTCTACTTCTTACTACGCCCTATCTGGGCGCGCGCCCTTGGTGTTGGCAATCAGCGTTGTCACCAGCTTCAAGATGTCCTTTTCGCTATGGATATAGCTGAAAGGGTTATAGTGCATCGACTTCTTGAAGTTGATGGTGTTCAGCACCTTGATCTGGTATGGCTCATACACGATTTTGCCGTGTTTGTCCTTCACCGGCTTGCCGTCCTTGCCCAGCTTGGGCGCGCCCCGCTGGAGCATTTTGCCGCACTCCACCAGGATGGTGCCCTTGGGGTCCGTGACCACATAGGAGCTGTGCATCTGCATCAAATTCGGCTTCAACCAGAAGCGGGTCTTGCCGGAACCGCTGCCGCCGATGACCAGCACGTTCTTGTTGCGGGCATACTTGGGGTTCTTGGGGCGGCTGGACATGGTAAGCCGTTCGGTCTGGGTCAGAATGACGTTGTTCTGGAACACCGGGTCCATGTAGGGGACAATATCCTCATGGGTGCCCCAACGGGCCGAACCGTACTCCATGTTGTGGCGGTATTTCTTGGCGTTCTTGCCTTTCAGGTACACCGCCAGCCGCAGGCCAGCACCGCAGCAAAGCCCCACCAGCAAATCCAGCGGGTGCAGGCTGGGCCACCAGCTTGCCAGCGCCACCGGCAGGGTGGAGAAGAACGAGAGCATCTTGGCCGAAGCATCCGCGCCGGTCGCCAGCCGCCAGGCTTCCCCCAGGTTGGTGGCGAACAGGCCCAGCAGGAAATAGGGCAGGTTCAGCAGCACCAGTTTTTTCACATTCAGCTGCTTCATCGTTCCAGCTCCTTCCGGCGACTGCGGTCCACCACGGTATTTTTGAGCAACTCCTTGAACTGGGCCAGCTTCGCCAGTACGGACGGGCGCTCGCTGCGGTCGGCCTTCTTGACCTTTTTCTGGGTGTATTCAGAAAAAGCAGCGGTCAGCGCGTCGGCGTCACGGGCTTTGAAGAAGATCAGGTACTTGGGCGGCGAGGCGCTGCGGTCCTTTTTTACCGCATAGTCCACGCCGTACTTGCGGGCGATGCGCTCAAAATCACGGATGGACGGGTCGTTGATCTCGATGTTGGAGACGCCCTGGTTCTGCCCGATGAGCTGCTTCACCGTCTGCTTGCCCTTGGGGGTAACGGGGGAATCCCGGCTGCGCTGCTTTTCCAGCTTTTTCTCCCTGCGGTGGGCCATGTACTTGGATATGGCGGCCTTGAACAGCCGCCCGGTGAACTTTGTCCCGCTGACGATCAGCGTCAAAGTCCTGTTTTCCACTTCCTCCTGCATTTTTCTCGCCTCCCTTCGTCGGTTATGCAGTGGGTGGTCTTGAATCTAAGGCGGGACCACCAGCCGCCGCAGCAGATACCGGCCTGTCATACCGTCACCAGGATCAGCGGCCGCAGTTCTGCAAAGTGCAGCTTGCCCTTGGGCGTCACCAGCGTGTAAGAGCCAGTGTGGCCGTTGCGGTAGTAGTCCCGCACACAGAACAGCCCATCGTTGGCGCTCTTGGCGTAGGGCAGCACGCAGCCGGAGGGAGCGCGGTAGACGTACCGGCGTTCCAGCAGGAAACGGACGAACCGCCGCTCCGGCACCTCCAGCTCCTTGGCGGTGGTGCGCAGGTTGGTGCTGTGCCGCAGGTCGATGAACAGGTCATAGTAGACGGCCTTGCCTTGCAGCCGGGCGTTGTCCGCTTGCAGCGCCGCGTTCTTTTCGCGCTCGGCCAGCAGGTCGGAGCAGAGCTTCAGCAGCGCCTCCGGCGAGGTAGCGACCTCCCACAGCTTTTCCCTGGTGAGGTAGGCCCCGTGCTGGCGGATGGTGGGCAGGACTTCATCGAACACCCAGCGTTCAAACCGCTCCGCCGAGGGCAGCTTGCTGTGGACAATAAGGCGGTAAACGTCGCCTTCGGGGATAAAGAGCATTTCCACCATCTGCACGGCGGGTGTGCCATCCGCCTTTTTCCCGGTCTGGACCCCTATGGAACATTTCGTTCCACAGCGGGTGTGGTCGCGGACGGCCTTACGGGGATTGGCATATCCCAAAGCAGTTGCTACATCCGTTCCGCAGAACAGCACCTTGCCGTCCTGCTCAAAAGTGCGGATGCTGCCAAACTCCGGGTTTTTGAAAATTTCCATCTGGTTCATATCGTGCCTCCTTGGGCGGTGCAGCAGAAAAGCGGCCATTACCAGCCGCCTGCGTGCATATCGTGGTTGACCTGGGCCGTGTAGTGGTTGTTCATGGTGGTAGGCGCGTTGAACAGCACGGTCAGCAGGTACTGCTTCATGTTGCGGATTTCGGTGGTGTTGTTGTGCAGGCACTCCATGACGAACTCGATGTGGGAGCTGTCCAGCTTCAAGAACCGCGACCGCACCACCTCATGGGGGAAGTCCGCCCCGGCAATGCGGGTGGTCTTGCGTCTGGCGCAGACCGTCTCCACGATCAGCTCCACGATCTCGTCCAGGTCCTCCCGATAGGTGGAAAACTCCCGGCACAGGTGGTCGTACTCGATGTTCTCCAACACCAAATCCCGATAACTCTGCATTTCTTCCACCGACATCGCATCCCGTCCTTTCCGTTCCGTCGGCCTGGCCGCCGCAGTTCCCCGGAAGGGAATGGAATCGGTACTTGATCCCTGAGTATTTGATTTTTGGGTTCTTGATTTCTCTATATTTAATTCTGCGGGCTTTTCCGTATCCGGGTCAGCCAGATACGGGTTTTCCGTATCTGGTGAAGCCGTATCCGGCTGGGGCGTATCCGGCGCTTTGGGCTGGGGCTGCTCGTAGATAACATACTCGGTGTCGCTGATGCGGCCCTGCCGGTCCCGCATCTGGTGGCGGACGATGTACCCGGCGCCTTCCAGTTCCCGCAGCGCCCCGCCGATGGCGTCCACGCCCTCCTTGCAGATTTTGGCAAGGCCGCGGGTGGTGTAGTTCCAGTCCTCCGGCAAGGACAGCATCATGGACAAAAGCCCCTTGGATTTCAGCGACAGCCCCTTGTCGCGCAGGTGGTGGTTGCTCATCACGGTATAATCACGGGTCCGTTCAATACGAAAAACGGCCATTTCATCACTCCTCTCGGCATTCATGGCATGAAAAAAGCCGCAATCTTCAAAGAGACTGCGGCGGTCAGGTGCGGTAGTTCCGGCTGCGCCAGGAATACGGCGGCTTCGGCACAGGGGGCCGGGTAAAAACGTCCTGCGCGGTGCCGAAGGGCAGGCGCTGCATCACCTGGTCGATCTCGGTACTTTCCATGTCATGCTGGGATTGGCAGTGTTCGCGGATGGCTTCTTCAATGTCTCTAACGGTACACATAATTCATTCCTTTCTTGGCAAGTGGTGGGTTTACGGGCGGCGGCGCTTTTTCTTCGGCTTGAAGTCGATGATGTGCCCCTCGACAACGTGGGCATGGCGCTTGATTTTGATCTGCTGGCTGCGCTGGGCGTCCAGGGCCTGCCGGTAGCCCTCCTCGGTGAGAAACAGGCGCACCTCGTCGCCGGGGCTGCCGTAGGGGGTGCGGGGCTTGCGGACCGCAAACTCCACCATCCAGCGGGTGCTGTCCTGAAATCGCTCCACAGCCAAAATGTTGTGCCCTTTCAGCTCGCGGGCTGAAATATCCCTCATAGGCAACTCCTCTCTCAGCGTTCATGCTGTTGCTGGCGCTTGCGCTGCCACTGTTCCAGCAGCTTGATGATGGTTTCCTGCATCCGCTGGGGCGTGTAGCTCCGGGGAAAATATTTGCGCAGGGTGTCGCTGGTGAAGGTGATCTTGTCCAGGTCACTTTTCTTTTCCTCGCCCATGATGACCCGCATCATGTCGAGGGTCAGGTGGCCCTCCTGGCTGTATTTTTTCAGCCGCTGGGCCTGGGAGAGCGACGGCGTGGCCTGTTCACTGTCCATCGCGTCCAGCAAATCCACCTGTTCCTCTTTTTTGAGGAAGGACAGCTCGTAGGCCGGATTGAAGGCGATTTTCTTCTCATCCACCATGTCCAGCAGTTCGGGGATCAGCTCCGTCAGGCGAATATAGCGGAAAATCTGATTTTTGCTCTGGCCGACCTGTTCGGCCAATACCTCGCTGGACTTCTTTCCAAAATCGTTCCCAAGTTGGGAACAATTTTCTTTGGAGGGGCGTCCGGCCTGTCGTTTCATGGCTTCCAGCTTCATCTTGTAGGCAAAAGCCCGCTCGCTGGGGAGCAGGCTTTCCCGCTGCAAGTTGCTGTCAACCATGATAATGGTGGCCTGATCATCGTCCAGGTCGCGGACAATCACCGGCATGGTTTCCTTGCTCGCCAGCTCACTGGCCCGGTGACGCCGGTGCCCGGCAACCAGTTCATAGCCGCCGTTAGGGTCGGGGCGGGCAATGGCCGGGACCAGCACGCCGTACTGCCGGATGCTGTCTGCGGTCTCCATCATGGCCTCGTCATCCTTGACCTTGAAGGGGTGGTCCTTGAAAGGGTGCAGCTCCGACAAGGGGATTTCCAGAACCTTCTCCCGCTGGGCGTCGGCCCGGCTTTCCTCGGTGGAAAACAGGTCATCGACCGAGGCCAGCTCTACTTTTTTCGCGCTGCTTTTCAAGTTTCAACACCTCCTTCGTCAGATTTTTATAGGCTTCTGCCACCTTGCCGCCGGGGTCATGGGCGAAGATGCTCTTGCCCTCGGCGCTGATCTCCTTGGCCCGGACTGAATGTGGAATCTCGGTGCCGAACACCTTGATTTTGCTGCCGTAGGTCTCCCGCAGCAGGGCGGCGATTTCTTTGGCAAAGTTGGTGCGGTTGTCCACCATCGTCAGCAGGATGCCGTCGATCTGGAGCTTGGGGTTCAACTGCCGCTTGACCTTGTTGATGGTGGACAGCAACTGCTCCAGCCCCTTGGCGGGCAGGTACTCCGCCTGGACGGGGACTATAATCCTGCCAGCGGCGGCCAAAGCGTTGACCGTGAGCATCCCCAGGGAAGGCTGGCAGTCGATGAGGATATGGGAATACTGTCCCTTCACGGTGTCCAGATACTGCCGCAGAATCGTCTCCCGGCTCATGGCGTTCACCAGGGAGACCTCCATGCCGGAGAGCTGGATGTCAGCGGGCATCAGGTCCACGCCCTCCGGGTGGTGCAGGATGCCCTCGCCGGGGCGCAGCGGCTCGTCCATGAGGATGCGGCCCATCGCGTCCGAGAGGGTAAAGGTCAGCTTGTCCGGCTGCGGGTTGCCCAGGCTGATGGTCAGGCTGGCCTGTGGGTCAGCGTCCACCAGCAGCACCTTCTTCCCGGCCTGGGCCAGCCCTATCCCTAAGTTGACGCAGGTGGTCGTTTTGCCGACGCCGCCCTTCTGGTTGGCGACGGCGATGATTTGCGTGTTCATTGTGTCAC
>CAMAZB010000114.1 GCA_945862785.1 uncultured Clostridia bacterium | reverse complement strand
GGAAAAATGGGCTATTGTTCAGTAGACATTAATATAAACGCCCTTTCACGATGGTGAAAGGGCGTTTATTATTTCAGGACATCCACGGTCTCCACACCGTAATAGCGGAACAGGGCCAGAGCCTCGGGGCCGATGACCTCGCCGGAGACGGCGATGGGGATGGCCGGGGGACAGGCTACCGTGGGGGCGCCGCAGACGCGCCCCAGGGATGCTTCGACAGGCACGGTCTCCTGGGCCGCAAACAGGGCCTCCCGGATGGAGCAGGCCTGCTCTCCCTTCGCCAGGGGCAGGACCGCGGACGGTGCATAGGGAGCGTGGTTTTCTCCCAGGGCGGCCAGCAGGCGGTCAAAGTCCGCCGGGGCGTTTTCCGGGGTGGCCATAAGCACCAGAAAATCCCGGTCGGCATACTCGCACTCCACGCCGCTCTGCCGCAGGCGGCCCGCCAGGGCGGTGCCCGTAAGTCCATCGGGTGCGGCGATAATCAGCCGCAGAGGGTCGCTGTCCTCCACCCGCCAGCCCCGGGCTGTCAGAGCTTCCCACAGGGAGGACAGGCGGCGGACGGTATCCGCCAGGCGGGAGGGATAGCCCTCCGCCAGATAGCGGTTACACAGGTCCAGGGATGCCATGGTGAGGTAAGACGGGCTGGTGGAGCCGAACAGGGCCATAGCGGCTTTTGCCCGCTCTGCCATGGCTTCCGGGGCACATTTGCTAATATGGAGATACGCGCCGCCGGTCAGCACCGGCAAGGTCTTGTGGGCGGAGTCACAGCACAGGTCCGCCCCCAGGTCCAGGGGATGCCGGGAGGGGGACAGAAACCGCAGGTAGGCGCCGTGGGCGTTGTCCACCGCCAGCAACGTGCCGTGGGCGTGGCAGACCTCCGACAGGGCGGCAATATCCGCCATGCCCCCCAGGTAATCCGGGCTGGTGAGGTAGACGGTGGCAGGCGGCGCGGGCAGGGATGCCAGGGTCTTTTCCAGAATCTTCGCCGATACCGGACAGCCGCAGAGGGAGCGGCTCTCCTCGGGCCACAGCCAAACTACCTTAAAGTCCAGCAGGGCCGCCGCATAGACGAACGCCTTATGGACGTTCCGGGCGGCCACGATGACCGGGGCCGCCCCGGCAGGGCGGCAGGTCAGGGCCAGGTACAGCATGGCCCTGATACACTGGCTGGAGCCCTCTGTGGAATACAGGGTACGGTGGGAGCCAAACAGAGCTGTTGCGTTGGCCTCGCTCTGAGCGATGATGCCATCGGCTTCATACAGGGCGTCGGCGCCGTGGACCTCAGTGATGTCCAGCATCTCGCAGCCCAGAAAGGGCTTGCCCTTGTGGCCCGGCATATGGAGCCGGGTCATGTCCGCGTCGTTGTAGCGGCGCAGGAAGTCATAGATGGGGGTATCCATCAATCTTCCCCGGCGGCCTCCGCCGCCTTCATCATGATGGCGCACTCAATGCGCTTGCGGAATAGCTCACAGCCCGCCTCATACACGCCCCGGATGGAGCCGGTGGCGTGGAAGGCGTTGGCGGCGCAGCCGCCGGAGCAGTACAGCTTGGCCCAGCAGTCCGCGCACTCGGGCCGGGCGTAGGCGTTGCAGGAGCGGAACTCCTCCCGCAGAGCGGTGTTGGTGACGCCGTTCCAGATGTCGCCCAGCTTGTAGTTCTCCTCACCCACGAACTGGTGGCAGGGATACAGGTCGCCCCAGGGGGTGACGGCCATGTACTCCGTCCCGGAGCCGCAGCCGGAGATGCGCTTGTAGACGCAGGGACCGCCGGTCAGGTCCAGCATATAGTGGTAGAAGGTGATGGGCTTGCCCTCCTTCTCCCGGCGGAGCATATCCTTCGCCAAAATCTCATACTGCTCCTTCACGATCTCCAGGTCCTCCGGGGTCAGGGCCGCCGGGTCATCCGGGGCGCAGACCACCGGCTCCATGCTCAGCTCGGTGAAGCCCAGGTCGTCGGCCATGTGGAACAGATCCTTGGTGAAATCGGGGTTGGCGTGGGTAAAGGTGCCCCGCATGTAGTAGTTCTTGCCGCCCCGGGCCTTCACCAGCTTTTGGAACTTGGGCACGATGCGGTCATAGCTGCCGTTGCCGGCGTAGTCCACCCGGGTACGGTCGTTGATCTCCTTCCGGCCGTCCAGAGAGAGCACCACGTTGCTCATCTCCCGGTTGCAGAAGTCGATGACCTCATCATCGATGAGAACGCCGTTGGTGGTGAGGGTGAAGCGGAAGTTCTTGCCCTTCTCCTGCTCGATGCTCCTAGCGTATTCCACCAGGCGCTTCACCACGTCCCAGTTCATCAGCGGCTCGCCGCCGAAGAAGTCCACCTCCAGGTTCCGGCGGTGGCCGGAGTGGGCCACCAGGAAGTCCAGGGCCTGCTTGCCCACCTCGAAGCTCATCAGGGCCCGGTCGCCGTGGTACTTGCCCTGGCTGGCGAAGCAGTAGGCGCAGTTGAGGTTGCAGGTGTGGGCCACATGGAGGCACAGAGCCTTCACCACGTCACCGGAGCGCTCCTTGAAGGTGCCCGCCATGTCGGCAAAGGTATCGGGGGTAAAGAGCTTGCCGGCGTTTTTCAGCGCCTCCACATCGGCGATGCAGTCCCGCAGGTCCTGCTCCGTCACATCGGGGCGCGTTCCGTATTTTTCCAGCATCGCCGCCACGATCTCGTCCGGGCTGTGGTCCTGAAACATGGCGATGATGTCGTAGGCCACCTCGTCCACCACATGGATACCGCCGGAGCAGGTATCCAGCACGATATTGTAGCCGTTGAGCTGATACTGATGTACCATAAATGGTTCCTCCGTTGTATATGTCATCCGCACATAAAAAGCGCCGCCTTGGAAGGCGGCGGCTTTTTGATGGGCGATTACTTACTTGTCAGCGTTCTCGCACTTCTGGTTGGCAACGCCGCAGCTGGTCTTGCAGGCAGACTGGCAGGAGGTCTGGCACTCACCGCAGCCGCCGTTCTTGGCGCTTTCGCACAGAGAACGGGTCTCAAGAGTCTTGATTCTTTCCATAACACATATCTCCATTCTGTCAGATTGGTCTTTTCCGGCCATTCCTTCCACATCTCGGACAGATGGCCTGATTATCGGGTAAAATTTTAGCACAGCAGGGGCGGAAAGTCAAGGATTTACGGCGTTTCTCCATCCCCGATGTAAGTAAACCTCTGATACGTCACGCCGTCCCGCTCCACCGTCTCGTTCCACATGGAGGCAGGGCGCACCCACACGCCCCGCTCGCCGTACAGCGCCCGGTAGACCACCATAGGCTCCAGCGTTTCGGAGTGCTTCGCGATATAGAGCACCTCATACTCGTTGCCCTTGAAGTGGCGATAGCGGCCGAGGCGGATGGTTTCCTCCTGTTGGCCACTCAGCCGGGCGTTTGTATAAGCCGGGTCGTAGGTGACCTCCTCCCCGAACCAATCCGGCCGCTGAAATGCGGCGGCCTCTTCCTCGGTTGGAAATTCCACTTCCGCCAGCACCAGAGGCGCCAGGGCGCCGCCGAATACGTCCAGCTCGATGGTATACGGCCCGCAGGGGATGCGGCAGCGGTCTTTTTCAATCACGGTGCCCTCCGCCTTGGGCAGCAGCCGGCGATAGGCCGCCGCCGACAGCGGCATCTCCCGCTCCTCCCGCGTCAGCAGTCCGGCACCCTTGCAGGTCAGGATATAGCTGTCATCCAGCCGGCGGACACGCACCACCGGGTCGGCGGAGAGGTATGCCTGCTCAATGTGGTGCTTTGGATAGCTGTCCATGTCCTCCGGCAGCCGCCGGACCAGAAATTTTCGTTCGATCTCCATGAGATCCCCCTTTTCTCTTTTGCCGTTTGTCTCATCATACCGAAAAATCGTCTGTCTGTAAATAGCGGACATCTTGCGCAGTCACTTCGCTCATGATAGAATAAACGAACAACTTCCCCAAAAGGAGCCATGCTTATGTCCCCCACCGTCAGCATCATCGTCCCGGTCTATAACGCTGAACACACCATCAGCCGCTGTATTGAGAGCATTCTGAACCAGAAGTACACCGACTTTGAGCTGCTGCTGGTCAACGACGGCAGCACCGACCGTTCCGGTGCCATCTGCGACGCATATGCCGCCAGGGATTCCCGGGTTCGGGTCATCCACAAGGAAAACTCCGGCGTCTCCGACACCCGGAACACCGCCCTCAACCAAGCCAAGGGCACTTATCTTCAGTTTTTGGACAGTGATGACTGGATCACTCCCGACGCCACCAGCTCTCTGGTCCGGACCGCGGAATCCGGGTCCTGCGACCTGGTTGTCTCCGACTTCTACCGGGTGGTGGGCGAGCGGGTCTCCCAGAAGGGCGATATCGATGATGACGGCCTGATGACCCGGGAGGAATACGCCGCCCACATGATGGAAAACCCCGCGGACTTCTATTACGGCGTGCTGTGGAACAAGCTCTACCGCCGGGAGATTGTGGAGGCCCACCACCTGCGGATGGACCCGCAGATCAGTTGGTGCGAGGACTTCATGTTCAACTTGGAGTATATCCGCTACGCCGAGACCTTCCGCGCCCTTCAGGTGCCCATTTACTACTATGTGAAAACAAAGGGTTCTCTGGCCAACCAGAGTATGACTATCAGCAAGACCATCAAAATGAAGCTGACGGTCTTTGAGTACTATCACCAGTTTTTCAAAACGGTCCTGGACGAGGAGGAATACGAAAAGAGCCGGTTGAAGGTCTACCGCTTCCTGCTGGACGCCGCGGGAGACGGCTCAGTGCCGCCGCCCCTGCTGTCCAACTCCCGGAAACTTGGCAACGAGCGGATGCAGATATCCTCCAGCATCCTCGACGGTGAGGGTGCGCTGTACGACGCTTTCCGCGAACGGAAGCTGCTGGAACAGTATCTGGAGACCGCCGCCCTGAAAAACGACCTGACTCTTCCCGACGTCCGTTTGCTGCTGGCGCTCCGGGAACTGAAGGCTCCCTGCACCCGGCGGGATCTGACGGAACTCACCGGTCTTACCCGGGGGGCGCTGTCTCTCAGTCTCCAGCGGCTGACTGCCAGGGAGTTGATCCTGGTGGAAACTCTGAAGGACTCCAAGGCGCAGAAAAGGCTGATGCAGGTCTCTTTCCCAGACCCCTGCGCGGCTGTCTTTCAGGATCTGGACCTCGCCCTGGACGATGCCCGGCAGACCAGCCTGTCAGGCCTGAGTCCGGAGGAATGTGCCCAATATGAAGCTCTGTCCGCCCGCGTCCGGAGCAATATCGAGGCCGCTCTGCTGTAAGACCGGCTTCACAGCCTGTTACCACCGCCGCTGCCTGGCGCCACGGATACCCGCTTCCGGCATCGAGGGGATCTTCCCAACCAACTTGAAAGGGCGGAGCCAATGGCTCCGCCCTGCAGACTGTCGATAAACCCGGAAATGTAGGAAAACGGGAAGGAAGGGTGTGCGCGG
>CAMAZB010000113.1 GCA_945862785.1 uncultured Clostridia bacterium | reverse complement strand
CCTCCTGCTTTGGGACGGTTTTTTCGCTCTTGGCCTTAGCATCGGGAGCTTTCTCTTTAATGGCTCTTTTCTCCTGGTAGTGGGGGCGCGGTGCGTGGGCGGTCATTTCATCCATGGCCCATCTTCCCACTTCCTCTACCTGACCGACAGCTTGCGTTTCCGTATTCTCCTGCCCCTCCGGGCGCTGGTCCAGCTCCTGAAGGTATTTCTCTTTCATGATCCGGGCTGCTTGCTTGGGAAGCAGCATATCCCGGCGTTTGGTCTTGGGTGCGCCCATTTTAGGCTTTTCCTTAAACTCTGGCATAGCAATTACCTCAAAAAAGAAAGTCCCTTTTAACCAATGTCATTAAGTTAAGAATTTTGACGAACATGAAAAAGCACCCACCCCGTTTTGAATGGGGTAGGTGCTTTTTGACGCGGTAAAAGCCGCTAATCTGCATAATGCCACACTTTATATCATATCTCGGAAAAGAACGGCAAATCTGTTCGACAAACTGGAATTTGATTTTAACAGATAATATGTAGAGATGTCACTTATTTCGTTTGGAGAAGCGAAGCATCATGTATATCAAGATAAAAATCAAGATGACTTTATCTGCATCCGATTTATGTGTCATCTGAATCACGAACAAAATAATCACTATGCAAAGAATCAGAAGTTCAGCAACGGTGCTCTTTTTCATATTAATTGGCCTCTTGAGTTTCGATTTGTCTGACTGTTTATCTTCTTGAATTATACTATAGCACCATTTTGCTCAGATTGAAAGGCAAAATTAAAATCGGATTTTTCTACAAATGGCTGTACTTTTACTGCATTTCATCAATTCGACGTTTTTTACCTGTCGTTGGGATTGGTACTCCATAGCCGGTACAGATCTCCGCCCCGTGGGAACTCGTTGGCAAAGGGAACGATGGAGCCGCCGATTTTCAGCAGGCCGTGACCGGCTTCCGCATTGGTAACGTGCCCCATCTGTGTTTCAGAGATATTCAGCAGCCTGGCAAGCTCCGCCCGGTCGGTGGCCGCCTGGTTCAGCAGGATCAAAAACTCGCTGTTGGCGAACATGAGCCGGGCTGTATCGGACCGCAGACATTCCTCCACGTTCTGCGTTGCCCCGGTCATGGCCGCGGAATATTTCCGAAACCTCTTCCAGCACTTGTAGAGGAACTGAGCGGAGTAGAAATACTTGAAAAACAAGTATATTTCGTCAATAAAGACCCATGTGTATTTTCCGGCCAGCCGGTTTGCGGCCACCCGGTTTTGAATGGACTCCAGCACCACGTTCATAGCGGTGGGCTTGAGCTGCTCACCCATCTCATAGAGGTCAAAGCAGATCATGCGGTTGGTAATATCAATGTTTGTCTCATGGGCGAACATATTCAAGCTGCCCTCCACGAACAGCTCCGACGCAAGGGCCAGCTCCTGGGCCTCCCGTTCCGGCTGCCGCTTGACATCGTTGCGCCAATCGGGCAGGGTAGGCTGCCGGGCTTTGCCGCCACTTTTGATAAGGTCACGGTAGATGTTGGCGGTGCAGCGGTCAATGATGGATTTATGGAAGGCCCCCAACTGGCCCGCGCCCATCTGCTGCTCGCAAATGCTCATCATCAGCTCAGATTTCATAGCGATTGGGTTTTCACCGGCACCGTAGCCTTTGTCGATGGCCAGAGGATTGAAATGGTTGGGACTGTTGGGCGAAACCTCCAGCACGGTCCCATGGAGGGCACGGGTCAACTCTCCATATTCTCGCTCTGGGTCGATGATAATAATATCATCTTCCGTGGACAGGGCGATAAAGGTGATAGCTTCTTTCATGGAAAAGGACTTGCCGGAGCCGGACACGCCCAGGATAAAGCCGTGAGGGTTCAGCAGCTTCTTTCGGTTGCAGATCAGCAGGTTTTTGGAGACAGCGTTGACGCCATAGTAGATGCCCCCGGCATCCTGAATCTCCTGAACACGGAAAGGTGTCAGGACGGCGGCGCTCTCCGTAGTCAGAGTACGGGTAGTCTTGATCCGCCGTAGGCCATAGGGCAGAGCCGTGTTGAGTCCGTCCTCCTGCTGATAGCGGAGCACCGCGAACTGGCAGAGGTGCTTGCGCCCTATGGATTGCAGCGTCTCGGTATCGGCGTCCAACTGCTCCAAGTCGTCGGCCAGATGGACCAGGGTGACGTTGGCAAAGATCATGCGCTGGTCGCGGGTGCTCAGATCGTCCAGGAACTCCTTTGTCTCGCCCCTCAGCTGCTCCAGCTCATAGGGAACGGTGGCCGTAAAGTTGTTCTTATCATTCTGGCGCTGCTGCCAACGGGTAATGTCGCTCTCAATGCCCAGTATCCGGGACTGGACTTCCTTTACCGCCTCGTCGGTGGGGATTGGCAGAATGTCAATGGAAAGCATGAGGTTCCGGGAGAAGTCGGACAGCTCCGCGATCATGCTGTCCTTGATATAGCTGGCATACTCCCGAAGGAACAGAACACGGCCCACCTTGCTGCCCATTTGGAAGTGGTCGGCCTTGAACTGCATCCCGTCCGGGGCGATGTAGTCCCGAAAATCATGGCCCTTTTTCATCGCTTCAGAGAGGTCGAATTGGAAGTACGGCTCCTCTCCGGGCCGGAAAAAGTCATGGAACAGACGCAGCCGCTCATGATTGTCCAGGGGCCTTGCCCCACTGTCCAGCCGTCCGAAGCTCTTGCCGAGGTCTGCATCCACCCGGCTGAAAAAAGCACGGGCTTCCTCAATGTTTTTTCGCGCCACGGAGACGGTGATATACTTATCCTGGATCAAACCGTTGCTGTCGGCGGTCTTTTCCGTGAGAACGGCATTGTATTCCTCGCGGTATCTATCCAGCCCGTCGCCCCTGCTTTTCATCAGAACACTGCGCTAGAAGTCCACGCCATTCAAACGCCGGTTGTTGATGGTGATTTTGGTGGTGGCGTCGGTAGGCAGGCTGTTCAGAACGCCGCAATAGGCGGCAAACATATCTCGCTGGTCCTCATAGGACGCCAGGGCGTAGTTAATATCCGCAAAGCGCCAGGTGCGGCTGTACTTATTCCCCACCTGCCAGATACCGTCCCGGAAGATACACCGAATAGGGATGGACTGCTGGACGCTGCGGGGTATCTTAAAACGTTCTTTTTCACTCCTGTTTGCGGTAGCCAGAGTCTTAATCATCGTATCGCGCCCCCTTTCCAGACAGAGCCATACAGTAGATATTTTCCGCACGGAACGCCCTGGGGGCGGCGCACAAAAGCTGAGATTTGATAAAGGCCCATACGAACTGTTCAAAGGTCAGGCCGTTGTAATGGAAGAAGCCCGCGACGGCCACGGGCGCCGCTGCCACGATGCAGGCCCAGCTTGCCGTTTCACGGCCCAGTACATTCCGCAGGGCAAAATAAATGCTGACAGCGACTGCGACGGCCAGAGCCGAACAAATCAACTGCCGGACGGACAGGCCGAAGAAAATACTTTCCGAGTGCTGCCGCACTTCTTTCGGGATTTTAATTTCCATGATGATCTCCTTTTCAAAAATTACAGGCCAAACATCTCTTTGACAATTCGTTCCGCCCCCTTGACCAGCCCCACCAGAACGATCATGTTAAAAATCGTCTCGCCCACATACTGCCAGCTCATCGTGACGGCGGATAACGATGTATCCAGCACCGGCGCACTCCCGGAGATAAAGGCGGTATAGATCAGGCAGGCCAGAACGATAACCGCTCCCTCCAGACAGACGCCGGTGTAGGACTTGATAAACGTCTTTCCGATAAAACTGGTTCCCTCGCCGGCAAAGGAGGACAGCGGCAGCGGCGCCAGGGCTGTAAACATATACAGTCGGAAGAAGCGGCCATAGACGGTCATAATCAGAATGAAAGACAGAATGGTGATGAACAGGCTGCCCAGCACCGTTACCAGCCAGAGGGGAATGCTCTCCAAAAATCCGATGCTCTCTATGGTGTCTACCATTTCCTGCGGGACAGAAACGGCAGCAGAGGCCATACCGCCCACGCCGCCCATAATGCTTTGAACGATACCGCCGCAAATATTGAAAATGGCAAGCATCAGTTCCATGCCGTATCCGATGGCGGTCTTTGCCAGGATAAAACGGATAAAGTGGCGCAGGGCAAATTCCGGCCGCTGAAAGTCCCGGAAGCTGGCTGCGCTCTGGAAGATGCCCATGGCAAAGAACAATACCAGCAGACCGTAACCCACGGCCTGCAATCCGTCATTGATATTGACGATGGCCGTCCAGATCCCTCCGCCCCGGAACTCCTGGGGCGTTACGGTAATCAATGCCCATATCTCCGCCAATTTATCGTTCCAGGTATGAAAAGCGGATTGCAGATTGCCTACGATCCAGTTGTCACTCAAAAAAGTCACCTCCTGAAATGCGTCTCAAATAGAGACACATTTCGACAAAAATCAATGTTGCAAAGAAAGAACAGGGCGGGCCGCTGGCCCGCCCTGCTGCATCACACCGCGCCGATGGCGGTTAGAATCTCCTTGGCAAAGGCGATCATCAGACCGCCGAACAGGCAGAGGAAGCCCTGGGTGCGCTGGCTGGCATCATGGGACTGGATGGACATACCCACCTGCACGATGCCCCAGCCCAGGATAATGACGCCCAGGGCCTTGATGATGGAAAAGATGAAGTCGCTCATATTGTTTACGATAGTCAGCGGGTCGGTTGTGGCAGCCATTGCGGGACAGGTCAGAGCGCCGCAGAGCACAAGCACCAGAACGCCGGACGCATAGAGGCGGCGGGCGCGTCCGGTCTGCTGGTCGATGCGGGTATTCCGCTGTTCGGTCTTTTTCATGTTGTTGGAACCTCCTCAATGATTTCAATGTCATCCAGATCATCCACGGGTATGCTCAAGTCGGGCAGCACATAGGACAATCCGGGGTGGTGGATATAGGGCTGTGCCCCGCCATCCTCGGTCAGTTTGATATTGGGATGCTTGAGAATATCGTACTTGCGGTCCATGACAGGCAGCTCGCCCCGGATAAAAAGGATCTCATAGTCGTTATCCATGGCCCGCACTTCATCCGGGGTCATCAGCTCCCGGCCCGTCTGCTGGTGGCTGACGGAACTGGAACCGTGGGAACCGCGGGTAGTGCTGCGGTTGCGCGTGTCCAGCGTCTCCTTGCCCAGCATTTCAGAGATGTATTTGTGGGTGCTTTGCTCATTTCCACCCAAATATACCAGCGTGTCCGCATTTCCCATCAGGCCCTCCCAGTCGTCCTTAAACAAAGCCTTCAGAGCGGAGATGTTTTGCAGGACGATGGTGGACATGATATTTCTGCTTCGCATGGTGGCCTGGAGCTTGCCAAAGTCATCCGGCAGGGAGACATTGCAAAACTCATCCATCATCAGACGCACGGGGACAGGCAGCGCCCCCTGGTGTACCTTGTCGGCCTGATAGTAGAGGGCCTGAAA
>CAMAZB010000112.1 GCA_945862785.1 uncultured Clostridia bacterium | reverse complement strand
TGCGCGGCTACCGCCGCGCGAATAAACCGCAAAGCGGTTTATTCAGTAGACATTAATATAGGAACGCCCTCTCGTGCTATTTTGAGCACAGGAGGGCGTTCCTTCATCCCATGATTCTATGTACCATTTCCTCCGCGGGGTCGATGAGGGGCAGGCTTGTCCGTTTTGCCAGTGCTTCCTTAAAGTAGGGGAAGTGTGTACAGCCCAGCACCAGGGCCTCCATGCCGCACAGGCGGAACCACTCCGCCAGTTCCGGCAGATGATGCTGTTCCACCAGCGCCTCCGGCGGCTGCCCCGCCTCGATGGATAGCACCGCCGGCAGCATACAGGCCCCCAGCAGGTCCAGTTCCGGATTGGCGGCAAACAGCGTCCGCTCAATACCCGCCAGACCCTGGGCGTTGGCGGCGATCAGCCCCAGACGGCGGTACCGGGGGGCCAGGTCCCGGTATACATCCAGGGGTGTCACGATGGTCATGCCGGTTTCCACCGCCATAGGGGAGAAGTCCACCGCTCCGGACAGGGAGTTGCAGTAGACGAAGGCCTTTTGGCAGCCCCGGCTCCGGGCCTTGGACAGCACGGCGCCGACTGCCGCGGACTTCTCCTCCCGGGAGGAAATCTGGAAGGCGGTCTGCTGCCGGGGGTCCTGGGCTATGGGAAAGGCCAGCCCCGCAAGGCCTGCCTTTGCCAGACAGTCCACGCCCATTTGTGTGTCCACCGGCGTACCGGCCAGTACGGCGATCAGCTCCGACATGACTGCACCCTCCGTATCATACCAGCTTTTTGGGGAAGTTGCCGAAGACCCGGGCGCCCTCCTGAACGGACACGAAGGCGTGGGGGTCGATGGAACGTACGGCGTGGAGCAGTTCTTCGATCTCGTATTTGGAAAGGCACACGCACAGTACATGGACGTTCTCGCCGGTATAGGCGCCGGTGCCGGTCCACCAGGTGACGCTGCGGTCCAGCTTTTCGATGATGAAGCGGCCCAGGACGTTCTCGTCCTCCTTGGTAAAGATCAGCGCCATGACGTTGACGTTCTGCTGATGCATCCGGTCCAGCACCATGGAGGTGAAGAAGTTATAGATGACGGAGTAAATGGCAACCTCCGGGCTGAACAGAATCAGGCAGGCAGTGTACAGAAACGCGTTGAAGGTCAGAGAGAACTTGCCCACGGTGAAGCCGCTGCCCCGCTTGCTCAGGCACAGGCCGATGACATCCAGGCCGCCGCTGCTGCAGCCGCAGGTCAGCACGATGCCGCTGCCTATGCCGGTGAGGATGCCGCCCAGCAGGCAGGCGGTCAGATAGTCGGCCACAATGGGCGCGGAGGGAATGGGAATGATGCTGTAAAACAGGGAAAAGGCAACGGTGCAGATGATGGTCTTGATCACCAGTCCCTGACCCAGGTACTTGTAGCCATACAGAAGAATGGGGATATTCACCAGGAAATACAGAATACCGGCGATATCGTAGGAGCCGAAGTTCAGCCCCAGATAGGTCTGTAAAAGCGTTCGGATGAGCTGGCAGACGCCCATGGCGCCGCCTGTGTATAAGTTCAGCGGTACGATAAACAGATTCAGCGCGGCGGCGGCGATCAGCTCGCCCACGACGGCGGCGACGATCCGCAGCCAGCGGTTGTGCAGAGTGTTGTAGAGCATGGCGGTACCTCCTGATCCGATTCTAGGATGCCCTCTTGTATCCAATTATACGGGTTCCCGCCTAAAACTACAAGAGGGAAGTTACAGCGCATACTGCAAACAACGGCGCAGTCGCTCCTGGGCCCGCCGGATGGTCCGGGAAACGGTGGAGCGGTTGAGACCCAGCATCCGCGCGATCTCCGCTCCGTTCATGTTTTGTTCGTAGCGCAGTGTCAGAACCTGCTGCTGCCGCGGAGTCAGCTCCTGCTCTCTCGCCCGGCGCAGGTTGCGGCGCAGCCGCTCCATTTGCTCCTGGTTGTCATTGGCCTGCTCCCGGAGCCAGACGGTCATGTCCCCGGCCCACTCGCTGCTTCTGGTATCAAAGCGTGTAGCGTTCATGTTTATGATAACTCCTGTCGTAATATCGTGCGGTCAGGACCGCCAGCTCCCGGCATTCCCGCAGCAAAGGCGTCAGAGCGTCGATGCGCTGGCGCAGCCTGCGGGAAGTCTCGGGATCGGGCTGCTGCCGCTCCTGCGTCCGCAGCTCCCGGATGCGGGCGCGGATCAGCGCCGCACTGTCGGCGTATTGTACGGACATTTCCAAAAGCGTCATAGCGCCGCCTCCTTTCCTCGTATCTCATGGCAGCAAGACAGCTCCTGCCGGGCGAAATCCGGCAGGCAGGCCCGACAGATCCGGCTGCCGTTGCAGGCCCAGTATTCCTCTCCCTCGGTGATCTCCTGGCCGCACAGGGTGCAGCGCAGGATTTGCCGCCTTCGGCGTTTTTCGGTGTACAGCAACATAAGGCCTCCTCAAAAAAAGAATGAAAAAGAAAAAAAGTTATTGACAAACCCCGGCCCTTCTGGTAATATAAATCCTGCTGTTGGAACTGCAACTTGCTGGTGTAGCTCAGCTGGTAGAGCAGCTGATTTGTAATCAGCAGGTCGGGGGTTCGAATCCGTCCACCAGCTCCAAATCGAATATGGGGGAATTCCAGAGCGGTCAAATGGGGCAGACTGTAAATCTGTTGTCACTGACTTCGGTGGTTCGAATCCACCTTCCCCCACCAAAAACCGTTACACCGTCAGGTGTGACGGTTTTTTCTTGTTATGTAACTTGACGGATTCGAAGAGGAGCGGGAGTGAATGACGGCCGGCGGCGCAGGTACCTAGCTATGCGAGCCTGTAGACGGCTGTGCGAGGAAAACAAGAAACTTGATATTTATAGATATAATAAACAAGAATCTTGTTTACAATGGGAATACTAGCACATATGTTCGATTGTGTCAAGAGGTTAAACAAGATTCTTGTTAAAAAAGTTTGACACGACCAAATATGTACGGTATGATGGTTAAAACAGCTTGAGAGGAGCTTGACCATGAGCCTGGGAAAACGCATACAGGAATGCCGGGAAGCCCTGGGGATCTCCCAGTCGGCGCTGGCGAAACGGCTGGGAGTTTCCCAGTCTACCGTGGGCAACTATGAAGCCGGTATCAGTTTCCCCAAGGAGGAGGTCCTGCTCCGCTTGTTCGACAGCCTGGAGACCGACCCCAATACTCTGTTCCAGGACAGCTTTCGAAGCGGCGGACGCGTCCTGAGCCGCAGCGAGCACTTGCTGATGGATCAGTACCGGGGCCTCTCGCCTCTGGGGAAGGAGACGGTGCGGTCGGTGGCGGAGGCCCTGTGCGCCTACCGGGATGACCTGGAGGCCGGAAAGACCGAACAGGAGCCCCGGCTCATCCCCCTGTACCGCAGCCCGGCGGCGGCAGGCTACGCTGCCCCGGTGTTCGGAGAGGATTTCGACTATATTCCCGTGAAGGACGACGTGCCCCAGGCGGCGGAATTCGCGGTGCGTATCCAGGGAGATTCCATGGCCCCCTTTATCGGGGACGGCTCCGTGGCCTATGTGAACCGGGACCCGCTGCAGGCGGGAGACGTGGGTATTTTCTGCGTGGACGGGGATATGTTCTGCAAGCAGTATTACAAGGACCCGGCGGGAGTGGTGTACCTGTTCTCCCTGAACCGGGCCCGGGCGGACGCCGACCAGGTGCTGCTTCCCGGCGGTGGACGGACGCTGGTCTGTTTTGGACGGGTCATCCTGCACAACCTACCCCTGCCCGGAAAGGAATAAAAAAGACCCGCCGCAAGCTGCAGCGGGTCTTTTGCGATTTATACGATGAATCCGCCGTCGGCGGTCAGCACCTGCCCGGTGAGGAAAGAGGACCTCTCCTCCGCGAAAAAGGCCACGGCGTGGGCAATGTCCTCCGGCGTCCCCAGACGGCCCAGGGGCGTTTCCTCCACCAGCATCTCCCAGGTCTCCGGGCCCAGCGCCTTCACCATGTCGGTGTCGATGCAGCCGGGGGCTACGCAGTTCACCCGGATGCCGGAGGGGGCCAGCTCCAGGGCCAGAGAGCGGGTCAGACCGATGATGGCGGCCTTGGAGCAGGCGTAGGCCACCTCACAGCTTGCTCCCCGCAGTCCCCAGATGGAGGAGATGTTGACGATGCACCCCCGCTTTTCGGAGAGCATATGGGGCAGCACCGCCTGAATGGCATTCCGGGCACCGGTGAGGTTCACCGCCAGCGTACGGTCCCAGGTGGCGTCGTCGGTATCCTGGAATAGCCCGTGGGGAGAGATCCCCGCGTTGTTCACCAGCAGGGAGATGGGGCCAAGCCCCGCCCGGGTATCCCGGACCATGGCCTCCACGGCTCCGCGGTCCGCCACATCCGCCTGGACGGCAATGGCGTGATGGCCCTCGGCCTCGATCTGTTCCACCAGAGACCGGGCGGCGTCCTGCCGCTCCAGATAATTGACGCAGACGTTCCAGCCTCTGCGGGAAAGCTCCAGAGCTACCGCCCGTCCAATCCCACGGGAAGCGCCGGTAACCAATGCGGTCTGTTCCATTGATCGATCCCCCTTCTGTCCTTTGGCGGCAGTATAACAAAAAAAAATAAAAAATGCAAGAAAGGTGTTGACAAAAGCGCCCCGGTCGTGTATCCTATATTCGTTCCGCTTCGGACGATTAGCTCAGCTGGCTAGAGCACCTGCTTGACGTGCAGGGGGTCACAGGTTCGAGTCCTGTATCGTCCACCATCTAAATCCCTTAGAGCCGCAAGGCTCTGAGGGATTTTTTGTTTTGCCGGGACAAAGCGAGACGCCGGCACCCACCAGAATTAGGCTCCTCGGTGACGGCGCGACTATAAGCGCCAATACTCGGCCTGAAAAGAAAGGAATTGCCGCCGCTCCATAACAGAGAGCCCCGGAAAACCCTGCATTCCCAGGGCTTTCCGGGGCTCATATACACTTGTTTCGTTATTCCCATTCGGCAAATTCAGATATAGTAGGGTGTATTTGAGGTGATTTCGCAGGAAAAACTTTCGCAAATATGTTAATATTCCACCTGCTATTTTCGGCTGTAAAGTTTATTAGTATCAAAATAGTATCACAAAAGGCTGGGAAATACAACAGAATTATGTGGAGCTCTACATAATTCCGGCACGGACGGACGCTGTCAGGCACAGCGGATAACAGCCTTGCAAGAGGCGTTGTACCTGCGCTGGATATATTCTTGATAGGCTTTCTGGTCTGTCATGGAAATTCCCCCTCTCTGAATAATAGTGCGGGGCGGCAGCACTCCTTGCTGTCGCTCCTTGACTGCCTAACTGCGAAACCGGGCGGGGCTGTCAACGGTGGGCGAAGCCCGTTCATCTTGACCGCCCGCTGGCTCGGCTGGCTTTGCTATTTACCCGACAAACTTGAATTTATTGTAAGGTATCACGTTTTACCTTCTTAAGCCTTACTATCATTACCATAGGAATTTCTTTGTT
>CAMAZB010000111.1 GCA_945862785.1 uncultured Clostridia bacterium | reverse complement strand
GTGGCAGTCTAACCACAGAACTCATGAAGCAGTTCGGCTGCCGCACAGATCTCGTCACGGCCTCAGCGTTGTACAGCTTTCGCTGACTACAAAGCAGACAAATGAGGTGAAGAATCTTCTCAAAAACCGAAATCAGTATAAATTGGTTCCCAATAATAGGACCTTTGACTACTTGCCAAAAGAAAACAGGAAACATTTACCCGCCGAGTTTTACAAACTGTCTTTTCGCCTTGTCCGCTTCAAAATTACAGATTCCACATATGAAACCATTGTGACAAATCTCGATGCGAATACTTTTCCTCCTGCAGAGCTCAAGAAGCTTTACGCTATGCGCTGGGGCATTGAAACGTCTTTTCGAGAGCTCAAATATACGATTGGTCTGCTCCATTTTCACGCAAAAAAAGCGGAGTACATTTTCCAGGAAATCTTCGCCAGACTCATCATGTACAATTTCTCCGAACTGATTACCTCGTCCGTAGTCATTCAGAATGCCAACAGGAAATATGCTTATAAAGCTAATTTTTCTGTTGCCGTACATATTTGCAGGCAATTCTTCCTGGGGAATGTTTCTCCACCAGATGTTGAAACTCTCATTGCTAGGTTTATTTCCTCCATTCGCCCTGGCCGAAGTAGACCTCGTAATGTAGCCGCCAAAAAAGCTGTGAGTTTCATCTATAGAATAGCATAATTTCTCCGCTGTGAGCAATTGTTTTAGCAGATGATTTCATCCGCTCTATTGCTATGCCCATTTTTTCGTGAACAAACCGGGCCCACCCCTATTTGAGGTGAGCCCGGTCCTTTCATTTTTGCCTGTTGTAACTTTCCGCATTTATCTTAATGACATTGGACAGCCGTCCGGTCATTTGGATCAGCTCATAGGCAACCTAAGCAAAGCGGCATCCCGGACATCGGCAGGGTCGTGGGTCACCAGCAGGACGGGCTTTCCCGGTGCCATCCGGCGGATCAGCGCCTGGCACCATGCCCGGTTTTCCTCGTCCAGGCCGGTAAAGGGCTCGTCCAGCGCCAGAGCGTCAGAGGGCGCCAGCAGGGCCCGGGCCAGAGCCAGGCGGCGCTTCATGCCGCCGGAGAACTCCCGGACGGGCTTCCCCGCCGTATCTCCCAGCCCCAGTTCTGTCAGAAGAACATTGGCGGCGGATTCGTCCAGTGCGGAACCCAGGACAAAGCGGAGATTTTCCATAGCGTCCAGGTGTTCCAGCAGGCGGTCCTCCTGAAACACGGCGGCCCAGCGGACATTGCCTGTGAAGCTGCCGCTGTCGGGGCGTTCCAGCCCCATGAGAATACGCAGCAGGGTGGTCTTTCCCGCTCCCGAGGGGGCCATGACACAGGTGACGCCCGGCCCCGCCGTGAAGGTGACGTTCTCCAGGACAAGCCTGCCATTGTAAGACTTACAGAGGTTTTCCACATGCAGTTCCATCACAGCCCCGCCTTTCCCGCCAGCGCGTCCACCAGCGCCAGAAACAGCTTTTCAAACAGCACTGACATCGCCACGACCACCGCTGTCCAGGCAAAGAGGTCCGGGGTCTGGAAGTACACCTTGGCGGTATACAGCCGCTCGCCGATGGTACCGGCGGGCAGGCCGATGACCTCCGCCGCCGCGCCGGCCTTCCAGCAGAGGCCCAGGGCCAGAGACACGGCGGAACGGAAATAGGGCAGCACGGCGGGCAGGTAGATGCCCGTCAGCCGCCGCCCCAGAGGAACGCGGAACACGTTTGCCATCTCCAGCAGCTTTTGGTCAGCTGCGGCGATGCCCGCCAGGACGTTCAGGTACACTGGCGGAAACACCATCAGGGCGGAGATAAACAGCGGCAGGGAGCGGCTGTCCAGCCACACCAGGGCCAGAATGATGAAGGACACCACCGGGACAGCCTTCACCGCCGCCGTCAGAGGTGCCAGCAGTTCCCGGACAAGCCGCCACCGGGCGGACAGAACCGCCAGCGCCGCCGCCAGGACACAGCCCAGCAAAAAGCCGCCGAAAATATGGGCAATAGACCCCCCTACCGCCCGCCAGAAGGCGGCGGTACAGGCCAGCTCCCCCAGACGCAGAGCGGCGGAAACGGGGGACGCCAGCAGCAGGTGGCCGTTGGGCCACAGGGCGGCGAACAGCATGCTGGCTCCCTGCCACACCAGCAGCCAGAAGGCTACCGCCCAGGGGCTTATGGAGTTTTGAGCGGGGCGGTTTTTCATAGGCTATGCCTCACTTTTTTACAGGGAATCAGGCGTTGGAGCTGTAATAGAAATCGTCTCCCGGCAGCTTGCCGCCCACAGAGGTGGGGTTCGCGTCAAAGAGGACCTGGAGGTAGCCGGAGAGTTTCTCCCGCATCTCTTCTCCGGTGATGCAGACGATGTTGCAGTAGGGCAGGGCTTTCTCCGCCACGGGGGCGGCCTCTACAATGCCGTACTGGCTGATAAGCTGGGCGGCGTCGGCATTGTTGCTGTTCGCCCAATTCACGGAAGCAGCATAATTCTGAAGGAACGCGCCCACAGCGGCGGGATGCTCCTCCACGAAGGACTTACGGGCCACCACGACGCCGGTGATCATGCCGGAGCCGTTGTCCAGGGCATCCCACTCGGCGGTCAGGTCCAGAGCCATCCGCAGGCCATCGATCTTGGTCTGGGCCACGGTGACGAAGGGCTGGGGCAGCAGGGCGATGGTGGCGCTGCCTGCGGCCAGGGCCGCCACGCACTCGCTGTGCTCACTCTTCCAGTCGATGGTCACATCCTTGTTGGGGTCGATGCCGTTTTCAGAGAGGAGGTAGCGCAGGGCGTACTCCGGGGTACTGCCCTTGCCGGCGGCCACGATGGTCTTGCCCGCCAGGTCCGCCATGGACTGAACGGCGTTGCCGTTCTCCACGATATAGATGACGCCCAAGGTGTTGACGGCCAGGGTGATGATCTCGCCCTCGGTCTTGTTGTACAGCACGGAGGCAAGGTTGGCTGGGACGCAGGCCATGTCCAGGTCGCCCTTGATGAGGGAGGGCGTCACTTCGTCGGCGGCGCCGGCCAGGGTGAAATCATACATGGGGCCGTCAGCGGAGTGCGGGGCGTCGCTCATCAACTTCACCAGCCCCATGGCGGTGGGGCCCTTTAGGGCGGCGATGCGGGTGGTGACGGGTGCCTCGACGGAAGCGGCGGGGGCTTCCTCCTGCACAGGAGTCTCCTGTACGGGAGGTTCTGCGGGAGCGGGTGCTTCCTGCTTACTGCCGCAGGCGGTGAGGGACAGGGCCAGCAGCAATGCCAGAGACAGGGAAACAATCTTCTTCATCATAGCGATCTCCTCTTTTGGATTTATCATTGAGCATTGATAATACGGGCCTGCGGAAAACGCTCAGCATTCTGCCCGGTATCATCCATTATTCACAGGGTTTCAGGTGCATAGACCGTCTTGGCGGTGATGCCGGGCAATCGGCCCAGCTTTCCCGACAGGGCAGAGATCACATCCTGCGGGGCGTCCAGCGCCACACTGATGATATTCACGCCCCGCTGCCGGTAGGGTATGCCCATCCGGCCGATGATATAGCTGCCGTACTGGTGCAGCAGATCGTTCAGGGCCGTCACGGCGGCGTCCTCCCGGACGATGACGGCCAACACAGCAACGCGGGTCTCCATGGCAGGCTCTCCTTTCATGCGAAACGTAAAACCCCTCCGCCGGTCTGGCGGAGGGGCAGAAAGCGTATGGCAACAGCCCGCGGCGCGGGCCGCGGGTCGTGTCCGGCTTTCGGCGCGGGGTGCAGGCAGCCCTTGCCGTCAGATGACATCCGTATGGTTCAGCCCGGCGGGCAGAGGGGGGATCTTTCCGCAGGGCGATGAAATTGTATCATACGGCGGGATACCCGTCAAGGGGATGGGGCTCCCCGGCGGGCCGGGCCCTGGACGGACTCTTGACACCCGCCCTGCCGACGCATAAAATAAAAGGCGAAATCTGTGTGTGAAGAGGGGTCCCCATATGAAACGTTCCGCCGGTATTTTACTGCCGATTTTCTCCCTGCCTTCTGACTACGGCATCGGATCTCTGGGCAAAGAGGCCCGGGCCTTTGCCGACTTCCTCCACGACGCCGGACAATCCTGGTGGCAGATCCTGCCCGTGGGCCCCACAGGCCAGGGCAACTCCCCCTATACCAGCGCCTCCACCTTTGCGGGCAATCCGCTGTTCATCGACCTGGAAACCCTGGCCGCCAGCGGCCTGTTGGACGAGGCGGACCTGGACGCCGCCCGCCTGCCCGTGGGAAGCAAAGTGGATTATGAGTCCGTCTGCCGTCTTCGGGAGCCGCTGCTGCGGAAGGCCGCGGCGCGGGCCTGGGAAAAGGACGGCGACGCCATCCGCGCCTTTGCGGACGGCACCCCCTGGCTGAGGGAATACACCCTGTTCCAGGCCGCCCGGAGCCACTTCGGCTGCGCCTGGTGCGATTGGCCGGACGAGGCCCTGCGCCGCCATGAGTCCGCCGCCGTGGAGCAGTGGCGGAAGGATCTGGAGGCGGAGATCTCCTACCATACCTGCGTCCAGTATTGGTTCTTCTCCCAATGGGCGGCGCTGAAGGAATACGTCAACAATCTGGGCATCCGCATCATCGGCGACGTGCCCATCTACGTCTCCCTGGACTCCTCCGACGTGTGGAGCGAGCGGGAGCAGTTCCTGCTGGACAAAGAGGGAAAGCCCTCCAAGGTGGCGGGCGTGCCGCCCGACTACTTCTCCGAGGACGGCCAGCTCTGGGGCAACCCGCTGTATGACTGGGCCGCCATGAAGCAAGATGGCTTCAGCTGGTGGATCCGCCGCGTCGGAGGCGCGGCACGGCTGTTCGACGCCATCCGCATCGACCACTTCCGGGGCCTGGAGAGCTACTGGGCCATCCCGGCGGACTCGAAAACAGCCAGGGTTGGCCAGTGGGAGAAGGGCCCCGGTATGGACCTCCTGCGGGTGCTGACCAGCTGGTTCTCCAACATCACCTATATCGCCGAGGATCTGGGGCTGCTGACCGACGCCGTCCACGACCTGCGGAACGAATCCGGCCTGCCGGGCATGAAGGTGCTGGAATTTGCTTTCTCCGGCCCGGACAACGCCTACCTGCCCCACCACTACCAGCCCCACTGCATCTGCTACACCGGCACCCACGACAACGACACCGCCGTGGGCTGGTACGACCACGCCACGGCGGAGGAAAAGGCCTTTGTCAAGGCCTATCTGAATGCGGACGACGCCGAAAGCACCCGCCGGGCCCTGCTGCGGGCGGGACAGGGAAGCGTGGCGGAGCTGTTCGTAGCGCAGATGCAGGACTACCTGGGTCTCGGCAGCGAAGCACGCGTCAACGTCCCCGGCGTGGCGGAGGACAACTGGTGCTGGCGGATGCTGCCCGGTCAGACCACCCCCGCCCTTGCGGAGGAGATCCGGGGGCTGACTCACACTTTCAGCCGCTGCTGAAATAAAAATTCCGGGCGGGAGCAAGCCCTGTCTCTTATACACATCTCCGAGCCCACGAGACGCTACGCTATCTC